>CAJXVA010000346.1 GCA_913061055.1 uncultured Pseudomonadota bacterium
GATCTACACTAGATCGCTCGTCGGCAGCGTCAGATGTGTATAAGAGACAGCGGTATGCCAAGCGCCGCAAGGGTGATCACCCGGCCCCGGTTTGGCGCTCGCGCGCGGCGCTAAAACGAGGGGATGAACCGGTCGGAGAGCTCGAGCCGGATCACGACTACGCGTTTGTGCGACGGCGATGGGCCAACGGCGAACGCATCCTCGAAGACGACACCCGCCGGGTCGTAAAAGAGGCCGACGTGCGGCGCTTCAGCCCCAGCGCCTTCGAAGGCCGCGACCTGATCAACGACCCGCTGCCCGAGGAAGGCACCCTGGCTTGGGTCGTCGCGTGGCCCAAAGCCGCCAAGCTGGACACCCCGCACCCTGACGCCAAGGCGGCCGGCACACTCCCGTTTCAAACCACGGTCGTCGTCGACGATGCCTCGGTTCGAAAGCGGGGCACCGTGTTCTATCCCCTGCACGATGGGACCGGCTGGGTGGAGGCCAAGGCCATTCGCCGGTTCATCCCCGCCGACCCTCCCGAGGGCATCTCCGACTCCGCCGTCTGGGTCGATGTCGAGGTCACCCAGCAGACGTTGATGCTGATGCGCGGCACCACGCCCATCTTCACGACGGTCATCTCCTCGGGTACGGGCAAGAACCCCACCCCCCTGGGCATCTACCGAATGGAGAGCAAGCTGGCGCTCACCGACATGCGCTCTCGCGCCGGGGACGACGACGCCTACCACGTGGAAGCCGTCCCCTGGGCGATGTACTTCGACGGTCGGTTCGCTCTTCACGGCGCCTATTGGCACAACCGCTTCGGCAACCGGGTCAGCCACGGCTGCATCAACCTCGCCCCGAAAGATGCCAAACGGGTGTTCGATGCGCTCGACCCGGTCCTGCCCAACGGATGGATCAACGTGTACGAACACGACGACGCCCGCGGCTCCCTGGTGCGGGTCCGCAAGGGCGACAAGACCCCGCCCGACAGGCGTCGCGAGCCCCGGCGCCGCAACGCCGGGTAGGTACGGTCCCCGGTTCTCAGTCCGCCGCGGTGCGGAGCTGACAGGCGAAGCGTCCCGACGGGATGCGTCGCGGGAGAGCCAGCGAGTACCGAACGTAGCCAACGCCGACCAAGGCACCGGCTTCAAGCGGGAGGTCCTAGTCCACGCGGTCCGACAGCGGCGTCGGGGCGATCGAGGTGACGTACCAGTCGCCCCACTCCAGCTTCATGTGCAGCGTGAGATGCCGGCCGCGACCGGCCTCCTCAACGTCCGGCGTCCGGGCCAAAGACACGACCGCGGTCGGCGAGTACGCCCCCGGCACAACCTCCACCCTCTGAATCTCGACCGCACTCCCGGCGAGCTCGGTCAGCACGTCGGCGATCGCGAACGTCCGTGCCGCGTCGACGGTTTCCAGTCGCATCAGTGCCCGACGCAGCGCCTCGTCCGGAGACATCTCGCCGGCGACACGCGCGAGGAGGTACGCCTGCCCAAGCTCGAAGAAGAAGCTGACGATCTGAGCGTCCTCGAGGTCATCGGGAAATGCCAGCGCCTCTCGAAACTCCGGGGTCGCCGTTCGACTCACCGCATCTCTGAGCATCGAGAACGCATCTTCCTCGCCGACGAGCGACTCCACCGCGGCGAAGAACCCCTGGATCACCGGGGCGCCATCGCGATCGATCTGCGCCGTAATCTTGTCGACGGCGTCGGACCGAACCTGGCGCGCATGGGACGGCGAGGTAATCCGACGAGCGTCCTCGATGTTGCCGTGCCCGAGTGCGGACAGGAACTCGCGCGAGCGCGCCGCGATCCGGTCGCGATGCTGGTTGTCGGAGTCCAAGGCAGGCCTCTCGCTCAACATGTCCAACACGTCGGCGACCGGTATGGCGAAGCCACCGACACGGTCCCGCCACGTCCACGTGACCACGCCGACGACACGGCCATGCCGGTCGAGAACCGGGCCTCCGCTCTGCCCACGTTTGACGTCGGCATCGATGCCGAGGAACCGCCCCGGACCCGCAGCAGGGTTGACCGCGCCGAGCGTGGTCACGGCCGCGTTGTGTGACACGAAGTGGGCGGTCGAAAGGTCCGGGACGCGGTCATCTTCCGTGGGATGGTCGTACTCGACGAGCACCACGGGGTCGCCCGAACCGAGGTACCGACCGATGGGCAACGGCTTGCGCGCCGCGAGTGGCAACCGCGGCAAGACGTCGTCGGTGTGCACCTGAATCAACGCGAGGTCGCGCTCGGGATCTGTATAGATGACCTCGACGGAGTGGTAGGTCCTGGGCGGGTCATGCGCAGGGAACGAGACCGACTCGATGTGGCTCGCGTCTTCGACGACGTGGCGGTTCGTGACGAGGTAGCCTCGCGGATCGACGACAAATCCCAAACCCCGACCCGATGGGGTCTCGACGACCGCCACCGCAGCTTCGGCCTGTTGGACCAGCACGTCGTTCGAGGCCGAACGATTCCGCGCCGCGGAGACCACCGACACTTCCGCGTAGGCTTTGGGACGACTGGCGCAGCCAACGGACAGCGCGAATGACGCCGCAAGGCCCCCCGCCGTCAAAAACTTACAAAACCTACTCTTCACCACGCCTACCGCCTTCGCTCACCTTGAAAGTGTTGTCGCCCACCCGCTTTTTACAGAGTAGCCGAATGCGAGACGTGAGCCAGCTCCACACTTGGGACGATAGCCGCGCTGGGAGGTGGGCTGTTTCGACATGCCCAGGCCCGAATGCATCTGTGATGCAATCAGTTCGTCCCATGGAGCGTTCGTAGTCCGCATGCGCGTCGAACTCAACGCGATCAGCAAGACCTATGACGGCAGCACCTTCGCGGTGCGCGACGTAGATTTGACGATCCCCAGTGGGTCGATCCTGGGCCTGATCGGGCCCAACGGGGCCGGGAAGTCCACCGCGCTGCGGATGGTCGCCACCGTCATGGAGCCGACCGGCGGCACCATCGCGTACGACGGCCAGGTCGCCACCGATGCCGCCAGCCATCAAGCGCTGCGCAGCCAGATCGGATTTCTTGGCGACGGCAACCCTCTGTACAAGGACATGACGGCGACCGAATACCTGACGTTCTTCGGTCAGTGTTTTGGATTGCGCGGTCCCTCACTGCGCACCAAGGTCGACGAGGTCCTCGCCACCTTCAGCCTCGGCAACAAGGCGAACGCCCGCTGCAAGGCGTTGTCCAAGGGCATGCGGCAGCGGCTCTTGGTCGCCCGCTGCCTGCTGCACGACCCCTCACTGCTGATCTTGGACGAACCCGCCGATGGACTAGACCCTCGCGGCCGTAGCGACCTCCGCACCATCGTCGGACAGATTCGCGATCGTGGCGTCACCGTGATCATCTCCTCACACATCCTTCGCGAGCTCGACGACCTCTGCGACCAGGTCGCAATCCTGCAGCAGGGAACGATCGTCGTCAGTGGCGAGGTGGACAGCATCATCGAGCGCTACGAGGTCAGTCGGCTCGTCTACGAGCTCCGCATCCTCGGTGGGCTCGAGCAAGCGCGGGAGATTCTTTCCCGACGCCGAGTCCTCATCGAGTCTGAGGCCGAAGCCGACGGTCTCACAGCCCTCTCACTCCAAGTCCAAGGCGACGATGCGGCGGTCGCCGACATGCTCGCCGAGCTCTGCGGTGCCGGCGTCCGGGTCGTGACCTGCAGCCGCGTCCGCAGCCGTCTCGAAGACGTCTACAACCGCCTCTCCGAAGACCAGGTCAACTGAGGTTCGCCATGTCCAAAGCCCCCACCTCGTCCACTCGCGCGCGCCTCGACCAGTTTCGCGACGCCAGCCTTCCCTTCGTGACCCGGATGTTCCGCGGCAATCGACTGCGCCGGTACCTGGCGGTGTCCCTCGTCCTCGGTCTACTGAGCGTGCTCATCGGCGCGTGGCTCTCGTTCGGCGCAGGCGGGTTCGAGCAAGACATGCGGCGCGAGCTGGACCTCGAGCAATCGAGCTGGGAGCGCGAGAGAGCGGAGTTCACGGTGACCGTCCACGACGGCTACATGTACGAACAGCTCACCGCGGAACGGGACCGGATCCTGGTCGCCGGCGCATCGCTTTCCGACTACTCGATGCTCGCCGACGAGCGCGAGCGAGCCTACGCGACCCTGTACACGGCGCTGACAATGGGCGCGCCGGCCCAGTACGCGGGCCTCGAAGCCGACATCCGAACGCTACTCGAGACGCACCCGCCCACGCGCTACGACATCGACAACGCACAGTGGCAGTACGGCCAAGAGGCTCGTGACTGGCAGTTCGATTGGTACGCGCCCGCAGAGCGCCTGCGTCTGCAGGCGATTGTCGACCAAGAGCTGGTCCCCGAGGTCGTGTTCTACACCTCGCCGCTCAGCTTCGCGGACGGCGTCCGGCTGACCGGTGCCGTCGCCGGTGGGTTCGTGGTCCTGCTGATGCTCATCGTTGCGCCCTTGGCCTCCGGTGCGACCGTGGCCCAAGAAGTCCACGAGAACACCCTGCAGCCCGTCCTCGGAACTCGGCTGCGCCCCGTCGACATCGTCACGGGCTTCACCGCCGCGGGCGTCGGGTTGGCGGGTGTGTTGGCTGCTCCATCGTTCCTGGTGATGCTGCTTGCAGGTGTCTTCGCGGGGCATATCGCCAATCTCGTCCCGTTCCTGCTGCTGCTGCCCGCCGCATCCTTGTTCTTGGTGTTGTTCACCCAGCTCGTCGGATTTGGCTTGGGCCGTCGCTGGTCCTCCGGGATCGTCGCGACGCTGCTCACCGGCGCGCTGTGCATGCTGATGCTGTTCTCTGTCGGCATCGGCATGAACCTCGAAGACGACATGGTCGGGCTCATCGCGATGATGCCACCGGTGGGCCTCGTGCACGGCCTGCGAGAGCTGTTCGTCCCGCACATGCGGCTCTCCGCCGCAGAAACCCAACACGCACTCGTCATCATCTCGGTGTCGGTCGTGGGGCTCTCGGTGCTCGCCTACGTCATGAGTCGCGCGCTGACCCGCCGCATCGAGGGCCGGACCCAGGCATCCATCACCCGCCTCGAGGGGTTGCTCGCGGCCGCCGTTTCGATGGTGCTCGCCCTCGCCGTGGTCCCGGAGTTCGACGCCAACGATGCGGTCCCGGCGTACTTCGTGTCCCTTGGCCTCGTCGCCTTCGCCTGGCAGCTGATCCTCGCGGGTCGCGTACCGGTCGGCGACGGACCATCCACGCTGCGCACGCTGCCCCTGCGCGGCATCATGCTGGAGTTCGCAGCGTTCGTTGGCATGCACGCGGGACTGCTCATCCTCGTGTTCGGCCCGAGCGCTGTGCCCGTCGCGCCGATGGGTGCGTTCCATCTTCTGTGGGCACTGGTCGTGCTCGCCTTGCTCGCCGTTCGACTCGTTGCACTCCCGACCAACATCCTGGGCAGCCTGTTCGCGATGGTCTGCTACGGCGCGATCTGCTTCGAGATGGTCTGCGCAGGTGTCACCGCGGCAACGGCGTCAGACAGCGGGTTCAGCCCGCATCCGTTCGTGTTGTTCGAAGCCAGCGCCGTGCTTGGAGTGGCCCAGCTGGTCCTCACCGTCGTGATTCCACTCGCCCTGGTCCGGGCGCTCCGCAAGGGGTCCGCCGGCGTCGTCTGAGGCTGGTACGGTACGGCCCATGCGCGTGTTCCTGATCGCGACGACGGCTTGCCTGTTGACGGCCTGCCCAAAGCCTCCGACTCCGGAGGCTGCGGCAACGGCCGGCGGTGCGAACTCCAAGGCCGCGGACCCCACCCCAGCGACCGAGGCCGCTCAGCCGCCAGAGTCCAAGCCCCCGCCGCTGAGCGACGAGGACAAGCGGCTCATCGCTCTCGACCCGTCCGAGATCACGCCTGAGCTTCGGCGCAAGCGGGCATACGCGCTGCGTCGCCAGGCGATGCAAGACCCCAACTCCCCGCTTGCCCGCACGCTCGACGATCTGCAGAAAGCCAGTCAGAACGGCGAAATCGATCCGAACGGGGGTGCGGCAAGCGATTCGAACGGTTCTGCGATGCCCACCTTCACGGTCGACGGAAAGCCGCCGACCAGCGGCAAGGGACCCGCCGGCACCCGCATGGGGCCGGCCGGCGCGGGGACTCCCGCCGAGTGAGCGCGACCGGTCTTCACGAGGAGAGCCGCGACGGCGCGCTGTGGTGGACGCTCGACAAGCCACAGCGGCGAAACGCCGTGGGACCCGATGCCCTGCGGTGGATCACACGCAGGTGCGCGACGCTTCGCGGAGAGACCGTGGTCCTGCGCGGCGCTGGCGACGATGCCTTCTGCGCGGGCTTCGACCTCACGGCGCTCAACCCGAGCGCAGATGGGCCCCCACCCGATGCACCGCTCGCCGAGGCCACCGCGGCGATCGAAGCCGCAGACGCGACGTTCATCGCGGCGATCAACGGATTTGCGATCGGGGCCGGTCTCGAGCTGGTTTGCGCCTGTGACCTCCGCATCGCCAGCGACGACACCTGGTTTTCGATCCCGGCTGCAAAGCTCGGCGTCGTCTACCACGCCGCCGGCCTGCGGCGCCTTCACGCGGTGCTCGGCCCCGCGATCCTCAGGCGCCTCCTGCTGCTGGGCGAACGAGTCCAGGCGGACGCCCTGGCCGAAGCGGGCGCGTTGACCCACCTCGTCACCCGGACCTCTCTGCCCGGAACCATCGAAACGACGGTCGCGGCGGTGGGGCGCGGCGCTCCGGGGAGCCAGCGCGCGCACCGAAGTTTTCTGCGGGCGATGCAACGGGACGGGGTCGATGCCGAGCTACTCGAGCGGCACCAAGAGGCCCGGACCGAGGCCTACGCCCGGATTCGGGAGGCGCGCGAGGCCAAGCCCGACGAACCCGGGCCGTAGCAAGACCAAGCCGACAAGCCGCCGCAGACATTTCGGCGTGAAGTAGTAGTCTTCGCCGCATGTCCGTGCGCGAGAAGATCCAAGAGAAATTCAAGCAGGCCCGACGCGACCGCGACGAGCCCACGAAGAACGTGATCGCCATGCTCCGCGCCAAGGTGCTCAACGTGGTGAAGTCCGGCGCGGATCGAGAAGAAGACGACGCGCTGTGGCAGGAGACGATCGCGGCCTACGCCAAGCAGCTGGGCAAAACGATGGTCGAGCTGGAAAAAGCAGGCGACCGCGCCGCCGAAGCCATGGAAGAGACCCGCTTCGAGCTCGCGTTCTGCGAGCAGTTTCTGCCCAAGAAACTCGATGAGGCCGCGACCGAAGCCCTGGTCCGGGATGTGATCGCCAAGGTTGGCATCTCGAGCCCCAAGGAGATGGGCAAGCTCATGGGTGCGCTGATGAAAGACCACAAGGACGAGATCGACGGCGCCCTCGCCCGTCAGCTCGGCAGCAAGATCCTCGCCGAGTCGGCGAGCTGATCCTCAGCGCCTGGTCAGCGGCGGAGCAGGAGTGCAGCGCCGTGCCCCGCGGCGCCGCTTCCGACGACCAGCGACTTGTCGACCCCCGCGGCCGCCATGCGGCGCACCGCGGTTCCCAGCAGACGAACTCCGGACGCGCCGCTGCAACGACCCAGCGCGATCGAGCCGCCCCACCGATTGAGCACGTCGGGGTCGAGCTCGGGTTGCGAGGCGAGCAACGCGAGGGCAAAGGCCGCCGCCGACTCGGATGCTTCGACGACCGCGAAGTCTGCGAGGCGCTCGTTCTTCTCCTCCAGCAGCCGGTCCAGCGCCTGCGATCCCCCGAACCGCGGAGACGTGAACGGGTTTGCGGACGCAAACCGGGCGCCATCGATCTCCCCCAAGACGGGCCAACCGCGGCTGCGCGCCAAGTCGGGGCGCGTGAGCAAGACGGCCGCCGCCCCGTCGGCGGGGACCGAGAGGTTGCCGGCTGTAACCGTGGCGATGGAGGCGGGGACCGAGAGTGCAGCGCCTGCCTTCGCCAGCGGGGCACGGCGCGCGAGGCTCTGCGCGGTGAGTTCGGCTCGCGGACCCTCATCGTGCTCCACAACCATCACCCCCGCGCCGGCCGGGGCGGGCACCGGCACAACTTCAGGGGCGCCTTCGCGGACCCGCCGGAACGCACGCGCGTGCGAGCGCACCGCGTAGGCATCTTGTCCGGCCCGATCGAGTCCGAAACGCAACGCGACGGACTCGGCCGCGGCGGCCAACGGCTGCTCGGAGATCGGATCGCGCAGGACCGCGGCGGTGGGCCGAAGATCGGTCGCCTTCACGCCCGCCCATGCCCGCAACTTGTCCCCCGCAGTCTCGCCGCGCCGGGTGCCCATCACCGCTTCTCGCAGCGGTGCCGAGAGCCCAACCTGGAGGTCGCTCGGCGTCTCCACGCCCACCGCAACGGCGGTGTCGATGTCTCCCACGAGGATGGCCCGAGACGCTTCGGCGATGGCGCGCTCGCCGGACACCGACCCCATCGAAACGCTCGGTGCGACGGCGTCCACCCCGGCTCGAAAGGCGACCTCTGCCCCCAGTGACCCGGAGGTTCCGCTGCGGGCCGAACCAACCACCACAAGATCGACCACGTCGGGCAGTACGGCCGCCCGAAGCAGCAGGTCGCGCACGACGACGGCGCCCAGAGCCGCCGCGGACATCCCGGAGAGACCGCCACCTCGTGGGCTCCACGGGGTTCGTACGGCATCGACGACCGCAATGCGTCCTCCCATCATGATGACGCGTCCTCCATGCTTGAAAAGTCGCTGCCGCGTTCGGCGAGTTCAACGAGCAACTGCGGCGCGCGGTAGCGGCTGCCGAAACGGTCTTCGAGTGCGGACAGCCGGCTGCGAGCCGCGGCCAATCCCCGCGCCGCGAGGTGGCGGAAGGGACCGCCCCGGGTCGCCGGATATCCCAGGCCGAGCACCGCCGCGACGTCCCCGTCGGACGGCTTCGCCAACACGCCATCTTGCAGGCAGCGAACCGCCTCGATCGCCGCGACCAACGTGAGGCGTTCGCCGAGCTCATCGGCATCACCGACGCGGGTCGTCGTGACCCCGAGGAAGTCGTGCACGCGGGGGTCGGGTTCCTCTTCGGGGCCGGGCCGCGAGGGCCGGTAGAATGCCCGCCCGGTGGCCGCCATCGCCTCCAGCGGCATCGGCACGTCGAAACGATCGCCCAATGCCGCGGTCAACACATGACCCACGCGAACCGCGGTGGAGAGGCCGACGAAGTCGAGCAGCTGCAGCGGCCCCACGGGCCATCCCGCTCGGCGACAGCCACGATCAATATCGTCGATCGAAAAGCCATCGGCCACCAGCTCGCCGGCGTGGGACAGGTACGCCGCGAGCACCCGCGTCGTGAAGAACCCCGGACCATCCTGCACCACCACGGGAGTCTTGTTGATCCGACGGGCAAAGCTGACCGCAGCCGCAAGGGCTCGTGCAGACGTCTGCGGCGTCTGGATGATCTCGCACAGCGGACGACGCGAGAGCGGCCGAAACACGCGGATGCCCACGAGGCGCTCGGGGTGTCGCATCCGCGCCCCGATCTCCGAGACCGGCGTCGCACGAGGGTGCGTGGCGAGAATCGTCTGTGGCCGGACCCGATCCTCGAGTTCGGCGAAGACGCGTCGTTTGACCGCGACCTCCTCGGGAACCGATTCCAGGACCAGGTCCATCGTCGAGAAACCGTCGAGTTCCAGGCCGCCGCTGAGCCGCGCCCGGGCTCGTGTCCGCCGCTCATGGTCGCGATCGCCGGCAACCTTGGCCTCGACGCGAGCCAAGGCCCGCCCCAGCGCCGGCGGAGACTTCTCCCGAATGCGGACCGAGACGTCGGCTCGAGCGGCCGCGACGGCAAGGTCCGCCCCCACCGCACCGCCACCGACGATCCCCAGCCGCGTCAGGGTGGGCACCGCCACGTCGGCCCGCGGAGTCCATCGCTCGAGCGCCCGAGCACACCGCCAGGTGTGCAGGCGCGTCGCGGTGGCATCCGAGACTGCAGCCTCACTGAAGATCGTCGTCAGCTCGGAGGTGTCTTGGATTCGGCCACGGCCCAGCAGCTCCAGCGCGGAAAGACGGGCGCCGCCGAGGGCGTCGTCATGGGGCCGGGTCTCTTGCCACCGCTGAAGGGACCGCCGGTTGCGAAGCGCCACCCCAGGCAGCGCAGGCCTCCAGGCGCGGCGGTTCTTGGGCGGAGCACCCGCGGCGGCAGCCGAACGCGCCGCCTCCCGTGCCGCCGCTTCGAGTCCCGCCGGATGAACAACCGCATCGACGAGTCCCAGCCGACGAGCATGGGCCGCACCGATCGTCTCTCCCTCGAGCAGCAGATCCAACGAAGCCTCGAAGCCCACCACGGTGGGCAGCCGGGCCAGCGCATCTCCGATGGGCAACAGACCCAGCTCGATCTGCGGGAGCCCGATGCGAACATCGGGATGGTCCGCGGCGATCCGGTGGCCGCACGCCAGCGCGAGTTCGAGGCCAACATCGAGGCAAGCCCCGGCGATGGCGGCAATACACGGGACGCGCCCGCCACTCATCCTCGCTTGCAGGCGATGCAGTCGCTTGGCAGTCGCCGCGACCGCACGACGGTCGTCCAGCTTCGCAAAGGCATCGAGGGCGAGGCCCCGGCAAAAGGCCTCTTCACCGGCGCGTAGAACGACCGCCCCGACCTCGCTGTCGCCCAGCGCCGCGTCGAGAGCATGCTCGAGCGCGTCGAGTTGGGCATCGCCAAAGCGCCCCCCTT
>CAJXVA010000347.1 GCA_913061055.1 uncultured Pseudomonadota bacterium
ATCTACACTAGATCGCTCGTCGGCAGCGTCAGATGTGTATAAGAGACAGGACACCGGCAGCGTGACAAGCATCGATGATGAGATGCACACGATCCGCGGGGAGCCCCGCCAACAGCTCGTCGAACAACACATCCCGCGTCAGCGGTCCGTCCAACAACGACAGGAACGGCGCCCCGGACTCGTCGATCGCACCATGACCCGCGAACACGAGGTAGACGGTGAGTTCGTCGCCCTCGGCGAACGCCGCCAGGGTCTTGCGCAGCGCAGCCAATGTGGGGGGGCCGTCGACCGCAGCATCCGGCACACGACCGCGCGTCTGACGGTCGTAGACGGTGAGCAGGACGGTGTCATCGGCCACCCGCCTGAGAAGGTCGGCGTAGCGATGGGCGTCGTCGTCGGCATAACGAAGCGTCGCGAGCCCCGCGCCTGATTCCCCCGCCGGCGGCTGGTTGTTGCCGACCACCACGGCGACGGTCTTCTTCGCCGACGCGACGCTGGGCGTTGCGCAGACGACCGCAAGCAAACCGGCCGCGAGCTGGCGGCCGAATGACGTCATGGGGATGCCTCGACCATCAGGACTCGCTCCACGATCGCCACCGTGTCGGGCCGATCTCGATAGGTGGAACGGAGCGCATCGCGACGCAGCGGCGTCTTCGAGAACACGGCAATAACGTCGTAGCGCCCGACCCGATGCGTCTCATCCAGTTCGATACGAAACGGGAGCAGCCCCCGTGCGCCCTCGGGCAACGGAAGGCTCTCGCCCGCCGCATCGCCGGGCGCATACCAGATCGCCGCACCGTCTTCTCGGAACGAGAACACTGCGACATGCGAGTATTCATCCGCGTCCGCGACCTCCAGCACCACGTGAGCGCCGGACGTGCAGCCAGGCTCACACGTGAGCTGAAGCTGCGGACCCTCGGATCCGCCTCGGGCGGTGAATGGATCGGGATCGGTGGGCGGCGGATCGCCGGGAAGCAAGACCAACACCAACGCTGCGGCAGCCGCGGCGACCAAGATCCCGGTCGGCCACCACCACTTGCTTCTCGAGGGGGCCGGCACCGCTTCGTCCGCGGTCGCCTGAAGAACACTCGCGACGATCGACTCGTGCTCCGGTCGACTGAGCCGGGCCCGACCGGAGAGCAGCCGACCGACGGCCCGGTCCGATTCTTGTTCGTCCGAGGGGTTCATGACGACCTCGGTCCCTTCGAAGACGAGTTGGCGTCGGAGGTGTCGGCGCCCCGCGGAAGGACCGGCTCCAGGCCCCGCTCCGCGAGAAACCCACGCAGACCCACGCGCACATGCTTCTCGAGAGTTCGGACCCTGCGACGAGTGAGATTCATGGCACGCGCGACGTCTTCTTGAGACCGCTCCTGCTCGAATCTCAACTCTACGAACCGGCGCTGCTCGGGGTCTAGCGTCTCGACGAACAGGGCTGTGGCGGCCTGCAGCTCCGCATCGAGCAGGGTCTCCTCGACCCCGGCCGCGTCATCGGCCACGAAATCGAGCAGTTCGGCCTCGGCCTGAGGCAGTCCTCGACGGCGGGCTCGGTCGATGAGGAGGTTGCGGGCGATGGTCTGAAGCCAGGTTCCGAACGGACGGATGCCGTCGTACCTCGACCGAGACGAGGCAGAGAACGCTCGGATGAACACCTCCTGCAACACGTCACGGACGTCCGGATCCGAGAGCGGACCCATCCGTGTCCCGCCACGAGACAAGCCCGCACGAAGTCGGACTTCGAGCGCTGTCGCATGCTCGAAGTACACCCGTTCGAGCGCGCTCGGGTCACCGCTGCGAAACGCCGCAAGCAGCTCGCGATCTTTGGAAAGGTCGGTCAAGAACCCGAGGCCAGCAGGAGTCTCAAACGCGCGGGGGGTGCTGTCGACATTTTTTTTGGTGGAAGCGGCCGAAGCTCGACTCGCGCACGTAGGTCGTCGGCTGCCCGCATCGCTCGTCCGCGACCCCCACGAATCGATGTACCGCGCCGAGGAACACAACATTTCCGAAGACCGCACCGGCCGAGGCGGGCCGCCCCCGCGTATGGGCACCTGCGTTCCCCGTACCCAACCGACCACGATGCCATCCCCCCAAGCATCCATCCTCCGTCTCGCGTTCCTCTCTGCCCTCGCCAGCACCGGCTGCCTCTCGTCCGATGGCGACGGCGGCAAGACAATGTCGCAGACGATGTTCCACCCCTCGTGCCAGGAGCCTCAGACCAGCACAGCGAT
This sequence comes from uncultured Pseudomonadota bacterium, assembly GCA_913061055.1. Classification (GTDB taxonomy): domain Bacteria; phylum Myxococcota_A; class Polyangia; order Nannocystales; family Nannocystaceae; genus CAJXVA01. The sequence continues at coordinate 2,226 of CAJXVA010000347.1, forward strand.
CACGTGCGACAACCTCTGCGACAAGGTTGCGCTGTGTACAGCCGGGCTGTGCGCCGAACAAACCGGGACCGCCGAACTCTGCGACGGCTCCGTCGCCGCCGAGCTCAAGGCTTCGTGCCTGAGCACCTGCGATGAAGATAGCCTCCAACCGCAAGCCGACGAGGTGCAATGCTTGCTCGAGAACACCTGCGCGGGCGTCTTCGTGCAACAGGTCTGTGGCCCCGAAAACTCGGTCGAGTGCGGTGGCCTTCCCACCCCCTCTTCCGGCACCTCGGCGGCTGACACCGGGCAACCCGCCACATGCCCGTACCCATTCGACGGGGAGTGCGACGAGCCCGAGGGAACGGGTCTTTGTCCCGAAGGCTCGGACCCCGTCGACTGCAGTGGGTTCGGCACGACCGGCTGGACAACCGACAGCTGGAGTTCGACGGGAGCCTGGGGCACGAGCACAGGTTCTACGGGCGGGTATGGATCCAGCGGTTCCAGTGGGTCCAGCGGCTCAACAGGCGGCTCGAGCACCAGCTTCTGATCCCCCGGGCTCCGAGCAGCGTGCTACCGTCGTTTTTCGATGACAGTGGTTTCGCTGCAGATTGGTTCCGCGATGGCGTCGCTCGACGCCAACAGTCCCCGACACATCATCGGGCGCGACGAGCAGAGTTCTTCCATCTGTGTTCAGCACGCTACGGTCTCCCGTCGGCACTGCGAGGTGTACCTGGAGAACGGCGTGGCGCTGATCCGCGACATGGGGTCGAGCAACGGCACCTGGATCAACGGACATCCCGTCGGACAGCAACCGGTTCAACTCGCACCGGGCCAGCATGTCTTCATCGGACACATGCCACTGGCGGTCGCGTGGACCGGTGGCGCGCAGCAGGGCGCGACCGTCATGGGAGAACTGCCCGCCGATCTCAAGGCACTGATCGAGGCGCGGAAGCAGCAGGCTGCCGTCTCCTACAGCACCCCTCCGGTCGTGGCGTCCGCCCAGCCTTCGGGCGCCGACGGGGCGATGACGTACCGTCGCCAAGGGTCCAACGACAACGGCGTGTTCATGATCGCACTGCCGGGCGACGACTTCAGCAACGACAGCACGATCAAGGGCTTCGCCGAGTTCACGGCTACCGACAACGAGACGATCGACGAGATCACCATCGAACTCGTCGAGGTCCACCGCAAGGGCGCAAAGAAAGGGCATGTTTGGGACCGCGTCCTGGTCAAGAAGGGACCGTGGAAGGCCAAGAAGAACGACCGCGTTCCCATGCCCTTCGAGCTGCGGATCCCTCAGTCCACCTCGATCTCCAGCAAAGATGTGCACTGGGAGATTCGTGGCTGCGTGGACATCGCCTGGGCCTACGACGTCGAAGTCGAGGTCCCGATCAACATGCACAACATCGACGTCGAGAAGATTCGCGACGCGATGGGTGCCCTGGATCTTCGCGTGGACACCCTCGAGAGCAAACCCCTCGGGCAGGAGTTCAAGGCCAGGTTCGAGCCGCCCGCGCAGTGGCGGACCCAGTGGAACATCGACTGCGTCAACCTCCACATGCAGTACCTGGGCACCAACTTCCAGATCATGCTCGAGGTCGACAAGAAGGGCGCGTTCTCCAAGGACCGCCGCACCCAGTACAACGTCGAACTCGCGACGCTTCGCTCTGCCTCCCTACAGCAGGTGGGCGAACAGCTGCTCTCGCTCATTCAGCGCATGCTGAGCTTGTAGCGGGGCGGATCTACTGGCAGAGGCAGTCCGGGGCGTCGACCAGCTCGCGGCCCGTCTCTGTGCCGTTGTAGGACCAGGAGTTGGTGGACATGTCGTCCATCGCGACCACCAGCTCGACCATCGTGAATGCGCTGAGGTCGTCTTCGAAGACGAAGTCCGTGACCGGCTGGTCGGTCGTACCACCCATGTCGACGGGCTCACCGTTGGGCAACCCACCGAGCGAGCACAGCAAGCCTTCGCAGAGCACCTCTCCGGTGGTCACGTAGTCCGAGATGAGGGGTGGTGCCCACGCCACGGTACCGGCGTTCAAGAGCCCCTGGGTGATGCCGCACTCTTCGGGCCCGGCTTGTCCCTGGATGTCGGTGGTCACCGTGACGGCCCCACCCACGACGAAGTTCAGAACCATCTCGTAGGTATGCATCGTCGCCAGGCCACCTGGTGCTCCGTCGATGTCTTCAAAGCGCAGCACGAAGGTACCGGGGCCGATGTTGCCGCCGGCGTCGTAGGGCTCCTGAAGGACGTTGACCTGATCGCCAGCGCCACCGCCTGCCGTGCCACTGATCTCGAACTCGCTGCCAGCGAGGTCGTAGGTGACCTCCCAGACCTGGCATGCGCCCGTGCTGGTCTCTCCGGTGTCTTCGCTGCTGCTCTCGGACGGGTCGCCCGTGCTGCTGCTGTCCGCTGCCGTCGTCGAGGGGTCGGTGGTCGAAGTGGAGGCCGGTGTTGTCGGGTCGGTCGACGAGCTCGACGTGCTCACCGGGTCCGTGGTGGCACCCGCGCCAGTGCTGCTTGCGTCGGTGTCCGCCTCGGTGTCGCCAGCTCCCCCATCATCCCCACATCCGATCGCGCAGGCGGCAAGGGACACGACGAGGCTCAAACGCAGGGGCAAGCTTTGCATCCCGCGAAGATAGTCCACCGGCCGCAGGAGCCACAAGCGAGCCGCGACACGCCGGTCGCGGCTCACTAGAGAAAGCCTCACGCCTCGGCGGCGGGGGCTTTCGCGAACAGGTCGCTGAGCTCTCCCGAAGCGTCCATCTCGCGGACGATGTCACATCCGCCTACGAACTCTCCGTCGACGTACAGCTGCGGAATGGTTGGCCACTCGCTGTACTCCTTGATGCCTTCGCGGACCTTCATGTCCGACATGACGTTGAACGATTCGAACGGGACGCCGTGCTTCTTGAGCACCTCGACGACGGCGGCCGAGAACCCGCACTGCGGGAAGATCTTGTTCCCCTTCATGAACAGCATCACCCGGCTGTTGGTGACAAGATGCTCGATGAACTTTTGGGTTTGGTCCTCTGCCATGGTCCGCCTCGTGCGTAAGGTGCGCCGTTGCAGACACACACCCCCACACGATAGGCAGAGCGCAGGCGTTTGAAAACAGCCCGTTTGTCCGGGTCGGGGAAATGCCCTCAATCGCTCGCACGTCCAAGCTCTAGGAGCCCCATGGCACTCACTCGACGAGCATTTTCCATCGGCGCCGCCTCCCTCGCCACGGCCGGCCTGAGCCGTGAAGCCCGGGCGGAAGACGAGCCACCAGCGGGGCCGAAGGTTCTCCTCGCGGGCGATTCGATGATCGCCGGCGGGTTCGGCATGTTCCTCGAGCGGACCCTCCGCAAGACCCATGGCCACGATGTGGTGCGGCGCGGGCGGAGCAGCTCAGGCATGGCGCGCCCGGACTTCTTCAACTGGACCAAGGAGTCCACGCGTCTGGTGGACGAGCGAAAGCCCGACGCGACGTTGCTGATGTTCGGTGGCAACGATGTGCAGGGGCTGTACATGGGCAAGGGCGAGTGGATCCGCTGGGGCGAAGAGGGGTGGAGGGAGGAGTACGCACGTCGGGTCAACGCGCTCGCCGACACGTTTGCACCGGACGGCCAGCAGTTGTTCTGGGTCGGCCTGCCGATCATGCGGCCCGAGAAGTTCCGCAACCGATGCAAGGTCGTGAACACGATCTTTCGGGCCGAGATGGCGCTTCGGCGTAACGCCCTGTTCATCGAGACCTGGGACCTTCTGACCGACGACGAAGGTGCCTACTTGGACAAGATGATGGTTCAGGTCTCACAGGACGCAAAGCCGAAGATGATGCGCGTCCGAGCCCACGATGGCATTCACCTGTCGGCCGATGGCGCCGGGGTCGTCAAGCGTCACGTGCTGGAAGCGATGCTGCCGATTCTCGATGGCATCAAGCCGTAGCGGGGCCCGCTCAGAGTTCCACCACGCGCTCTTGCACGAACACGTAGGCGTCGTCTTCGTGCTCGATGCTCCAGACCTCGATCGGCGCGCGCGTCTCCTCCGTCTGCGGGTCGTAGTCCAACGCTCCCGACGCCCCGCGAAGATCGACGGAACGGCCCGCTTCGAACGACGCCTGGATCGTCGACCACGAAGACGCCAGAACGTCGACGGACTCGCCGGAGCTCAACCGTCGCAATCCCCTCGCGATGCCCACCCCATCGACCACGTCCTCGTTGTAGGACGCCCAGGCAAGCCCGTACAGGACCATCCATGCGGCGTCGTAGCTATGCGGCGTGAAGGCCGACCCGGTCGAGTCTTCATTGAACTCGGAGCGATACGAAGCCGCGAACGTATTGAATACGACCCCGTCCGCGGGCGCTGGCCGTGAACCTCGAACCTTGGCGAACAGAGTCTGCGCCTGGGTGGTGGTTTCGTCGAGCAGCTGGTCTGAGAACGCCGCGTCCGGCAGGAAGATGCCGCCAGCCTCGGTACCCAGCGTTTCGCCATACGCCCGTCGCAAACTCGCGGTTGCAGTCGCAGAGTCGAAGAACGTGATGTAGTCGGCGATCTCCGACGAGATCATCAACACTTCGTCAAAGTCGCCCGCCTCGATGCCCTCGGCGATGAGAGCGACCTCGAGCGAGAAATCCTCCCCAGACCCAAAGGTGAGCAGTGAGACGGTCCCGCCCTCAACCGACAGGGTCGAGGAGAACAGTGACGAGAGACCTTCTCCGTAGGCTCCCGCTTGATAGAGAACAGCGACGCTGCGTACTCCCCGCTCGAGCATGTCCTGCGCGATGACGGTGCCCTGAAGGGTGTCCGGCGGAGCGGTCCGCCACAGAAGTCCCGGCGTATCGTCGGTGGGTGTGACAGCTTCGGCGCTGGTCAACAGGGGCGACGTCGCGGACGGCGAGATGATGACCGTTGGTGTGTCTCCGACCGATGCGTGGGCCGCGAGCGTCCGCGAGGAGCCACGTGGCCCCACAATGGCCTGCGCACCGAGCACGTCGCTGAGATACGGAGTGAGTTCCTCGACCGCCTCGATGTCGTCGAGCCCATCGCCGGCGTCGGGCGTGTAGTCGCAGTGAATCATCACGAACTCGCGCCCATCGAGGCCTCCCTGATCGTTGGCCTGCCGCACCGCAAGTTCTGCGGCCTGGAGCGTGTCCGCGTGGTCCTCGAACGAAAACAAGCTCCCGATCAGGATCGAGTCTCGGTACGCCTGGGGGTCTGCCAGCGCATCGCTCGGAAAGGACCGTCCACATCGGGCTGGGAATACGGGTTCCATGCACAGCCCGTCCGAGCCACAACTCGCTCCAAACGTGAACGACTCGCGACACTCTGCATCGGTTCTGCACGGCACCGGCTCCTCGAGGGTGAGGCTGCAGCCCGCTCCGGTCAGCACCATCCAAACGAGAGCCACGCTCATCGGAGTGGACCTGCTACGCTGCGCTCGTCGTGGTGAGTTCATTGTCGCTGGCCTTTGTGTGCTCGCTCGCCGTGAGTCCGCCCAGCACTGCGCCCGACTCTGAGACGACTTCGACGCGGCCGGAGTTGTCGGACGACGAACGGGCCAACGTTCTGCAACTGTACGAGGACGGGAAGGTCCTGTTCAACGCTGGCCAGTACGCGGCTGCGATCGAGGCCTTCGAGGCAGCGTACACCCTGTCTCGAGACGACACATTCCTGTTCAACATCGCCCTCGCCCAGGATCGGCTCGGTGAGCTCGATTTGGCCCTGGACACGATGCAGCGGTACCGCAGCAGCCTCCCGCCAGAAGGCAGAGGTCCGATCGACCAACGGATCCGGGGCCTGAAGATTCGAATCGCAGCTCAAGCGAGCGCTCCCGAGCCTGCCGAAGATCCGGACGGACCCAGTGACCCGGAGGCTACCGCGGCGGTGCAACAAGCTCCGCCCTGCCCCGATCCCGTCCTGCCTCCGGCGCCGCCCCCCGAGGAGCCTCAGCGGCTGTTCACACCCGCCGCCATTGTTCTTGCCGCGTCCGCCGGCACCGTTCTCGTGACCGGTGGAGTGTTGGGCGGTCTCTCGCTGAGCGCGCGCCAACGCGCCAGCGACTCGTGCGTTGGTGGTGGGGATACCTTCCGGTGTTCGACCTCGGCGTCCGATGACCTCCGGACCGCGCGTCGCACCGCCGTGGCAGCCGACGTCGCGCTCGCCATCGGCACCGGCCTGGCGATCGGGACCGCTGTACTGCTGATCAACAACGGCAGCAAACGACGCCGCAAGCAGCAGCTCCGCGCTCGCGCGCGCGGGCTCCAGCTGTCGTTCTGAAGGCTCAGAGTTTCGGCGGCCGAAGCTCATCATCGAGTCGCAGCCCGGGCTCGGGCGGTGGTTGGGGGGTCCGAACGTCCGGCTTGGGTCGAGGTCTTGGGGTCTTACTGCGGGGCTTGGCCGGCGGCTCGGAGGGGTCGGGTCGGTCCGGAAGGGACTCACCGCCGGCCTCAGAGGGAACGGGCTCTGGGTCTGCGATCCCCGACAACGCGGAGCCCGCAAGCCGTCCGCCTGTGCTCATCTGTGGCAACGGGACCGCAGCCGCAGGCACGACAGAGGGAAGCGGAACCCGGCTGACGGTCGAGGGTTCGGCGCCACCCGAAAACAGGACGCCAAACAAACCGACCGCGGCCACGGCAGAGACCACCCAAGGCCACGCGGGGCGCCGCGAGCTCTCGGCTGGATCCGCCACCTCGACAAAGGACATCTCGGCCTGCGTCGCATCCGAAGACGCGAGGTCCGAGCGGGCCCCAAACGACTGCCGCTCGCCCTGCGAACGGAGGCTCGACAGCGATTCGCTCAGCTCTCCATCGACATCCAACGCGGAGAACTGGCCGATGAAAGCCTGCAAGGCGCTGCGATCGGCAACCTCGGTCGCAGACGCACTCGCCGCCTCCTTAATCGCATCGGCCATCTCCCTCGCGCTCTGATATCGGTCGTCACCATCGCGTGCCAACGCTGTCTTGAGCACGAGCTCGAGCCGCTCGGGGTACCCGGGGGTCAACTCCGTCGGAGGCGTGAAATGTCCCTCGAGAATCGAGTGCAGCACCGCCATCTCGTTGCTGCCATTGAACGCTCGGCGCGACGTCGAGAGTTCATACAGCACCGCCCCGACCGCGTAGACGTCGGTCCGGGGATCGACGCTCGCCCCCTGGCACTGCTCCGGTGCCATGTAGCAGCCCTTGCCCTTGGTGCCGACCCGACTGCTTGTCGGCGTGTTGAGCCGCATCTTCGCGATGCCAAAGTCGAGCAGCTTCACGCGCCCATCGAGGGTGAGCATGATGTTGGACGGAGAAACATCCCGGTGAACGACGCCCAAGGCCGCGCCGTCGGGTGTCGTCAACTCGTGCGCGTACTGCAGACCGTCGAGCACGTCGAGGATGATCCGCAGGCAGACGCCCAGCGGAATCCTGCGACCCGTGGCCTGCGAGACCCGAACGAGGTCGCGGAGGTCGCACCCATCGAGGAGCTCCATCGCGATGTATGAGTTCCAAACATCGATGCGCACCCGGTCGACGCGAACGATCGAGGGATGGTCGAGCATCGGCAACAAGGCCGCTTCTCGCTCGAACAGGCGGAGCATTTCGTCGCGCCCGACGCAGTCATCGCGAATGGCCTTGACCACGACTTTCGCCCCACCCGACGGAGGGGTGGCGACGAAGAGATCAGCCATGCCGCCTCGGGCTAGGCGGCGTTCAAGCCGAAACCCGTCGACGATATCCCCCGCCTCCCATGGCTTCCGCGAATTCAACTCGACACCACCGTAACGCGGGGACTGAGCGACAGAGAAGGGTGCCTACCGTGGAACTTTGCCCCGACGAAGGGACGGCGATTGTCCCGTTTTGTCCGCCTTGGATCCGGCAGCGCCGATCGTGGATTCTTCGTTACGCTCGCGCGGCTTCGTCGCCCACAAACGCGCGCTATCGCGTGGCTGTGAACGGGATGACGAAGCTGCACGGGAGCGTCGTTCCCAGAAGCGCTTCCGCAGAGCCACATGCGGCGCCATCGCAGACGATCCGCCCTCGCTGGACGGCATCCATGTCGTCGGTTGTGGTTGTTCCGTCGGCGGAGATCAGCACGTCGAGGCTCGCGTCGATGCCCGGTTGCGTGATGCTCTCCACATAGCGCTCGTCGCACTCGAAGCTGCCGCCTTCGGAGAGCTCGCATTCGAACGGGTCGGTCCCGTCACCAGGCACGATGCGGAAGGTGCCATCACCGGGATTCTCCACCTCGAAGTCCCCCGCCCCCTGCGATGGGTTTTCCAAGAACTGTCTCTTATACACATCTGACGCTGCCGACGAGCGATCTAGTGTAGA
>CAJXVA010000348.1 GCA_913061055.1 uncultured Pseudomonadota bacterium
GCCGGGTGGCGATCCGCCTCGACCTTCGCGACACGCTCACAGCCAAACGTGGGGTTTCGGACGGGGTCGGCCACACCATCGAGTTGCTGGCCGGCCTGACGCTGACGCTCAACCGTAAGAAACGTCGGCCGCCTTCGGACCGAGACGGCGACGGAATCCTCGACCCCGACGACGCATGCATCGATGTGCCTGGCGTTGTGGAACGGCAGGGCTGCCCGGTCGGGGATCGTGACGGCGATGGAGTGCTCGACCCGGACGACGCGTGCATCACGGTCCCGGGCATCGCGGACTACGATGGGTGCCCCATTCCCGATACCGACGGAGACGGGATCCTCGATCCGCAAGACTCCTGCGTCGAAGAGCCGGAGACCGCCAACGGCTTCGACGACAAGGACGGCTGCCCCGACACATTGCCCGATGAGATTCGGGACTTCACCGGAGTCATCGAAGGCATCTACTTCGATACCAATAAGGACAGCATCAAGCCGCGATCACGAGCCAAGCTCGACCACGCGGCCGAAGTCTTGGCGAACTTCCCCTCGGTCAGCGTCGAGATCTCAGGACACACCGACGACCGCGGCGACGACGAGTACAACCGCGAACTCTCGACCCGCCGCGCTGAGGCAGTACGCGACTACCTGGTCGAGCACGGGGTCGCCAGCGACAGGCTGCAAACACGCGGCGTTGGGGAGACCGAGCCACGGGACAGCAACAACACCAGTCGCGGCCGAGCGAAGAACCGCCGCATCGAATTCAAACTCATCTCTGTCGAGGCCAACCCATGATCAACTACGCCAAACCCATCGTTGCGTTTCTCCCCTTGTGCCTGGCCAGCGTGGGCGGGTGCGCCGACCCTTGTTTCGATGACGGCCTAGGGCAGAAGGACGGCGACGCGGCGGCATGCGCGGCGCTCGCTTCGGCCAGCGCCACCGAGACCAACGGCGCCACGGATTCGGGTGGTGACTGCGAGAACGGAGTCCGCGACGGTGACGAAACCGATGTGGACTGCGGCGGCTCATGTGCCGCGGGTTGCGGCCTGGGGGAGGGGTGCGTCGAGGACGACGACTGTGAATCCAACGACTGCGACCCCACTGCGGGCACGTGCGGCGCGGGGGATTCGGGGGGAGGATCAGGAGGCGAAGGCACGGCCGCGGACGGTACCGCCGGCGGCGGCGCATGTGACGACGGCGCGCAGAACCAGGATGAGACCGACGTCGACTGCGGGGGGACGTGCGGCGCAACCTGTGAGGGCGGCGAGGGCTGCTCCGACGACGGGGACTGTGTCAGCGATGTCTGTGGCGACGATGACACCTGCGAGGGCGGAACCTCGTGGTGCTCGGATGCGGATGGCGATGGGTTCGGCGACCCGGATGCGTGCACGACCGTTCCCGATGGCGAGACGCCGCCGGGCGGCACCGTCGACAACGACGACGATTGCGACGATGACAGCGCGTCCACGTTCCCCGGTGCGGCGCCCAACGACGACGCGTCCGCTTGCATGAAGGACGAGGACGACGACGACTGGGGCGACACTGATGTGCCCGATGGCGTCGAGCCGGGCGTGGACTGCGATGATGGGGATCAGAGCATCCCGCCGGGTTGCATGTCGGTCGACGTCTCGGCCAACCCCGCCAACATCCTCGCCGGTGGCAGCGCTTCGCTGCTCGCCGAACCGATGCTGGGTGACGGTGATTACACCTTCGATTGGACCCCTGCGGCGTCTTTGGACGACGGCAGCATTGCGGGCCCCGAAGCCACGCCGGCGGTCTCGACGACCTATGGCGTCGAGGTCACCGACGGCCAAGGCGAGCAGGCCACTGGATTGGCCACGGTGCACGTCACCGACACCGCTGTCCCGCTGGCGGCGTGCCAGCCAGTCGACGCGGCCGCGCTGGGCGTCGACCTCGAGAACCACCCCACGCCTCTGTGGGCGTACTCCGACGGCGACACCCAAGCGTGCGAGACCGCCAACGGAGATCCGGCCGCGCTCATCTGCGACATCGTGCTCGACGACGCGAGCTTCACCAGTCGCTTCGAGGTTCAAAGCAACGACGACGACGACCAGCTGGGCTTCGTGTGGGGCTACCAGGACGCCGCGCATTTCTACGTGTTCACGTGGCGTCGCAACGATCAGACTTGGAACAACTGCAACGACACCTTTGCCCCCGAAGGCATGGTGGTCAAACGCATCGACGCCGGTTCACCGCTGGTCTGCGAGGACCTGCTGGGTGTCGCGGACACCTCCAACTCAACCACGCTGCTGGACCCCAGCGGCCTGTCCGACCAAGGGTGGAGCTACAACGAGGAGTACGTTTTCGAGCTGTCTCACACGCCGCAGGACTTCACCTTGAGCGTACGCCGGGCCGACGATGACTCCGTGCTCGCCGAGGCGACCGTGGTGGACGACACCTATCCCAGCGGGCGCTTCGGCCCGTACACGTTCTCGCAAGAGGGCAGCTGCTTCTGGAACCTGAGGACCTCGGCGAACTAGGTCACCGGTCGGGGTCCGTATCTCAAACAGCACCAACAAAGAAGCCGCCCGGGCGGGGCGGCTTCTTCAAAGCGGGCTATGGGATTCGTCGCCGGATGTGCGGCGCCGGCTCTCACTCTTGCCGGCTGCCCGGACGAAGAAGAAGGACCCGTCTCAGGTGGGTCCTGCGGCCCTGACTCCATCTGCGAGTTGGGTACCGCCGCTGGCGAGCTTCCGGCCAAATGTGTCTGTGCGGGCGAAAGTGTGAACAGTGAAAACTTCGCGTGCTGGCGCGGCACGAACAAGTGTGAGGACCAAAGCGAAGCCCGAACCGATGCGCAGGGGCAGCCCGCTAGAGATGCAGGAGTACATTGTTAAACCCTGTTCGAGCGCGGTGGCGACCGGGAGCTGCAGCGGTTGGCGGCTGAGAGACGAGGTTGATCTCGTGGCTGGCGTATACGAGGTCAACACTAAGGTCGCAGAAGGCCTGACCTTTGACGACTCTGCACCCCTGTGGTCCTGCGATGACGCCAAGATCGTCTCCAAACCCGGCGGTTTCGAGATCGCTGATGCCGACGCGGGCGAGCTGCTCTATGAAGTGGGACTGCGCAACTTCGACAAGGTTCAGACGATCAACGGCCAGGATGTCACGACGTGGGCGGCGCCGAAACGTCTTCGACTCGTTCATCTCCGGCACCAGCACTTTCAACGTGACGCTTCTTCGAGTGGTAGTACCGTGACCCTCACGTGGACGCTCGTAGACTAGCTCGGCGGTGTCTACTCCTCGCAGCCATCACTCTTGTGGTCGGCTGCGAGGAGCCGTCGGAGGTGTCGGACCTGGAGAGGCTGCCGATTCTGTACGTAACCGAGGAGTTGGAGGTCGCGACCTCGTTCGAGGAGCCGCTCTGCGAAGGTGATCTTCGATGGCTCGATTCGGCCACGAGGCGCGTGGAAAGTGCGCTTGGGGTCGAGGGCGACGCGCTGCACACTGTCTATGCTTACTCTGCGGCCGACGTCTTCTTTGAAACCGAGAACAGCACATTCTACCTTCAGGTGCCCGGATGCCCGCGGGACCTGCAGGGGTGCTATCGCCTGCGTGATGACATCGCGCTGGGGGCCCCTGCGGTTCTTGCTCATGAGCTGGTCCATATCGTATCGACCGAGCTAGATCCGATCTACGTAAGGTTTTGGTATGAGGGCGTCGCTGAAGCTCTTAGCGAGCACCCAATTATCTACATTCCGTCGAACCTCGTCGAGGAGTTGGCGACCGACGACGTGCTGTACAATATCCCAGGGCATTTCATTCGCTGGTTGATCAGGAGGCAAGGCGTTGAGCCCGTGGTCAGAGTCCTTCAAGGCGAGCCGTTCGAGGACGTGTACGGGATGGGGCTGGCCTCCATCGAGCAGATCTACGACGTCGAGGCGGCTGATATCATGCCTTCGCCGTTCGCTTGCGCCGACGAGCCTCTACTCCAGTCTGGGGATGGTTCCTTCGACCTCGCGACGGAGTTGGACTGCGCCTCGCCGACCACGACTCGGCTTCGGCACGGTTCCGACGTCGACAGTCTCGGCACCATCCGCATCATCACGACCGAGACTGACGCGACCTACCTTGTCGAAGCGGCTGGGCTCGACCGGGTCGAGATTGGCGGCTGCCGGGTGGAGCCCGGTGACCTCGTGGACCAGCTCGGCGATGTCACGAGCGACGCTGATATCCTCGCATCCAACAACGCTCCCCTGACGACTAGAGTCTTCCCGGGTCAGGAGGTGTTCCTCCCCGCGTCGACCTACCGGGTCGTGCTGCTCGCTGCCGACACGGGGGAAACTCAGCCGATCCAGTTCTTGCTGACGCCGGTGGAGTAAGACAAGCGAGGCCGAGGGCTGACCGACCCAGCAGGTCCTACTTCGCCCAGTACTTGGTCGCCCGCGCCCTGCCAACGAAGCTTGCCTTGCCCGCCTCGATCAGTCGAGTGAGGGCGGTGCGACCTTGGAGCCCCGTGCCACCACAGGCCTTGAGGACCTTGCTGGCGGCCTGCGGCTCGCTCTTGCTCGTGTTCTCCTTGAGCCAAGCCAAGACGGCCTTGTCGTAGGCCGCGCGACCCTCCTGGTTGCGAGTGTTCGCCTCGGCGCTCGCGGCCTTGGATGGTGTCGAAGCTGCGACCCTCGCTTTCGGGGTCTTGGCAGGCTTCGGGGCCTTGGTCTTATTTGCTCGCGCGCCTTCAAGAAAGGCGTCCCTCGGCGGCAAGAGTCAGTGGCGGTTCCGCGTGCTGGCAGTACCCTAGCTTCGCGTGGACGCTCGCTTCCTGAATCGACAGGCTCTCGGCCTTGCGGCCACTTTGCTGGCCGGCTGCGAGGCGGCCGGGCCCGAGTCTGGCGAGTTGCCCATTCGCTATGTCACCGAGGAGGTTGAGGTTGCGACGGCGTTCGACGAACCGCTCTGTGAAGGGGACCTGCGGTGGCTGGACAAGCATACGCAACGAGTTGAAGCCTTACTCGGCGTGGAAGGAGAGCTGCTGAGGACGGTATACGCCTTCGATGAGGATGATGTTATCGACGCGCTGCGAGAGACAGGATACCTTGGCATTCCGGGGTGTCAGGAGGGGGTGTTGGGGTGCTACTACCGTGACGAGCGTATCGCTTTAGGGATTCCGCAGTCACTTGCTCACGAGTTGGTTCATTCGGTTTCGAATGACCTCGATCCTACATATGTCAGATTCTGGTACGAGGGGCTGGCAGAGGCGTTAAGCGAACACCCCACGACTTACCTTCCCGCGGACCTTGTGGCTGATTCCACATCTGATGATGTGTTGTACATTGTCGCGGGGCATTTCATTCGGTGGCTGATTCAGCGGCAGGGGATCGAGCCCATTGTACGAATGTTCGAGGGCGAGCCGTTCGAAGCCGTTTATGGGATGAGTCTCGCGGAGATGGAGCATGTCTATGAACTCGAGGTCCCCGATGTGATGCCGTCGCCGTTCGCGTGCGATGAGGAGCCCATCGTGGGAGAGCTGGACGGTTCGTTCGAGCTTGAATCAACTCTCGATTGCTCCCTCCCGACGACTTCGCGAATCCGCCATCTCGCCAGTTTCGATCAGATCGCTGACATCCGCGTCATCACTACCGAGGTCGACTCGACCTACATCGTTGAAACGGCCGGGGTTGACCAGGTGAGGATCGGGGGCTGCCAATCCGAGCCGGGCGACCTGGTCGAACAGTTGGGAGACGTGGAGAATGATGCGTATCTCCTTGCCAGTATCAACCCCGCTCGGACGACCGAGGTGTTCCCCGGTCAGGAGGTGTTCCTCCCCGCCTCGACCTACCGGGTCGTGCTGCTCGCGGCCGAGACCGGCGAACCTCAGCCGATCCTGTTCTCGCTGACGCCCGTGGAGTAGCGGGCCCTCCGGCCCGCTGAGCCTACTCCTCGGGCTGGTCGACGGGTGGCGCGAGCGAGGTGTCGATCCCGATGGGAGAAGGTCGAGGCCGGTCGGCCGCCGACGAAGAGTGAGGTCGTCGCTGCGGTTCGCGCTCGCGTCTCGGACGGTCCGGTCGAGGCCTGGGCTGGGCCGACCGACGAAGTAGGTCTGCCCGGTGCCACTTGGGAGGAGATTGCGGAGGTTTGGGCCGAGCTCGACATCGGAGCTGAGTCGCTTGGTGAGGGTGGCCGCTCGGCGGAGCGGAAGCCGACGGTGACGCGGAAGCGGTCGCCGTGGCAACGCCAGGCCACGGGCACCACGGCGAGGCGGCGATGCTAGGCCCCGCAGCAGAGCAGGCCAAGCGCGAGTCCCTCGGTGCGATCGATGAGCTGTTGGTTGCTGCGCAACGCGTTGGACGTCGCGGCCCGGTGCCAAGGGTCGCCTGGGGCGAAGAACCAGAAGCCTGCGTTTCGCTTCTTGGATTTCGACTAGGCGGTCAGGGTGGTCGAGGCGTCGAAGAAGGAACCGCTAGCCCACGCGACGATCGTTGTGGCGTTGAACACCGGACTTCGCCTCGGTGAGCTGCTCGCGCTGAAGTGGAATGCGGTGGACATGAAAGCGGGCCGCCTTCATGTCCGGGAAGCCGTGGCCCTTGGCGTCGTTGGCACGCCCAAGTCCGGGGCGGGCTCGCGAAGTTCCGCACAACGACACGGCACTGGCTGCGCTCAAGGAGCATCGACACCTGCGGGGGCTGTTGGTCGTCTGTTCGGACGACGGTACGATGCTCACCTACGACGAGGCGAAAGGTCCGCTCCGTCGGGCTCGCGCACGGTCCGGTGTCGCTCACTTCGGGTGGCACGCGTTGCGCCAACGTTCGCTTCACATCTCGTCATGCGTGGAGTTTCGAGCAAGGCGGTCCAAGATCTGCTTGGCCCCGCGACCTTGGAAGTGACCTTGCAGTACGCCCACCTGTCGCCGGACGTCACCCGCAACGCAGTGCTCGCGCTCGACGTTGGTGGTGACACAAGTGGCGACACCAAAGCCGCGAAATGAAGAACGGCCCCCAGCGCGATGCTGGAGGCCGTTCTTCAAAGCGGGCTATGGGATTCGAACCCACGGCTTCGACCTTGGGAAGGTCGCGCTCTACCAACTGAGCTAAGCCCGCGCGGGACCGCACCATCGCAGAGGTTCGCAGATGCTCGCAAGCGCTCACCCCAAAGCGCTCTGACACCCGGCTCGGGACCCTTTTTGGGGGGCCGGGTGGGGATCGTCGCGGGCGAGGGAGGTATGGGATCGTCGTTGAGTGTGGGGCGTGGTGGGGTCCGGTCCTGCAGGAGTGCGGCGGCTCAGCGCCCCAAGGTGGGGCCCGTCGGACCCGAGGTGTGTCGCGATGGTGCCCCGGCCCGCGCGGTGCCGCGCGGCGCCGCCACGGCCCGGGGAGGGGGCAGATCGGGGATGTGTCCGCCATGGACAGGCGCTCGCGCGTCGGGAACCCATGCGCCCCGGCCGCGGAGCACGTCCCGTTCGCTGGGTCCCCGCGCAATCGCTGCGCGAAAGTGGGGTGAGGTCTACGGACCCCGAAGTGTGACGGATCAAAAACTCACCGAATTCATGCTCTGAATAGCCGTCCAGAGGCGATACTGGTTGGGCGTGGGAGTCTTTGGGGGAAGCTCGACCGCCTCACTTCGAGACGTCGACCGGTTGCGAGAACGGAGCCTGTCCGGTGTCCTGGTGTTGCTGGTCATCGGAACCCTGACCCAGGGGGTCACCTACGTGATGGACGTTCGCGCGGAGGCCACCGAAGAGGCGTTGAGCCGAACCGGCGGACTCGGTGCGGTGGCCGCCGACGTCGAGGCGGCTGCGCGCCGGCTGGAGCGCACCCCGAGTGCTCCGGGAAGCCGCGAGGCGCTGGACCAAAGCCTGCGGGCCCTCGAGCTGGAAGCGGCGGAACTTTCGGACCCTGCCTTCGACCGGCCTGCCGATGGCACCGGGTGGGGGCGCGTCGCCCTGGCGCTGGAGTCGGTCACCGCTGAAGGCAACGCCATCCCGCCGGGACCGGTGCTCGACGTGCGGGCCGCCCAGCGCTTGCGTGCCCGCGCCGTGGCGCTTCGTGATGAGACGACCGCAGCGCGCAACCAGATCGAGCTCGATGCGACGAAGAGTCGCCAGCGCCTTCGGTGGCTGTCCTGGAGCGCGTGGGCCGTGCTCGTCGCGTCGATCGTCGGTGTTTCTCGCTGGGTGTTCTCGGCCGCCCTTGCGCAACTCGACCGCGATGGGGAAGACCTCGCGGAGGCCGAGCGCGCCGTCCTCGACGCGGCCGACGGCGAACGTGCCCGCTTGGGACAGGAACTGCACGACGGGCTGTGTCAGCAGCTGGGTGGGTTGCGCCTCCTCGCCACCGCGGCGCAACGAGGTTCGTCCGAGCCCAGCACCCAGGAGTCGCTCTCCACGTTGGAGGCGCAGGCTGGCAAAGCGCTCGAGATGGCGCGGGCGCTCTCCCACGGCTTGTACCCCGGTGACGTGCGAGCCGAGAACCTCGCCGGCGCGCTGGAGCGGCTCGGCACCGAAGTGGCCGAGTTGGGTGGGTTCGACTTCTCCTTCGAGGGGCCGAGCGAGCTGCCGCCCTCGGTGTCCGATGCCGACGCCATGCAGCTGTACCGGATCGCCCAAGAGGCGCTGTCCAACGCTGCCCGCCACGGCAACCCCGGTGGGCTACGCGTCTCGCTGTTGGCCGACCCGCTGACCTTGCGCGTGGAGGATGACGGCGTTGGCCTGTCCTCGACCCACGATGGCACCACGACCGCGGGCGTTGGGCTTAGCAGCATGCACGCACGCGCCCGGGCCATGGATGCCCGCATCAAGTTCTTCTCGACGCCTCAGGAGGGCACTCGGATCGTGGTGACGCGCTCCGAGGGGACGATCGAGTTCGATGCCCTCGCAGAGATTCCCGTGACGCCGCTGACCCCCTGGACGAGACCATGACCGAAGCCCAAAAGAAGACCATCCTCATCGTTGACGACCACCCCGTGTTCCGCCATGGCCTCAGTGCCTTGGTGAGGGCCCAGCCAGACCTCGAGGTCGTCGGCGAGGCCACCTCGCTCAACGATGCGAAGGACAAGTTGTCCGCGGTCAAACCCGACGCGGTCGTTGTCGATCTCGCCCTGGGAGACTCCAGCGGTCTCGAACTCGTTCGACACATCGCCGCCAACAGCCTCGAAGTTCCCTCGTTGGTGGTCTCGATGCACGACGAGGCGCTGTTTGCCGACCGGGCCCTGCGCACAGGAGCAGCCGGCTACTTGATGAAGAGCGCCAGCCCCGACGTGTTGCTCGACGGCATCCGCAAGGTGAGCTCCGGCGAGCAGGTGGTCAGTGAGAAGCTCAGTGCGGCATGGACCAAGGGCGGCGCGGATCCGGTGGGCAAGGGCGAGGACCCGGTCGCCCGACTCTCGACCCGGGAGATGGAAGTCTTCGAGTTGATGGGCCGCGGGCTTCGGACCCGCGAAATCTCCACGCAGCTTTCGATCAGCGTGAAGACGGTCGAGACCCACCAGAGCAACACCAAGCAGAAGCTCGGGCTCACCAACGCAACCCAGCTGCTGCGCGCGGCGCTTGCGTGGCAGAACGGCATCCGGCTCGACCCTGCGCACCCCGGGAACGCGGAGCGCACCAGCAACGCGTGAGCGACGAGAAGGCTGCGCTCCGATCGGCCCAACGGGGACGGTCACCCGACCCGGTGCAGCGGGCGCGCCAAAGCGATCGGCTTCGGGCGCGACTGCGTTCCCTCGACCTCCTGGTCAGGGCGAACGCGGTCGCGTTGTTTGTCGGCGTCGGCCATGAGCCACAGATGCGTGGTGTGTTCGAAGACCTCGCGCCGCGGCGTCGGTGGTTGCCCAAAGTGGTCGGCCCCCATGCGCTGGCGTGGTGCGAAGTGACGGACTGGGCTGCGCTGCAACCGGGGCGATTTTCGATCCCCGAGCCGGCGGGCGAGGGAGCGCCCACGTTGCCGCAGGAGATCGACGTGGTGCTCGTGCCGGGTCTTGCGTTCGATGCGGGAGGCGGCCGACTGGGGTGGGGCCGCGGCTACTACGACCGGGCCCTCGCCCAGGCTCCAGGCGCGCGGCGCGTGGGCGTGTGCCTGGAGTGGGGCCTCGTGGAGGCTGTCCCCACCGAAGCGCACGATCTGGCCATGCATGCCGTCGTCACGCCTCATGCGGTCTACTCTTGAGGAAACGCACGACCTCGCATGCGGTAACCTGCGGCCTGTGCACCCGTTGGGTTCAGTGGTGACTTCGAACGCATCGTCTTGCCGGGCCCTGATGGCTGTTGGCCTGCTCTCACTCGCGCTCGCGGGTTGCGATGGCGACGCGAAACCGGCGAGCCAGGCTTCGACGCCGACCGACGCGCCCGTCGCAGCGGCGGCCGTTGCCGATCCCGAAGCGCCCCGGTTCGAGGTCCATGTGGAGGCGCCCTCCAAAGCGGCCGCGGGCCAGGAGGCGCTGGCCAAGGTTCACGTCGAGCCGCACAAGCCCTGGCACATGAACACCGAGTTCCCGGTCTGTCTCTTATACACATCTGACGCTGCCGACGAGCGATCTAGTGTAGA
>CAJXVA010000349.1 GCA_913061055.1 uncultured Pseudomonadota bacterium
GATCTACACTAGATCGCTCGTCGGCAGCGTCAGATGTGTATAAGAGACAGTCTCTCGGCCGTTGCGATGGCGCCGGGTCGACCGCGCGCGAGCTTGCTCGATGATTTCTCTGTGGCGGCGCTGGTGCGGGTGTCCAAACGGGTCCGGGTGGGTCCCTCGGACGCCAGCATCAAACTGGGCCCCGAGCAGACCGTCCTGCAACTGGGCGCCCGAGCCACCGCGCAGATCTGGGGGCCCGACGGCGCGCATCCGCATCGGCGGTGGTCGCTGTCGGGCGGGGGCGGCGTGTTGGGCCAGCTCACCACCCAGCGCCGCACGCAAGACCTCGAGCCCGATCCGATCCGGCGGGTCGAGCGAGTGGGTGGCGCCGAGCCGTACGTCATCGCGGATGCTCGCTTCTTCGTCGCCCCTCGCTGGTCGGTTGGCGCGCTGGGGCGCTTTGGCGTTCCGCTCACGCCTCGGCGGTATGCGGGGGGCCGGGCGCTTCCCGCGTTTGCGCCGACCCTGGAGTTGGGCGTCTCGTTGGGGGTGAACCTGTGAAGCTGCAACGCTGCTGGCCCGCGCTGCTGGCCCTGGGCTGCTCGCTCGGCGTCCGAGCGCAGGGGGCGTTCGAGGTGGAGGTCGAGCTCGCCGGTGCTCGGGCCCTGTCGATCGACCTTCCAAGCACGGCGGTCTCGGTGCTGGGGTGTGACGCGGCGGTGCCGGAGTCTTGCCCCGATGCGGTGCAACTCTCCGGTCGCTGGCATGCCGTCGGAGGCACCGCGTCGGAAGCCAAGCGCACCGCCTCGAGCCCCTCGATCGAGTTCTCAGCGGACGGCGACTGGCTCCGGATGCGGGCCGAGGTCCCCCTGGAGGTGCAGGGACTCGTCGATTTGGAACTCGGGGAGGTCGTCGTTCCCGGCGGCACCGACTTGGAAGTCGTCACCTCGCTGGGGGACGTGTCGGTGCGCTCGATGACGGGGTCCGTCCTCGTCGACACCGAGCTTGGGGATGTCGAGGTCCGCGGGGACATGCGCTCGACCGGGATTCACGTGGAGCGGGGCCAGGTCGTCGTCGTCGGCTCGGGGCCGGTGGATATCGATGTTGCCCACGGCGGGGTTCGGGTCGAACAGAGCGCGGGGGCCAACGACGTTCGTATCGTTGCACCCGGCGGCGGGGTCGAGCTGCGGCTCGGCAGCGATGTGGACGTGGATGTCCGGGTGCAAACGCCGGGGCGGATTCGGGTGCAGACCGATGCCTTCTCCGCGGCCACCTCCGGGCTGTATCGCGATCGGTCCGGGACCGGTGCCGCCCGCATCGACATCGAAGCCGGCGCCGACGTCACGATCCGACTTCAAGACTGACTCCGGATCTGGCCAGGTCGCATCTCCCGCCTGGGCAAAAAAGAACCGCCCCCTGACACAGACGTGCAGGGGGCGGGCAGTACCAGAGCCCGGACTCGAACCGGGACGTTGTCACCAACGGCGGATTTTGAGTCCGCTGCGTCTACCGATTTCGCCACTCTGGCAAAGCGGTCGCTCGATTTAGCAAGGCCGGGGCGAGGTTGCAAGCGCCGAGCGTGACCCCGTGCGTGTCGGCCCGGTGTGCCGCATACTCGAAGCATGCCGGACTCCGGGGGCCTCAGTGCGCACTTGCTCTGCGCGGTGCCACAGCTGCTCGACCCAAACTTCGAGCGAGCCGTGGTGTTGATGCTCGAGCACAACGAGGAGGGCGCCCTGGGGCTGGTCCTGACGGACGAGCTCCCCAACCGCCTCGAGCTCGTGCTGGACGATCTCGAGGTGCTGTGGGCCGGCGACACCGATGCGCTCCTGCGCAAGGGCGGTCCGGTCGAGCCCTCTCGGGGCTGGATCATGCATGACAGCCCGAGCTGGGATCCCACCTGCCAGGAGGTCCTGCGCGGGGTTTGGCTGACGACATCGCTGGACCGGGTCGATCGCGGGCTCGCGGTGGGCGAGGACGGCAAGTTCGTGTTCCTGCTGGGCTACGCCGGGTGGGGACCCCGACAGCTCGAGGAGGAGATCGCGACCGGAAGCTGGGTCGCGGTGCCGATCGGGCAGGCTCCCGAAGGCGGGCAGATGCCGCCGCAGTGGCTGTTCGACGTCGCCGCGGACGATCTGTGGGCGAAAGCGCTCGGGGTGATGGGCATCGATCCCGCCCGCCTGGTGGGGCTGCCCAACCGTGAAGCGGCCCTCCACTAGCCGGACCACAATCTACGCTGGCGAGGAAATGTTCGTTTCGGTAGGCTTGGGCTGCCCATGACTCGCCTCGCCGCGGTTTTTCTTGGTCTTTGCGTCCTCGCGCCATCGCTCGCCTCCGCGGCAGAGCCTCGCCGGATCCGCGACGACGTCCCGTGGGCGCTGCACCCTGGGGACGATCTCGACCAGACCCCCCTCGAGCGGGCCTACGGGATCGACGAGGAAGACCTGCCGGCGGTGGATTCCTTCTGGGACGGCACACTGCTCTACACCCGCGACAGCGCCGCGCGGGACACGCTAGAGCAGCAGGGCCTGCCGCCGTTGCATGCGGTCTCGTACGACGCATCGCCGGGGGTGCTCTACGTCGCGATGCAGGGCATCACGCTCACGCCGACCTGCACCGGCGGCGACATGGCCAACGCGGCCAAGCGCTGCAGCCCGTTGGTCGACGCCGAGACCTCGTTTCCCGCCTACGGCAACGGCTCGCAGCAGGCCGCGCTGTTCAACCAGCTCGCCGGCTTCTACGAGCCGTTCGACCTGGTGCTCACGACCTCGGCGCCGCCGGACTGGATGCCGTACACGATGGCCGTGATCGGCGGTTCCGCCGGGAACGCGGGCCAACCCGGAGGCGTGTGCGGGGTGGCCAACGTCGCGTGTGATGGACTCAAGCGCAACCACGTGTCGCTGACGTTCCCGGGGAGCTGCGGGGGTTCGGCCGAGACGGCCGCGCAGGAGACCGCCCACAACTGGGGCCTGGAGCACACCGACAACACCAGCGACCTGCTCTACCCGTTCAACAACGGCGGCAACAAGTCGTTCGTCGATCAGTGCATGACGATCAGCCACGCCACCGGCAAAGGCGTGACGCAATGCGACTACATCCACGAGGAGTACTGCCCCGCCGGTGGCGGTGAGCAGCAGAACACGTACCAGGAGCTGTTGGGCATCTTCGGCCCTCGGACACCGGACAACCAGGCTCCGCAGATCACCGACATCTTCCCCGAAGATGGGGCCACGTTCACGACGGCCGACACGTTCACGCCCACCGCGGCGATCTCCGAGAACTCGAACTTTGTCGCCGTGAAGTGGTCGCTCGAAGGGGCCGACACCACTCTGACCCGGTGCAGCAACAACGTGTGCGACGCCGACTTCAACGCCGGCGTCGGGTTCGACCCGAACGAGGTCGACTGGGTGTTCACCACGCTCACCACCCCACCGGCGGGCGAGTACGTCTTGCAGTTCGAGGTTCTCGACGCTTACGGCGGCTACGACACGCAGACCATCACCGTCACCGTGGTCGAGGCCGAAGGTGAGTCCGGGGATCCGACCACGCAGGGCGGAGGCGAGACCGGCAGCGACAGCGAGCCGGGATCCGGAACCGGGGGCAGCGACAGCGCCAGCGGAAGTGGCGGGCCCATCGACGCGACGACCGACCCCTCGGGCACGGGCCCGGACGATGACGACGGATCGGACGCGTCGGACGGCGAGACCGACAGCGGCGGCTTGGACGACGAGGGCAAGGACGGGTGTGCGTGCAACGTGCGTCAATCCGGGAGCCACGGCTTCTTGGCGCTGATGCTGCTGGGTTTGACGCTCCGCCGGCGTCGACGAACCCTCTAGGCGCATCTTCGGCCGCCACGTCGCACCGTCGGCCCATGGAAGGACACATCCCAGGCGCGGGCCAGTCGCGGGCCGGTGGGCCCGAGGCTTGCAGAAACGGGGAGCATGTCCGATGGCCCCCTCGTCACTCCGTGGCCCGTTGCGGAGGCGATTGCGCTGCGTCTGGCCCGTCACCAGGTCAGCTCGGTGCGTATCGATGCTGCAGCGAGTCGGAGCCGCATGCTGCGGGTGCTGCCCGAGGCCGCCCTCGCCGGCGGGATGCGGATCGAGCTGGCGCGCGCCACCGCCCAGGCCGATGCCGCGATCTCGATCGAGGACGTCCTGGACCCGGCGGGGTTGTGCCGCCAACGGCTTCTGATGCGAGCTCAGAGCGCGCGTGACCTCGTGGTCATGTGCGAACCGTTGGAGCCGGGGCGGGGCGTTGGGGAGGCGATGCTGCGCGCGATCGACCCGGGCGCGTCGATCCTGCGCTGTGACGAAGTCCCCGATGGGATCGGCGGCACCCGGATGCGGACGGAGGTCGAGGCTCCGGCGGTCTGGTTCGTGGCCAGTGCCGCCGCATGGCGGTTCGGCGAAGCCGCGGAACCGACCCGGGACGCTTTTCTTCGCCGCCTGCCCCGACTTCGGGCGGAGCAGATCATCATGGGGATCCGCCGGATCCTGGGGCGCTGGCCGTTCGCGTTTGAGCTGTTCGCCCTGTCCGCTGCCGAGCTTGCGCGTCGTGGTGACGGCGGAGGCGTACAGCGGGTCCACGGCGAGCTGACCCTGCATCCCGACGCGCCGATCTGGGTTCACGGTCGGGTTCGCGAGGCTCTTGTGAGCACCCATTCAGCGGTCGAGCCCGCGGTCGCGACGGGATCGTAGGCGCAGCATCTAGCACGCCCGGCACGAGCCTGCGCCCCTACGGACGGGGTGGGGCACGCGACTGGGCCGGCCGCCTGCCAGCGATCGGAGCACCAACGACGAGCGAAGGCGCCAACGGAGTCCCGCGGCGCCTTCGTTTTTTGGAGCGGGTTTCAGGCGACCTGGCGGACCTCTTGCGTCTTGGCTTGCGCATCCAATCGCGGGGAGGCTTGCGTCTGCCGGAGCGTGAGCGGGGCCCCGACGAACTCGCAGCCCAGCCAGGTGCCGCCGGGGCCGACACAGCGGACCTCGACCGCGAGGTCGACCCTCTCCAGGCCCGGGCGCGTCTGCACGACCAACAACAGCGACGTGCCGACGACGACCCCGATCTCTTGCGCCAGACTCAACCGGATCCCACCACCGCCGAGGTCGACGACCGTGCACGGCGAGGAGCGAGCGCCAAAGCGCACCGTCGCGGGAACCTGGGCGGCGAACCGGCGAAACTGCCGACGTTCGTCGCTCTCCTGGTACGCGTCCGGAGCATCGGAGCCGAGGAATCGGCTCAGGTGATAGAACTCGGGATTGCTGGTCTTCGCCCCCGCATGCAGCAACGTCTGAAAGCGGACGACGGCGGTCAGGAAACTGCGCTCCGAAGGGGTCACACGCTGTTCATCGGTGCCGGGACGAAGCGGCTTGAGTGCTGCGCCGTCCCGGGACTACCCGCGGGGCCGTCGGCCCAAAGCGACCCCGTGGACGACCAGCGCCGCCCAGCCGGCCATCAAACACAAACCGCCCAGCGGGGTGACTGCGCCGAGGATGCGGGGGCCGCCCAGGACGATTGCATCGAGGGTGCCGGCGAAGATCACGATGCCGATGACGAACGCCACCGAGGCTACGCGCAACGCTTTGGAGAAGCCGTCTCGTCCCAGTGCAGCCACACCCAGCAGCACGGCGGCATGCAGCTGCTGGTAGTGGGCTGCGGTCTTCCAGATCGCCAAGTCGGTGGCAGGGACCGCGTCGCGCAGCGCGTGGGCACCGAAGGCGCCCGCGGCCACGCCGAGCAACCCCAGCACCGACGCCGCCGCAACGACGCGTCCCGGTGTGACCCGGTTCGGCTCCGATCCGCCGAGGGGACCCGCACTCACGGTGCGCCGCCTTTGGCGAGGGCCTGCCGACGCACCTCGAGCTGGTCCTCGAGCCAGCCGCGAAACTGCTCCTCGCGCCCATCTCGATAGGTGACCACGTAGGGGGTCATGCTGACGAACGCGTCGCTGGCGATTTCTTCGATGAAGGCGTCGAGGTCGCTGATGTCCTTGCCCAGCAGCTCCCACTTCTTGCGCAGCATCTCGGAGAACTCGGGACCCGTGTACTCCTTGCGCTTGCCCTTGAGCTTGCCCTTGGGGGTCTTGCGCGGCGGTGCCACGAACACGAGGTCGCTGCGCTCCACGATGGTGAGCGCATCGAGGATGCCGACCTCACGGGTGCGAGATCGGCTGCCGTCCTTCGTGCTGCTGTCGGCCGCGGCGTCGGCGGAACTGTCCGCCGAAGCGGCGTTGGGATCCCGGCGGGCCACATACTCGACGCCCTCCATCTCGGTGAGGCGCTTGAGCATCCAGTCGGACACCGGAAGCATGGTCCCATCGGAGAGCCGGACGAGATCGGGAGTCTTGGACCGAGCCTTGCCCGCGCCGATCCTGTCGATGAACTGGGTGGCCGTGACGACGCCACCAGGTGTACGGGCAAGACGGTGGTCGAGCTCGTCGGCGGCAACCTTGGCGTCGCAGGTTTTGCCGTCCTGAACGAACTGGAGCTCGCTGTCGCGGACCGCCTGGATCAGGGCGCGGATCTTGCCGACCTCGGAGAGGGGCTCGTCCGCGTTCCGAGCGGTTCGGGCGGGCTCCTCGGCGGGAGAAATCCCGGTCGCGGTCGACTCGCAACCGCTCAGCAACAGGCACGCAGTCAGCGCAGGTGCGCGCCAAGCGTTCGAGAGAGCCGGCATCCGGCAGCCAAGGTAGCACCCGCCGGCGCAGTGGACACCCCAAGGTTGTTGTACGTTGTTCGCCGCCGTGAGTTCCGAGCTCCCCGACTTGTTCGATGCGGCGGCCATGCAGGACCCCGAGGCCACGCCGTTGGCCGAGCGCATGCGTCCCAGGACGCTCGACGAATACGTGGGGCAGGAGCACGTGGTCGGTCCGGGCAAGCTGCTACGCCGGGCGATCGAGGGCGACCGGATCCCATCGATGATCCTCTGGGGTCCGCCGGGGACCGGGAAAACGACGCTGGCGCAGATCGTCGCGCAGAGTACGGGCGCGGCGTTCGAGGTGCTCTCGGCAGTCAGCTCTGGAGTGAAGGATATCCGGGCGGTCATCGAGCGGGCGAAGAGCCGGCGGCGCGGGGCAGGGCAGCGCACGGTCCTGTTCGTCGACGAGATTCACCGCTTCAACAAGAGTCAGCAAGATGCGCTGTTGCCCCACGTCGAAGCGGGGGTGTGCCGGCTGATCGGCGCGACGACCGAGAACCCGAGCTTCGAGGTCAACGCCGCGTTGCTGAGCCGGGCTCGGGTGTTCGCACTGCGGCTGCTCGACCCTGCGGCGATCGCTGCGGTGTTGCAGCGCGCCCTCACGGATGAAAAGCGCGGACTGGGTCTGCGCGGGTTGACGGCGGAGCCCCGATTGCTCGAAGCCCTGGGCAGAGCGGCACAAGGGGATGCGCGCCGGGCCCTGACCACGCTCGAGATGGCCGCGGACTTGGTCCCGGCCGATGAGTCGGAGCTCCTGCCCGCGTACGTCGGCGAGGCGTTGGGCGGACGGGCGCTGCGCTACGACAAGGGGGGCGAGGAGCACTACAACGTCGTCTCTGCGTTCATCAAGAGCATGCGAGCCAGCGACGCCGATGCGGCGGTCTACTGGCTCGCCCGGATGCTCGAGTCGGGGGAGGACCTGATGTTCGTCGCCCGCCGCATCGTGATCTTCGCCTCGGAGGACGTGGGCAACGCGGATCCTCAGGGCTTGGTGGTCGCCAGCGCGGCAGCGGAGGCCGCCCGGTTCGTGGGGCTGCCCGAAGCGGTCCTCCCGTTGTCGCAAGCGACCCAGTACCTGGCGCTCGCCCCCAAGAGCAACACCGCGCTCAAGGGGTACTTCGCAGCCCGCAAGGACGCGCGTCGGCACGGCGCGCTTCCGGTCCCGATGGCGGTGCGAAACGCGGTCACGCCGTTGATGAAAGAGACCGGCTACGGGGCGGGGTATCGCTATCCGCACGATGCTCTGGGGGGCGTCGACCCGGACCATCAGTCGTACCTTCCGGATGCCATCGCGCATGGCCCACAGGGCGTGCCGCGGTACGTGCAACCCGCCCGGGGGTGGGAACGCTCCGCCGAAGCCGCCCTGGCGGCCGCTCGGGAGGCGGCCCAAACCGAACACCAGACCGAAGACCAGATCGAGGAGCAGCCCGAGTCCGACGACTGAGCTGGCGTCCCTGCGACCCCATGCTACGGGTCGTCATGAATTGGGCGACCAACGATATTGAACAACTGAAGACCGGGAGGACGGTGAAGTTCCGTCCTCGGGGCCACAGCATGGCCCCCAAGGTCAATGACGGCGACCGCGTGACCGTGGAGCCTCTGGGGGAGGACACCGAGCTGGCGGTGGGGGACATCGTGCTGTGCACGGTGCGCGGCTCGCAGTACCTCCACCTGATCAAAGCCCTCTCCCCGGGGCGGGCGCAGATCGGGAACAATCGCGGCCGCATCAATGGCTGGATCGGGCGCGCGGGCATTCACGGCCGGTGTGTGGATGTCGAACGCTCGCCGGCGCCCGGGCGCGTTGCCAAGGACGCATAGCCTCGCAGCTGGTACGTTCCGCGCCGTGGTGCGGCTGAGCGTCAACGTCAACAAGATCGCCACCCTGCGGAACTCGCGGTCGGCCCAGTCGGGTTCTGCCTCGACGGGGTATCCGAGCGTGGTGGAGGCGACTCGAATCTGCGTCGAAGCGGGCGCGACGGGCATCACGGTCCATCCGCGGCCCGACGCTCGTCACATCACCCTGACCGACGTACGGGAGGTTGCAGCGTTCTTGGAGCCGATGCGCGATCGCATCGAGTACAACATCGAAGGCGACCCTCGGCCGGAATTGATGGATCTGGTGACCGAGGTTCGTCCGCACCAGGTGACGCTGGTTCCGGTGCGTCCCGGGGAGATTACGTCCCAGGCGGGATGGGGGGTCGACACGCCGGCGGGCCCGATGCGCGAACTCATCGCGCGGATGCACGCGGCCGACGTGCGGGTCAGCGTGTTCGTGGATCCACAGCCGGAGTCGATCGACTGGGCTGCGGAGCTCGGTGCGGACCGGATCGAGCTGTTCACCGAGCCCTTTGCCCAGGCCTTTGCGCGCAGCGAAGCTCAGGGGCGGGCGTCGTTCGAGACCTACGTCGCGGCGGCCGAGTACGCGCATGCGCGTGGGCTGGGCATCAATGCCGGGCACGACCTGGACGCGAACAACCTGCCCTTGTTTGGCGGGCTGCCACATCTCGACGAGGTGTCCATCGGGCACGCGATCGTCGGCGACGCGGTGTTCGAGGGGCTGGCTTCGGTGATCCGTCGCTACCTCGACGTGTTGCCTTGAGCAGGTTCTCCGCGGCACCCGAGCGCTTCAGCCCCAGCCGCGCGCGCAGCCTGCATCACAGCTTGCACGCCCGTGACGTCTTCGTCTGTCGCCCGGCTCAGCGTTGATAGCGTGGCGGGGATGCTCAGCCGTGACTCCGCCCCGCTTCTCTCCTCGCTCGGAATCGTGGCGCTCGCCAGTGCCGCGACCCCGGCCTGCCGCGACAACAACGCGGGGGCGGGGCCCATCGAGGACGTCGCGGATGTCATCGACGTCGAAGAGGACTTTGCGGAGTTCTACTGCGAGTGTTACGGGGAGTTCTACGGCGAGGGCGGGATGGGCATCGAGGACTGCCTCTCGCAGCTCGACATCGCCGGCGATGAGGAGCAGGCGTGCCTGACCGAAGTCTTCGACGCCGACGCCGCTGCGTTCGAGGTGCTGCGATGCCAGGCTGAGGCCCAGCGGGGGCTGCTGTCGTGCTCGCGGGCCGAGGGGTGCCCTGCGGCATTTACGTGCGGGAGTGGAAGCAAGGTCCCGGAGGACTTCGTCTGCGATGGGGAGTCCGACTGCCAAGACGGCTCGGACGAGCAGCAGAACTGTCCGCCGCCGTTCATGTGTGAGGACGGCACCGAGCTGAGCGAGTACTCGGTGTGCGACGGCTTCGACGATTGTGCCGGGGCCGAGGACGAGAGCGATTGCCCCGATCCCTTCGCCTGCGGAGACGGCATTGAGATCCCAGCCGAGTGGGTCTGTGACGACGACCGCGATTGCGAGGATGGCAGCGATGAGCAACAGAACTGCCCGGTCACCTGCACCAGCCGGTTCTCGGCCCAGTTGGACGGCTGCGGCGAGTTGAGCGACGAGGTCCAGCGAGAGGCATCTCGGTGCTTCCCGTTCCGGTGTTACGACGGCTCGGAACTCGCGATCGGCCAGCGATGCGACGGCACACCCGACTGCGCCGATGGCGAAGACGAGGACTCCTGCGAGCCCCCGGGTGGGGACACGGACACCGGGGGCGCTGGGGAGAGCACCGGAGGCTGACGTCCGGAGCTCTGCCTACGAGCCGAGCTCGGCGATGATGCCCTCGACACGAACCTGGTCGCGCCTGCGGCCCGGGGTCAGCTCAAGATAACGCTTGTAGTGGCCAAGGGCCTCGGCGTCGTTGCCCAGCTCCTGTCTCTTATACACATCTCCGAGCCCACGAGACCTCTCTACATCTCGT
>CAJXVA010000350.1 GCA_913061055.1 uncultured Pseudomonadota bacterium
CGAGATGTAGAGAGGTCTCGTGGGCTCGGAGATGTGTATAAGAGACAGCCGCCGCCCTGCTCCGTTCCGCCCCCGCCTGGGCAGCTGCGCTCGAAGCCCTCGCCCAAACTCCAGGCGGTCAGCAAGCGCTCACCGTTCTCCTGCGCTACATCGCCCGCGTCTCCAACGACCTGCGCCTCTCCGACTTTCGTGCCATCCTGGAGAAGCGCGCCCCCACTGCGGACTCCGTCACCATGCCCACCATCGCTGAACAGCTCCACGCCGAAGGCCTCGCCCAAGGCAAACTCGAAGGCAAGGCCGAGGGCAAGGCGGAGGCTCTCCACGCAATCCTCGCCGCGCGCAGCTTCCACGTCCCCGACACCCTGGAGCAGCGCATCCGGGCCTGCACAGACCCCGACATCCTGCAGCTGTGGCTTGTCCGGGCCGCCACGGCTTCGACCGTCGAAGACGTGTTCAACGGGTCCTGACGTCTCCGACTTCTTCCTCAGCCACCGTTCGAGGTTTGAATCCGGACGGGAGGTCTCTCGTGTCCCTCTCTCACCACACCGCGCTCCTCCAAGACGGACGGTGTCCGGAGTGCGCCGAATCGCTGACCGCACGGGCGCTATTCGGACGCGGACCCTGCAAGCGCTGCGGCGCAGATCCAGCGGCCTACGGCACCACCGACGCGGCAGCTCGATTCGAAGGCCGAGCCCGCCACACGACGTGGATCGTTGCCCTCGTTGCTGGCCTGGCGGAGCTGCTCGTCGGGTGGATTCCCCTCGCAGACGTCGTGGTCGCGCTGGGCATCGCTCTTTGGATCCGGCTGGCAATCCTTCGGCCCGCGGTCGCGATGATGTCCCCGGGCCGAAGGCTGGTGACCCGCGGCACGGCCCGCGTGCTCGTCGGCGCACTGTTGGCTGCGCTCCTCGTGGTGTCGCAGCTCGTCACGTTTCTCGGACCGCTCGGGCTCCCGATCAAGGCGTTGCTCGGTGCCGCCGAAGTCGGCCTCGCCGCGATGCTGGTGACGCGATACGTCGCCTCCCAAGTGGAGCGCGAGGCCGCCGGCAAGCCCGTCGAAGGCGCGGAGATTGGCCTCCTCGTCGCGATGGTTCTCCTCCTACTCGGGACCGCCTTCGCAGCCACGTTCGCGGTCGTCTCGGTGCTCGGCGCAATCCAAGAGTTTTTCGGAGGTGTGCCATGACCCTCGCATTGCTTGGCCAACTCCTCGGGATCGCCGCGGCGTCGGGGACCCGGGCCACCTTGACCCTGCTCGCGGTCGTGCTCGTGGCCCGCCTTGGCGACGGAAACGTCCCCGAGGGTCTCTCGTTTCTGACCACCAACGTGGGCCTCGCCGCGCTGGTGGCCGTCGCCATACTGGATGAAGTCGTCGACCGCGATCCAGAGCTGCAGGAGATCGTGGCCGTCGCCAACGTCGGGGTTCGGGGCGCCGCCGGGGCAGCCAGCGCTTGGGGTGTCGCAAGCCTGGCGGATGGTTCGCTCCCGGACTCGGCCACCTGGGTCCTTGGGGCCGGCATCGCGATCGCCGTCCACCTGGTGCGAATCCGAGTCCTCGCCTACGTTCCCGAGGGCACCGGAGGCCTCGGCCCGCGAACATGGCTCGCGTGGCTGGAGGCCGGCGGTGTCTTGGGGTTGATCGTCGCCGTGTTTGTGGCACCCGTGCTCGCACTGGGATTCGTTCTGCTTGGCACCGTCCTCAGTGTGGCGGCCGTGGTCGTCGCTCGGAACTTGGACCGCTCCCGGCACCGCCGCGTCTGTCCGCACTGCCAAACATGGGCCCGCAAAGAGGCCTCTCGGTGCCCCCAGTGCCGCAACGCGATCCCGGTCGAACGCACCGGTTGATCGCGCCGACCTCCGACAATCTGTGGGTCCGTGTGCAACCTGTGCGGATGGCGAACGTCTTGTCCTTGTGTGAAGCGGTTGAGTCCCCTCCTCTTGAGCTTGTTCGTCTTTGGTCTTCCCGCCTGCGACATCACCATCGAAGACGGCGGAGGCGACACCGACGGGTCCGGCGACTCCGGTGACGACGACGATGACGACGGAGAGTCCGACGACTCCGGTGACTCCGGTGACTCCGGAGATTCGGGTGACTCCGGTGACTCCGGTGACTCCGGTGACTCCGGAGATTCGGGCGACTCCGGTGAGTCTGGAGACTCCGGTGATTCGGGCGACTCGGGCGACTCGGGTGACTCCGGCGAGTCGGGCGACTCCGGCGACTCCGGCGACTCCGGCGACTCCGGCGGGGCCATCTGTGACGAAGAGGCGACCTGCCAAGAATGCTACGACTGTGCGACGAGTCCCGGCGGCTCCTGCAACGCCGTGGCGGTCAGCTGCGCCAACAACGACGACTGCGTCGAGATGTCGTTCTGCTTCGACGACTGCGGAGCCAACAGCGTGACGCAGAAGGAGTACGACGCGTGCCTCCTCGACTGCGAGCAGAGCTGGCCGGCGGGCGTCGACCCCTTCGTCGACCTGCTCGACTGCACCTTCAACCAAGAATGTCCCAGCACGTGCGTGTGATCTGATCGCGCGTGTCCTTCCTTGTCGAGCGCGGTCGGACCTCCGGGTCCGGCCGCGCATTTTTCGTTGCGGTCCAGTAACCGCCGCCTGCTACGGCTCCCGCCAGCTGGCGTCGTCAACCCGAAGACAAGCTCGGCGATGACGCCCAGGATGGAGCTGCAACACATCGAACTCGTGCACTCGGCAGCGCACGACACAGAAGTTGGTCCGCCCGTGCTCCGCGTCCATGTCGTCGTGCATGAACACGCTCGGCATGGGTGCCTCGATGGCTGAGCCAGGCGCACGCTGTGACGCGTAGGCGGCACGACTCGCGAGCGCACTCCATGCCCACGCCCGATCCGCGATGTCGTTGTCGGCGTGGATCGACGCGATACTGCTCGCGCGAACCTGCAACTGCCGCACTCCGTCGTAGAACAGCCATGTGACCGCCGGAGACCTCAGCAGCTCGTCGTACTTGGGCGAACGAACGTCGGTGTAGAAGTCGAGTGTCCAACCGGCAGACTCAACCTCGCGCAACACCACCGTGCGTGCCTGCGGTGCGCCGTCCAACCCCACCGTCGCGACCACCGGGGTTCGAAAGGGGTCGTCCCGATCGTCCGCAGCCGCGCCGAGCCAACCCCAAACCTCGGTGCGAAGGGTCTCCAACTGGATGGCAGCCATCGGCGACAGGTTCTCACGGGAACGATGTGTCCCGATCCAGTCCCACTGGGCACGCCGCAATTCCCGTCTCGCCAGCCTTGACCAGCCCGCCGGACGGGCGTCCCGCCGCGGAGCAGGGGCACCCACCAGGCCTGCCGAGCCCCAAGCGCGTGAGGAGCGTCTGCGCGCTCCTCGTACTCGAGGAACTCGACAACGAGGGATCTGTCTTGCCCTGCGCGGTCCACCTTCCCGAACAGCGGGGATCCCGACCAACCATCGCGGCGCGGACGGTCGCCCCTCGGGGCCTCACCCGTGCGGTGACGACCGATCGACCGACCGCACGGTTTGACCGCCCGGTTCTGCAAAACGAGCGGAGTATTCCAGCGCCGCAGCGAGTTCTTCCTCGGTGGGAGGAAAAATCAGGTCATCCGCCGCCATCGACTCGCCCTCGTCCACACGCCATCGCGGGTCCGTGAGACCGCGGGAGAGCACGACCACCGGCGGCGGCTCCTCTGCCGGGTCGGGCGACTCACACGACCGTTCGCGAATGGCGGCAACGGTTTCTTCGCCCGCCACGGCCTGCTCGTCCGACGGCGAGATGAAGGTGTCGTCCGCTTCGGCGATGAGGTGGTCATCCATCGAGGCGTCACACCCCACGGCGAGGAGAAGCAGGGTGAGGCTCGAGGTGATTTTGATGGTTCGGAGCATGTCGATTCCTTCTTTCAATACGAGGTTCAGCGCAGCCGGCATCAGTCCAATCCCCAGCTCGAGGGGCCGCAGTACGAAGACGGCTTGATGGCGTCACACAGAGCTCGTTCCATGACTCGGAAGTCGTTCCCGTCGCGAAGCTCGGCGCCGAAGGTGCCATCGGCGAACGGCATGAAGTAGACGTGTCGGGTGTGAGCAACGTGGTCACCCTTACTGTCGAGGACGGCCAGCGCCTTGAGCGACCCGAGCACCGGATCGTCGTAGAGGACCACTCCGGACCCATCCGCAACATTGGTCCAGACGTTGCCGAACAAGCCGGCGTTGTCGCTGGGGAACGCAAGGTCGTAGAGCGATTCCTGCGACTCCTCAGAGATCGGGTCGCTGATCCACACTTGGACGACGTCGTACGTTGCGGCCTCGGCGGTCACCGTGAGCCAGAACGCTCCTCGCGACTCATCGCCATCCTTCGGCGTCCCGACATGGGAGCGCTGCGTACGATAAGCAAGCCCCGGCTTGCCAGCGGAGAAGGGCCCGACACCGGAGAACGCAAACATGCGTTCGAAACGGTCGGTTCCAGGGTCGTAGCAATACATGCGGACCCGACCATCCCCACCTGTCAACGCGCCGCAACTCGTCCCGTTAGCGCTCGTGTGAGGATCGTAGGGCCAACTCGTGAAGGAAGGCCCCTGCGTCCCGGTGATCTGCGCTCCCACTTCGTCGAGGAGGACCCCTTGATACGTCGAGTAGCCGGACCACGCGCTACTGAGCGTGCGCCAGCGGTACTGGCCGCCGACGGTCGACCGATAGAAGATCGCAGTGACGTGGTCGTCGCCTCCGAAGTGGGATGGGTCGACCCGCATGGGCTCGACCTCCGGATCTGCGTCGGTGGTGTCCAGATAGAGCTCGTTCCCGTAGGTGATCAGGCTGCCCGATGACGTCCCGTAGGCGCGGTAGAGCCGCAGCTGGTTGCTCGTCGTCCGGTACGCCAAGACGTAGGCACTCTCCTCGAACACGACCGACAGCCCGGCTGCATCGTGCGTCGTGGGGACCTCGATAGCTTCGCTCCACTCGGTGCAGTCATCACCAAGGTCGCCGCCACCGGGACACGCTCCATCTTGAAGCGGGCCATCCATGAGTGCACGCCGGTAGTAGATGCGATGGTCATCGATGTAGAACGCGTACAGGCGGTCGTCGTGGCCTCGGACCAGCGCGGGTGTTGCTGCCGCGAGGTCGTCCTCTGTGTGGATCGGCTCGCGGTTTTGCATGAGTGCACTCGTGCCCACCGCGGTCGCATAGGTCAGCGGCGCGCGGATCGCATCGGCTCCACCGCCTGAGTATGTGAGGTCGAAGTCCCAGTCGACCTCGTCCTCGGAGCCAACCAGGCGATTCCACGGGTACGCTTCGATGCTGCTGGGGTCGCCATCAATCCCCACCGACTCGTCGACATTGCTGGGGTCGAGCACGACGCTCGACTCGCCGAGCGAGAACTCCCCTCCCGACGGGACGTAGTTCATGAGACTGCGATAGTTGGCCTTGCCGTTGGCGGTGCCCCAGCTTGAGTGTCCATAGTGACCGAGGCCCACGCTGTGGCCCAACTCGTGAACAAAGGAACCCATCCCGCGGTGACTCGTCGATCCGCCCCATTGGAATCGATCGCCGGGACTCCACCGCGCTTGGCCGCCTCCGCCGAGGTACATCAACGCGTAGACGAAGACTCCGACACGCGCCGGGTCGCGGTGGTCGTTCGCCGCATAGTCGTAGGCGATACCCGGTGGCACCTGACTGCTACCGCCCCAGTCACCGCACAACGCCGGGTCGCTGGGGCACGGCTTGTCGATATCGAAATGGAGTCGGACACCAGGCAGCCCGTCGGGGTTCTGAAGGTCCTCCGCCGACCCTGGTGCATAGCGCGCTTCGGCCCACAGGACGTCGGACTCGAGCACCGGGTTCGAGACGAAATCGTCGCGGTAGTCCACCTCGACGAAAACGTCTTTGTGAAGCGGATCTGCGCCCCACTTGGGCAGGTACTGCGAATCGACACCGGCCTCGATCCCAAAGACCTCCGCCCCATCGGGGAGCCCATCGCGGTCGCTATCGGCGAGGTTGTGGACATCGACGCAGTAACCCGTCAAGGCGTCGTCACACGTCCCCAGCTCACTCTCGAGCAATGGGCCGAGCCCGTCACCGTCGGCGTCGTCATCGATGTCGTTGGTGTAAACGTGGACCGGCCCTGTCGCTCCGACGGTGGTCCCGATCACCACGCGGTCGATGAACGGACTATCCAGCCGTGCTCCGTAGCCCACCCCACCGTAGAAGTCGAGTTCGACCATATGGCCGTTGGCATCAAGCCCAACGCCGCTGAGGTAATCAGGGCCATTGGGCGCGGCCACGACCTCGTGCTCGCGTCCCCAACCGCCTTCGACATCGAGAAGCAAGCCCCCGACCGGCCACACCCCGATACTCCCACCGTTTTGCAGCAGCCGCGCCGTCCCGTGCGACCCGGCATCCTGCGCCCGCATCACGAGGTAGTAGTACTTCGTTGACCCGGTCGTGTTCGTCCAGCTGAGATACGAGGCGCCGGCCTCGGAGCCCGAGTCGTCGTCCTGAGCGACCTCGAGTTCGGTGAATGACCACAGGTGCAGGACAGTGTCGGCCCCGGCAGAGAGGTCTGTGGTCTCGAATGTGACGCTGGCCCCAGGCGGGAGGCTGACCCAGCGGTACGCGAGGCGGTCGACAGGCTGGTCTTTGAACACCATTGCCGCCTGCACTTCTGTGGATGCTGCCGCTATGGCGCACAGCGCCAGTGCGGCAGCGATGGAAGGCATGGTTCTACGCATGCCCGGTCAACGCTCGACATCGCGCAACGCCTCACCGCCGTCGAGGATCCTCCACCGCCGACGGATTCGCCGTCGGTGATCGCGACCCCGTCTACGCGGCCCGGCGACGACGCCGGCGCACAAGACCGAGCAGGAGCAGTGACAAGCCCCACGGGGCCGAGTCGCCACCCACGCGGCACCCACCACCACCACCGCCACCACCGGCAGCCGGTTCGGTGTCCGATGAACTGCCGCTGGAGTCGGGATCAACCGTGTCGGTCGGGCTGGTCGGGTCGGAGCCGTTGCTCGGATCGGTGCTCGCCGTCGTCTCGTCGGCGCCCTCCCCCGTGCTGGTTCCGCCTTCGACCGCGCCAAAGCTGGCGATCTGCACGGTGAGTTCTTCTTCGGCGAGGACCACAGGCGTGGCCCAGCCCATTGCCTCGAATCGCCCGGCAATCTCGGTGCCGACCTCGGTGGTCTCGTTGTCATCGGCGAGCAGCTCGATGTACTCGCGCGTGTTGATGACGTACAGCAGGCGCACTGAGACATTCAGCTCGTCGTCGCCAGCATCGTCGGGCGTGGCGTCCTGAACATCAGGCGCACCAGGCAGGGCATAGCTGACCTCGTCCCAGTGCTCCCACAGGCCCTCGGGCGTCATCCCGTAGCGATCGCTGCCGACCGGGTCGGTCTCGGGGTGCGGCTGCAGTCCGCGGGGCGGGATCCGGTTGTCGAGGACCCAGTGGTTGTTGAGCAGCAGGTGGTTGCGGGTGCCGGACTCGAGGTCCTCGGCGATTCCCTCGTAGCGGCGAACGTCCGGGTCCTCCTGAATACTGCCGGTCGATTGATCCCACCGACCCGAGCTGATCACGACCTCGTCGTTGTAGCTGGCCACAACTTCGATCCACATCACGCGCCCCTCCGAGTAGCCCGAGGGGAGTTTGTGACCGGTCTCGTTGGTGACGCGAACGACGAAGTCTTGGAGACCCGCCCCGAGATCGACGGACGGCGGTGGGGTGACCTCCATGGTTGCGGAGGTCTGAACGAACTCGTCGATCTTGCTGAGCGCGAGTTCGTACGTAGCCGCTTCAAAGCCAGGCAACGCATCCTCCGCCAGCAGGGTGAGCATGAAGCGGTTGGCACCGAGCAGGTCGTGCCGACGGTTGCCCAGCGGATGCTCGTGCACGTTGTTGTAGGGGCCGCACGCAGCCGAGTCCGGGACCTCGGGCATGTGGCAGTCCTGACACGAGCGGAAGCCATCGCCAGACACCGCGAAGTCAGAACGCACCCACTCCGAGTATGTACGCTGCTCGTTGAAGTCGGCTCCCATGCCGTTGCCACGTGCATCGACACGCTCGCGATGGGTCGTGACCTCGTGACAGGTGCCGCACATCTCCGAGCTTCCGGTGAACGGATCGAATGCGGTGACGTGTCCTTCTTCGCCGGGCACTGGCTGAGGGACACCGTCGGTGTAGTCCCACGGTCCCCGCCTCGCCACAGTGGCGCCTTGGAGCACGTCGTCGAGCTCATACTGGGCGTTGCCCAACACGCTGCCGTCGGTCATGCGGTGGCAGAACTCGCAGGTCACCCCTTCCAGATCGCCATC
This sequence comes from uncultured Pseudomonadota bacterium, assembly GCA_913061055.1. GTDB lineage: Bacteria > Myxococcota_A > Polyangia > Nannocystales > Nannocystaceae > CAJXVA01. The sequence goes on from CAJXVA010000350.1 coordinate 8,287, forward strand.
GTCAGGCTCGAGCTGCTCGATGGCGGTCGCGCCACCACGACCGTTGAGGAACGCGTTGGGCGAGTGGCAACGGATGCAGTCGATCGTGTGCTCGGCGTCGTCTTGGGCGGCGATCGCAACGCCGGCCCAGAACACGGGGTCGCGCGCAGCGTTGGCCATCAACGTCGGCGTCCAGGTGGTCTGCGGAGCGTAGGGCGTCTCGGTGAACAGGTTGTCCTGGTTGCTGAACGCGTGGCAGTAGTTGCAGTCGGCCGACGGCGCGAGATCGTTGATCAGCTCGCCGGGGTTGGTGGGAGCCGCGACGGCCGAGGACGGGATCGCGACCACCGAAAGCAACGCGAGCGCGCTGGCGCCTCTGTGCAAGCCAAGCATGGTCCGGATAGTAGCAGCGCTTGTGCGCGGCCCCCATGTCACGCTGCGTTCACTTCTGTCGTGGGGCGGCCTGTGCGCCCGAGCGGCCCCGCTACTGCGTGCTGTAGGGGCAATCCTCGCCCACGCACCGCTTGTTGTGCCGCTGCGCCCCCGCCTCACTCTGCTCGAAGTCGTCGTGCAGGATCGGCGCGGTGGGGTCCCAGTCCCGCGACAGGTGCAGGCGCGCAGCCAGCCCCAGCATGTCGAAGTCGAACTTCGGCTGAAGCTCCCGGGCCCTGCTTCGCAGCGCGTACGGTGAGACGGGCTCGGATCCCGGGCTCGCCACGAAGCAGGTCTGCCGATCGTTCTCGCTGCGGAACGCGTACTGCTGCTGGAACACGGAAGCGAACGTGTTGCGATCGCTGGGGTACTTGTCGGTGCGCGAGTGCAGGTTGGCCGCCACCACGCCCTCTGGCGTGAGGTGCTCGCGAAGCGCCGTGTAGTACTCGGCCGTCTTGAGGTGCATCGGCACGAACACCCCCCGAAACGCATCCAGCAGCACCAAGTCCCAGGTTTGCCCCTTCGCTTGCTCGACGAACAGTCGGCCGTCGGCCGCGTGGGTGCGGTAGCGCGGGCTTTCGGGGACCTCGAAGTACTTGCGAGCGAGGCGAATCACCTCGGGGTCGATGTCGACCGCATCGATCTCGATCCCCTCGAAGCGTTTGAACAAGTAGTTGGAGATCTGGCCGCCACCGAACCCGATCATCAAGAACCGCTTCACGTCGGGCTTGACCAAGAAGCCCGCCATCATCGTCCGCGTGTAGTCGAGGTCGAGGCTCTCCGCGTAGCCGCGATCGAGCCGCGACTCGATGTAGTACGTGCCGTCGACCACGAAGTACATCGTGCGCACCGTCCCGCGCTCGGTCACCACGATGTGGTTGTAGGCCGACTCGGCCTCTTCGAGCACCGTCTCGCCCGCGGCCAACGTCGGCTGCGAACGAACGCCGCACGCGAGAGCAGCGGTCGCCGCCGCGGCACCTTGAATCCACCTCCGACGCGGGAGCATGGGCCGCAGCGTAGCAGCTCAGTCCGGCTCGAGCGTCAGGCCAAACGTGGTCCAGCCGGAGTCCAGGGGCGGGAGCTTCCAGGTGGCTGCGACCCGCTGGATGCACGCGGCGACCTCGGGTGTGGGCGGGCGATGGTGTTCGTCTTCGCGGGCCTCGAACGGAATGATGGCGGTCACTGTCCCAGCCTGGCTAGTCTCAAGCCAGAGGCTGACTCCCGCAGGAATCGCCCGCGTCGGACACCGGTCGGTGAGTGCCCGGAGCGGGGCCAGGCAGCGCTGCAGGGGCTCGTGCTCCTGCTCAACCAGAGCCAGCACCTCCTCACCATAGCCGGATGGAAGTTCAGACGGCCAAGGCCGGCGCGTCGCGTACGGATGGAGCTCAACCTCAAACGAGGTCGAAACAACCGCAACCCCAGCCCGGGTAGCCTGCAGCAGGTGCTCGCCCACGACGGCGATGTTGTCGGGCGCAGCCGGCAGCTCGACCATCCGGCGAAGTTCTACGCCATCTGCGGTCTCTTCCATCCGCAGGATTGCCCCGTCGCCCGGACCGAGGTGGCCAAGTCCTCGCAGAAGGTACCGGGAGCCCCCGAACTCTACGACCCCCTCAATGTTCTCCGACGAGAGCGTCTGGGCGTGGCCATCCGGCGTCACAAACCACGCGCCCCCGCCAAACTCTCCCACTGTCTCTTATACACATCTGACGCTGCCGACGAGCGATCTAG
>CAJXVA010000351.1 GCA_913061055.1 uncultured Pseudomonadota bacterium
TTGACGTGCTGGCCGCGAACTCTGGGAACCCGCACGCACTTTGGCGCGTCACCCAGTCGGCACGCGACATAGCTCTCGGGGCTGTCGTCGCGCGTGTTGCTGCGTGCGAGGCCGAGGACGTATCGGCGGTCTGTTCCTTCGGCGAGTTGCCGCGCGTACAGCCGGAGTTTTCCAAGTCGAGCACCGCGGCGGGCCTCAAACAGCGGAGCGGAGAGCCACCAGCCGCCACGGCCATGCAGGGCGAGTCGAACTCCGCCTTCCTTCTTGGCGCGGACCATCTTCACGTCGGTCCAGCCTTTCGGGAGGCGTTCGGCGTCGAGCCGCGGGGGCTGGTCATGTCCTCGGCCGATCTTTTTGGCGCAGCCGCCCACGCTCCGGCACAGCTTCGCGAACGTGGAGGGTCCGGTGAGGGACAGCTCGAACGCCTCTGGGAGTGGCTGCACATCACCGCATTGCGCCGGGCTCTGTGCGTCCTCGGTGCACGCGTCGACACAAGTACGAACGGTCTCCGCTGGGAGCGAGTCGCGGACGCCGGTGTCGCAGGCGAGATGGCAGCGGACGGAGCAGGGCTGCTCGGACGCTGTTAGGTGGCGCGGGCTGTCACCCTCTCGGACGCCGCGAAGGAAGCCGGTGAGTCCAGCATCGCGCCATCGCGCACCACGCTGGCGGTACACGCCAGACAGCGTGTCGTCTTGGGCGGCGAAGGAGAACTCGATGATCCCGTGTGGCCCGACGTTGCTCTCGAGATGAAAGGCTGCGGTCGCGAGACCTTCGCGCAATCCCTCGCCGAGCTCGAGTTGCGCGGACGCTCGTTGGAGTCGCGCCTCGGAAAACATACGCGCGGTGTAGCCGGTCTTGGTCAACACGGCAGAGGCGACGCAGTCCTCCACATCGACGTTGAGCGTGTAGAACCCGTTGAGGCCGGATGACTGCACGACCCGTGATCCGGTGACCTCGGTCGTGAAGGCCCACTGACCTCCGAGAGCCTCGAGGTCGGGGCACCCGGGAGTGGCCGCGGGTTCCGGAGGGGCAGCGGGGTCCGGGACGGCAGGAGATTGGGTCGCCGGGACTTCGGTCGCCGGGACTTCGGGTGCCGGGTCCGAGCTGATCTGGTTGTACGCAAACGCGCCGATGCCGACTGCAGCGACAACCCCAAGCACCGCGACCCAGGGAACACGGCGGCGCGGGGGAGGCTCCTCGAAGTGGAGGTCCGGGTTGGTTTCCGCCGGCGGAGGAACGCTGCCGGGCTCCGTCCATTCCGAAGCCGGACGGGGCGACTCGACCGCGGTGATGTCGGTCGAGGACTCGGAGGGTTCGAGCGCGCGCGAGCTCAGGGGCGAACCGCACTCGCGGCACGCCTCGTCTTCCGGCCGCGCTTTCGCGCCGCACAGCTCGCATCGTTCCGACACCCACCTCTACTTTAATGGACGATCGGGCTCCGCTCCAAGCTGCTCGGCCGAGCGGCTGTTACAGGAGGTACAGCGTGACCTGAACGCTTGCCGACCAAGGGCGCGGAAAGGTCCGGCGGCGCGCGCGAGCGATCGCCGCGTCGTCCGCATCCACGATATCGACCGTATTGAGGCACTCCTCAGTGCTTCCCTGGCGGAGGCACTGACTGCCGCCAAACGGAACTACGACGTCCGCGCGGGGCCCGATCGCGACCCTGCGGGCGACATACACGTCGATGCCCATGCTCGGCATGACCGCGCCGCGCTGGTATCGAAGTTGGAAGTTGCGCTGGTCCGAGCGGAACCGCTGCTCGACTCGCGAGTACCCGAACGCGACTCCCACATGGGGATCGACGCGTCCGAGGTCGACGGGGTGAAGGGCCACGCCAACCCCCGCCTGAAAGAATGTGAGCCCGCCGCGAATCCCGGTGACGAGGCCATCCTCGTCTTCGAACGATGGCAGGTCGAGTCGCCCTCCGCCCCCGTCGACGGTGAGCCAGAGGCTGTAGAACCCAGCGCGATAGCCGACGTCGAGTCGGCCCATGCCCCCCATCGGGATGTCGTTGCACAAGGGCTGTGCACAGTGGACCAGCCCAGTGCTGCCGCGGAGCATCAACCCTCGGCGCCGCCACGCGGGCCAAGGCGCGGGGGGAGGCGGCGGCGGTGGTGCGGCGTTCGGGCGCGTCGCGGCCTTGGCAGTGGACGCAGCCGCCTCCTGTGGCCCGTCGCTGTCGGCAGGAGCGCTGCCGAGCACAGACAAGGCGGCGACCGTCGCGGCAAGCACCGGCGCAGACTACCAGTCGGGGTGGCTGTTCCGGACCCAGTGCTCCGTGGGGAGAGCGCCGTGGTGCCGTCCAGCCGGTGCACGCTGAGTCTTCGGCCGGCGGGTTGCCGACGCCCCTGGTCCGAAGTCCGGCGAGGCACCTCGGCCACGTCCGGCACGCGACCGCGAGCGATGCCGGGACCTTCTTCCGTGTGCAAGGACACAGGTCCTTCGCCGACCCACAAAACGACAATGAAAACGGAATCTTGCGGGGATTTTTGCGATGGACGCTCCGGGCCGGTCGTGCCGCCCGGCTCGGCGGTTGAACGATGGGCCTTGGTCGGTATGCTGCCGCCCTCCCCGTCGCGGAGGGCAGGCCATCGATGAGCTTTCTGACCACGATCTTCGAGAATCTGCGGACGAAACCCGAGCTGACCAAGCTCATCGAGGTGCACGCCACGACCCTGCGTGGGACCGATGGCAACGGCATGCTCGACTTGATCGCGCGGGCCCGCGGTTCACTGGCCGACGCCGGTGTCGAGCCGGGCGATCGGGTTGCCATCCTCGCGCCGAACTCGGTGCGCTGGGTGTCTGCGGACCTTGCAGCGATCGCTGCCGGAGCGATCACGGTCCCTCTGTACGATCGGCAAGAGCCGAAGGACCTGGCTGGGATGCTGAGCAACTGCCGCCCCAAGGTGCTGATGGCCGGGAGCGAGGCACTCGCCAAGTCGGTCACCGACGTGTGGGCCGACAGTGACGCGTGCAAGATCATCACGTTCGACACGCTGTTCGACCACGAGCCGTCCGAGGCCGCTCCGCGCGAGCTGGCACCGGAGGACACCGTCGCGATGATCTACACGTCGGGGACCAGCGGCGAGCCCAAGGGCGTGATGCTCAGTCGGGCCAACGTGGACTTCATGTTGCCCATGACCGCCGCTCGGCTGGGCGCCGTGTCCAAGCCCAAGGAGGGCCCAGACCGGGTCTTCCACTTCTTGCCGTTCTGTTTTGCCGCCAGTCGGATCACGTTGTGGACGCAGCTGTCGCGTCCCAACCCGATGATGATCTCGACCGACCTCAACAAGCTGGTCGTCGAGATGGCCACGGCCAAGCCCAACTACTTCCTCAATGTGCCGGCGGTGTTGGAGAAGATCCGCTCCGGCGTAGGCGCGAAGATCAAGGAGCGCGGCGGGATCGGCCTCGAGCTCTACACACGCGGCATCGATGGCTACAAGGCGACCGTCGCCGGCAAGGCCAGCTTCGTTCAGAAGGCCGCGCTGGCCCTCGCGGAGAAGATGGTCTTCCCGAAGATCCGCGACCAGATTGGCCCCAACCTCGAGTTCCTCATCAGCGGGTCCGCGCCGCTGTCCGAGGACACCCAGCGCTGGTTCCAGATGCTCGGCATCCCGGTCTATCAGGCCTACGGTCTCACCGAGACGACCGGCATCGTGTCACTCGACCAGCCGGACCGCACGGTTCCCGGCCGGGTGGGCATTCCGCTGGAAGGTGTGCAGACCAAGCTCTCCGAAGAGGGCGAGCTGCTTGTGAAAGGTCCCCACATCTTCTCCGGCTATTGGGAGAAGGACGACGAGACCAAGCGGGCTCTGTCGGACGGATGGTTCCATACCGGCGACCAGGTCGACATCGAAGACGGCAACCTCAAGATCATCGGTCGCATCAAGAACCTGCTGGTGCCCGAGTCGGGCCACAACATCGCGCCGGAGCCGATCGAGGAGAAGTTCCTCGAGCATTGCGATGGCGCCGAGCAGGCGGTCCTCGTTGGACACGCCAAACCGTTCTTGGCGGTCATCGTCACCGGGAAGCCGACCCAGGACGCGATCGACAAGGCGCTCGAGACGGTCAACGCAGACAAGCCGTTCTACAAGCGCATCAAGCAGTCCATCGTGGTCGACGAGGCGTTTACGCCCGAGAACGGGCTGCTGACTGCGAACCAAAAGCTGCGCCGCGCCGTCATCGAGAAGCACTTCAGCACCGAGATCGAAGCCGTCTACGAGGCGTTCCGGGCCGAGAAGGAAGAAAAGGCCCGCATGGAGGCAGCGCGCTGATGATTCGCTGGACGCTTCGCGACGGGACGTATGAACTCGAGCTGGGACGGGATCCCTGCAATGAGATCGGCACCACGGTGTTGGGCGAGCTCGAGCGCTTTCTCGATCAAGTCGACACCGAGAACGCCTCGGCGCTGATCATTCACAGCACCGTGCGCGGTGGGTTCTCTGCCGGTGCCGACCTTCGGGAGCTCTACAACGGGTTCATGGATGTGCCACAGAAGGAGCAGGAGCCTCGGCTGCGCGAGTTCATCGATCGCATTCACAGCGTGATGGACCGACTCGACATGCTTCCACTGACGACGATCGGTGTCGTACATGGCATCTGCTTTGGCGGCGGGTTCGAGCTGGCGCTGACCTGCGACATCTTGATCGCAGAGAAGAGCGCCCGTTTCGCGTTCCCCGAGCTTCGGCTGGGCATCGTGCCCGGGTTCGGAGGCATTCCCCGGCTGCGTCGCGACGTCTCCAACGCCGTCGTTCGCGACCTGCTGCTGACCGGACGTTCGATCAACGCGAAGAAGGCGGTCACGTGTGGGCTGGTCTCTCAAATGGTGCCCGTCGGGGCTGGCCTTCGTGCAGCCCGCAACACCGCCGAACAGGCCAACAAGTTCGACCCCGAGTCGCGCCGCTCGTGCAAAGCGTTCATGAAGCCGCTGCCGACCGAGCAACTCGAAGAGGAGAAGGAGTTGTTTGTCCGCCTTGCTTTGCGACCCGTGCTTCAAGCCGCGCTCAAGAAATTCGTCGAGAGCGACGATCCTCGTCCGTACCTTCCCTAGGCCCACGACCATGTCCGCCAGTTTCGACCGACTCTCCCAGCTCTGCGCCAAGCGCTACTCCGTCGATGCTTCGATCATCAAGCCCGAAGGCGATGTCTTCGAGACGCTAAAGATCGACAGCTTTCAGGCCGCGGAACTCATGAGCGAACTCGAGATGGAGTTCGACGTCGAGATTCCCGACTACGAGCTTCAAGACATCAAGACCTTCGGTGCCCTGTCGGGCGCCATCGACGCTCGCCTCTGATTCAAGGCTTTCTCATCATGCTCACGCTTGATCGTATTTCATGCGTCGGAGAGGCGATTCGCGACGCGATCGTCACTTTCAAGACCAACACCGCGCTCATCGAAGCGGACCGCCATCGCGAGAATGGTCGCTGGACGTACCGCGAGCTTCGCCAGGACGCTGAGCGCTTCGGCGCGCTCCTGCAGTCCGACGGCTTCGCGCCTGGGGACCGCTGCGCCATCGTGATGCAGAACCAGGCCAAGTGGGTCGTCTCGGGCTTGGGAGCGCTGTGGGTCGGTGCGGTTTTGGTGCCCATCGACTACAAGCTCACGGTGCCCGAGCAGTTGACCTTGTTGGGTCACTGCAAGCCCAAGGTGCTCGTCACCGAGTACTCAACGTGGGTAAAGATGATGCGCGAGGATCTCGCGCCCCTGTCGGAGACCACGGTGCTGGTCACCGAGGCGCCGCCGGAAGCTGACCTCGGCTCGGCGCATCGCTGGGAGAGCGAGACGTCCCAGGCGTTCTCGCTCCAGTACCGCGCACGGCAGGACGTTGCGTGCATCGTCTACAGCTCCGGGACGTCGGGCACGCCCAAGGGTTGCATGCTCACGCATGACAACTACCTGACGCAGGCGCAGGTGCTCGGTCGCATGTACCCGATCGCCGAGGACGAGCGGTTCTTCTCGATCCTCCCGACCAACCACGCGATCGACTTCATGCTCGGCTTCCTGATGCCGCTGATGATGGGGGCTTCGGTGCTGCACCAGCGCTCCTTGCGTCCGCAGTTCATCCGGTCGTCGCTCAAGCAGTACGAGGTCACCCACCTGGCCGTGGTGCCCACGATCCTCAAGAACCTCGAGAAGCGGATCCGGGAGCGCCTCGACGATCTCGAGGACGGGCCGCGCAAGGCCGTCGACACGGCCATCAGGGCCAACGACTTCCTCACCGCTCGGAAGCCCAACCACACGTTGTCGCGCTGGCTGCTCAAGCCGATTCACGACGAGCTGGGGGGGAATCTGAAGAAAGTGTTCGCCGGGGGCACCTTCGTGGACCGTAAGCTGGTCGAGTTCTTCTACGAGCTCGGTATTCCGGTCGCGATTGGCTACGGCCTGACCGAGGCCACCACGGTGATCTCGGTCAACGACCTCGAGCCGTTCCGAAGTACGACCGTGGGCAAGCCCGTGGACGGCGTCGACGTGGAGATTCGCAACGCGAACGATGAGGGTGTCGGAGAGGTCTGGGTTCAAGGACCCACGGTGATGAAGGGCTACCTCGATGCCCCGGAGCTGACCGCGGAGGCGATCGTCGACGGCTGGTTGCGCACCGGAGACCTTGGAAGCATCGACGTCTCCGGCCACCTCACACTGCGAGGCCGCGCCAAGAACATGATCGTCACGGAGGGAGGAAAGAACATCCACCCCGAGGACATCGAGTCGGTGTTCGACGATCTTCCTGGGTGCGAAGAGCTCTGCGTGTTCGCGGCCAACTACATTTGGCCAACCGGGAAGATGACCGGCGAGCAGCTTGTCGTCGTCCTGCGACCCGAGACCGACGCCGACCTCGAGGTGATGGTGCAAGAACTTGTGGCACGGAACCGCAGACTGCCCGACTTCAAGCGCGTTTCCGGGTACATCGTGCGTGAGGACGACTTTCCCGCCACCGCCTCGCTCAAGATCAAGCGCCCCGTACTGGCGGACGAGCTCCGTGCGCTCGAGCGGGCGGACGCCATCGTCGCATTGGACGCCTGAGGGGTACCGCTGCCCACCCCGAATGCGGCACCATGAATCCATGGATTGTCGCGTTCTCGGTGTGGGGGTGTTGTTGCTGATGCTTGGCTGCTTCTCCGAGCCAGGGGAAGACTCCTCTGGCGGCGGGACGAGCACGACCGATGCCGGAACGGGCACGTCTCAACCCACAACGGACCCGTCCGGGAGCGAGACCGCAACCAGCGTCGCAGACACGAGCGGGAGCACCGGGTTCGGGACGACCGGATTCGGAACGACCGGGTTCGAGACGACCGGAAGTTCAACCGGCGGGTGTTTCGACGAGCAGGTTGGAGAGGCTGCCGACATCGACATCGTCATGGTCATCGATGCCAGCGCGGCGATTGCGGACAACGCGTTCGAGATTCAAAACATGCTCGACGCATTTTCCGACGCATTTCCGCGGGACCTGAGGCACCGGTTCATTCTGATGTCTCCCGTGGAGGGGGCTGATGCAGCCTTCTGCATGCCCCCACCGTTGGGTGCGGTTTCCTGCGGGGAGTCGCGATTCCCCTACTTCACCCACCTCGACGTCGATACGGCAGGACCGGGGACCGACCCGCTGGGCGTGTTGACCATGCAGCTCAATGCCGGAGTGGAGTCGGTCCGCCCGGGCTCGCAGAAGCACCTGGTGGTGGTGACCGACGGCGACATCGTCGCGATGCCGGCCAATGCGGTGAACGCGATTCGCGATCTTGGACCAGAGTTTGCCAACATCCGGATTCACTCGGTCTCCGGAGGCGGACAGGGGTGCTCACCGAGTCCCGCGCTCGAGGCGGCGGCGGGCATGTCGTTCGGAACCTCGATCGAGCTGTGCCCGCTCGCGGCCGGCGCGGAGTTGTTCACAGAACTCCTGGCTCCGCTGCCGAGCTGTGTGTTCAACATCCCTGATATCGACCCCGACGACATTACGGGTGCGACGCTCTCGGCCGGGGACATGGACGTTCCCCTCGCCGAAGTGGACTCGATCGAGGACTGCGGAGGTGAAGTCGCCGGCGCAACAATCACGCCGATCGACGGTGTTCAGAGCCTGGTCCTGTGCCCCGGCGTGTGCGCGATGTATCAGGACCAGGCGGCACGAACCGGCGGCGGACTGACCGTCAGCCTCTGCGAGTGAGGACGCCGTCTCGTCCGAATACGCGCTCCGCTTGATCGAAGCGGGATGCTGAGGCACTACCGCGGTGATGAACACTCTTGTGCGCGCCCCCGGACTTCTGGCTTTGGCGGCTATTCTCAGCGGCGGTTGCATCATCGTCGATGACACCGACGACGACGACGCGGCGACCACTGTGGCCGCGACCAGCGGTCAGGCGACGTCCGAGACCGGCGGTGCCGAATCGAGTTCCACAGGGGCCGACGAAAGCGGTTCGTCCGGCGCTGCGATCGATTGCTCTCAATGTGATGCCGACGTGCAGCCAGACGTCCTGTGTCATAGCGAGTACGACGCGGCCAACGACGTCTGCGCGTGCGAGGACGGCTACGTCTTCGTGGACAGCGACCCTGCGGGCAACAGCAACTTCGAGTGCGAACTCGGCGAGGAACCCCCGGTCGATGGCTGCGGATCCGACCCCAACAACACGGTCGACGCGGACGGGAACTGCGTGTGCATCGAGGGCTGGACGTTCTGCACGTCAGACCCCGACGACTACTCGTGCTGTGAGGTCTGACGCATCTCATCGCGCAATGGGTGCGTGGCGCTGATCATCGCAGTTGGTCGCACGGGCGGCCTCGCTTCGGCTATGTTCGCCCGCGATGACGGGGACAGACGAATCGCAGCCCAAGGCCGATCAGTTTGGTGGCCCGATCGGCGCACTGGCGCTCAGCATCGTGATGCCGCTGGCGGGGTTCTACCTTTGGGCCGCGCTGGAGCACCACGGTGGCTCGATGTGGCTGCCGCGGTCGGTTTCGGACGTGCTCTCGATGTTTCCTGTGCCGACCTTGAAGGCCAGTGCGCTGTTCGTGGCGTTCGTTGGTGTGCACGGGGTGCTGTACGCCTTCGGCCCGGGCAAGGTTGTCCAGGGGCGGCCCGCGCCCAACGGGGAGCAGGCTGAGTACCGGATCAACGGGTTGTTCGCGTTCGTGGTCACGACGATTGCGCTCGTCGCTGCACTGTTCTTCGACCTGCTCTCCGCGAAGACGATCCTCGATCAGTGGGGCCCCTTGCTCATGGTGGCCACGTTGTTCTCGGTCGTTGCGTCGGTCATCTGCTACGGGGCCGGACGGGGCCGGGGGTCGCTCGAGCGAAGCACGGGCAACGTCATCTATGACTTCTTCATGGGGACGATCCTCAACCCTCGGCTGGGCCGACACGACCTGAAGTTCTTCTTCGAGTCTCGCGTGGGCATGGGGGGCTGGGCCGCGTTCGCGGTGCTGCTTCCCGCGGCGCAGATCGAGACCCAGGGCTCACTGTCCACGGCGATGCTCGTGGTGACGCTCTGTCAGGCGCTGTACATCGTCGACTTCTTCGTGCTCGAGGCAAACCTGCTGTCGATGATCGACATCATCGAGGAGAACCTCGGCTTCATGCTCTGGCTCGCGTTCCTGGTGTGGATGCCGTTCAACTTCACGATCCAGCAGCAGTACATTCTGGCCGCCGAGCCTTCGCTGTCGACACTTGCCGCGGTCGGCCTGTTGTTACTCAACGCGGGCGGCTACTACATCTTCCGCAGCGCCAACCTGCAGAAGCAGCAGTTTCGGCGAGACCCGAGCCGACCGATCTGGGGGCAGGTGCCACAGAGCCTGCAGACCAAGCGCGGCACCAAGCTCTTGCTGTCGGGGTGGTGGGGCATCGCTCGACACGCGAACTATCTCGGCGACATGCTGATGGCGTTGGCGTGGTGTCTGGCCTGCGGCGTGGGCAGCATCGTGCCGTTCTTCTATGTGATCTACTTCGTCCCGCTGCTGCTCGACCGCGAGCGTCGAGACAACACGATCTGCCAGCGAAAGTACGGAGCCGACTGGGACCGCTACTGCGAGAAGGTCCCCTACCGGATCATTCCGTACGTGTACTGACTTCGGGCTCACATGCCGCCAGCAGCTTCGCGGCGGTCGCCGGGCTCGCGTGCTTGGCGTGGTGTTTGGCGAGGGCGGCGGCTTGTTCTCTCTGGCCGCGCCCGCAGGTGGCCTGCACTTCGAGCACGTTACGGAGGTCCGCAAGGCTCGAGTCGGGATGCTGCTTGGCGTGGGCAGCGATCGTGGCCAGCGCGGCAACGTGGTCGCCGGCCTCGAGCTGACGCTTGGCGGTGGTGAGCATCTTCGTCTCGCGTTCGAGGCTGTCGTTGGGGACGGGCTCGAGGGCAGGAGTCGAAGGTCTGTCTCTTATACACATCTGACGCTGCCGACGAGCGAGCTAG
>CAJXVA010000352.1 GCA_913061055.1 uncultured Pseudomonadota bacterium
TACACTAGATCGCTCGTCGGCAGCGTCAGATGTGTATAAGAGACAGACCTTGCGGGGGCCGCTCCGCTCCGGGGTAGCAAGTACGCCCTGGGGGACTCGAGGACCCTGTGGGACCCGGCGCCCGTCGCCGGTCGGGTGATGCTGGGCGTAGAGTTCTTGGTGCCGATCCAGATTGGGGATCGGCCGGAGAAGTCCCAGTAGGCGATGCTTCACGCTCCCGAGCTCCGCGCGTTCGAGCGCACCTACCGCACCGAAGGTCCCTTCGTGGCGACGGTGCTTGGACGGCTGGCGGTGCCGACGGAGGCCGTGCACGACGCGGTTCAGGATGTGTTCGTGGCGGCGTATCGGCGTTGGCCCGACTTCGACACGACCAGGCCGGTGCGTCCTTGGCTCACGGCGTTCGCGCACCGGGTCGCGTTTCGATACCGGCGAAGCCAAGCCCGTCGGGACCGCAAGCGGGCGGCCTTGCGTCATGTGCACCCGAGGGCGGAGCGCTCCGGGGCGCAGCGCGCCGACGCGCGAGCGTTCCTGGAACACTTCCTCGGAACTCTCGACGACGGACATCGACGGACGTTCCTGTTGTCCGAACTCGAAGGCCGCACCGCTCCCGAGGTGGCGGCCGTGTTGGGGATCTCCAACGAAGCCGTGTACGGGCGGGTCCGGAGTGTTCGCAAGCGTCTGCACCGGGCGCTGATGGAAGATGCGCACCAGCCCGATGCGCGTGCGGCCAGCCTCGTTCCGCCGTGGAGCGTGCTGTTGCCGCAGCTTGGAGCCGGAGCCGCGAGCACGGGCCTAGGGCTTTCGCTGGGTGCGCTCAAGGTCTTCGCCGCGACAGTGCTCGTCGGCACCGCGGGCTTGGTCGGCGTTGCGACGCTGGGTCCCTCGGCCTCCGAGGAGCCGACGCCGCCCGCCATGACCGAGCCGGTCGCCGTGGTGCCAACGGCTGCGGTTGCCGTTGCTGGCCCGGCCGCAGTCTCCGTCGGGCCCCGTACCGTATCGGTCGCGGCCGCGGTGCCCGAGGTCCCACCCCGAGCTTCGAAGCCTGCCGTCCGAAGGGTCGAGCCTGTCCCACCGGAGCTGTCGAGCTTGCAGGCCGAGGCCGCACTGCTGAAACAGGCCAAACAATCCCAGGCCGCGGGCCGCCTCCAGGATGCTCTGGCGGCGCTCGAGCTGCACGCAAAGCGATTTCCCGATGGCCAGCTCGCCGACGGGCGTCGCCGGACTCGCATTCGGCTGCTGTGTGACCTCGGCCGGACCGCGCAGGCCCGCGGAGAAGCCAAGCTCCTGGCTCGGACGTCCCCCACAGACCCCCTCGCCGTTCAGGCGCTCTCAATTTGCACGGCCCCGATCCAATCCGAGCACTCGCCGGAGAAGACAGGAGTACAACCATGAAGACCTCTACGCTTTTCCTTGCCCTTACGTTGTCTCTCGTCGCCGGTGGCTGCATCGATACCAAGGACGTTGGTGTGGAGTCCGATGCCAGCAGTGGGGGGTCGAGCTCCGAAGGCTCCGGAGCGTCGATGACCTCGGGCGCGTCCGAGACCGCGACGACCGCGAGTGCGTCCACCGACACGGTGACCGCCTCGGGGACTGCGACGACGACGGCGGGCGAGACCGGAACTGAGACTGGAGTCGGGAGCACGGGCCTGGTGACGATGACCTCCGGTGAGACCGATACCTTCGGCGGCAGTGACTCGAGCGGTTCGGAGACCGACGGCGGCGAGGAGCAGGTGCAGTGCGAGGACTCCGGCGGGGTCTGGGACCTGAAATCCTGCGGCCACTACACGTGCGGCCTTCTTCCCGACTGCGACGCGGTCATCCCGGGGTGTGACTGCGGCGTGGGAAGCACCTTCGTCGAGGGGGTCGGTTGCGAGCAAAGTGACGACTGCGAAGCTGTGGCGTTCTCGTGCGGCCCTGAGCTGACCTGCAACGCACCTGGGCAGTTCTGCGATGTGCTGATCCCCGGCGTCAAAGGAGCGGAGACCAGCTACGACTGCCTCGACACGCCCGACAGCTGCGCCGACGCGTACACCTGCGGTTGCATCGGAGGCGCCGGCGATTGTGAAAAGGGAGTCGACGGCGGTCTGACCGTGACGGTCGCGGCGCCGTAAGGCCCCGGTGGGTGCGGCTGCGACCGCACCACGCCGGCTACAGCAGCCCCGCTTCCTTCGCGAACAGCTCCATGTCGCCGGCCGCGTTGGCCAGGTCGTCCCGGGTCTTGATCGGGAGGAAGCGTCGGTCGCGGTCGACATCGAGATACGCGCTCTGCACGAACTCGGTGCCTTGACCGATCAGGCGCTCGAACTGCACGACCTCGAGCTTGCCGTCGTTGAGCTCACGTGTCCCTGAGGGCCAGTCGATCTTCTTGCGCACGGCGAACCATGTGAGCGGGATGTCGACATCGACCGCGGAGGCGGTGAGCCACAGCGTGTTGGTGTTGAAGTGCGGGTAGTCGGCGAGGTCGGTGCCTTCGGGAAGGCGAAACCCCTCGATGATCGCGGGTCGACCGTTGGTGGGGAGCTGGGCGATGCATCCGCCCGCGTCTCCCTCGACACGCCGGACGACCTCGACCGAGATCCCGGCGCCTTGGTCCGCCTTCTCGACGTGGGCTCCGAGCACGAACGGATCCAGCGAGGCGCCAACGTTATCTACGTTGGAAACCAGGATGTGCTTCACGCCCCGGGCGCGGAGCTTGCCCAACACGCCGCTGCCGCGGAAGCGCCCGAGGGTGTCGCCGTGGCCGGGTGCGGAGTAGAGCGCGGTCGGAGGGAGGTCGGAGGACTCGGGGAGATCTTGCAACGGGGTGCCGTCGGGCAGCACCCGCGGCATGATCGATTGGGAGAAGCTGTAGCGGTCGTCTTCGGCGATGCCGCCCCAGCCGATCTTCGCCAGGTGCGCCTCGCTCGCGCTCTCGGTCGCGAAGCTGTGCATGAGGACGACGGGGATCGCTCCACTGAGGGCCTCAGAGCGCTGCTTGATCTCGGCGAGTTTGATCGCGAGGAAGCTGACGTCTTCATGGCCGGGGACGACGGGGACGATTCCCTTTGCACCGCCGCCGAAGCGGGTTGCCATGCCTCCGTTGAGGACGAGGATGGCCACCTCGCCGGCCCTGATCGCGGCCTCGCCTTTTGTGGTGAGCCGGCTTCGGACG
Organism: uncultured Pseudomonadota bacterium; assembly: GCA_913061055.1. Taxonomy (GTDB): domain Bacteria; phylum Myxococcota_A; class Polyangia; order Nannocystales; family Nannocystaceae; genus CAJXVA01. Next base: position 3,152 of record CAJXVA010000352.1, read on the forward strand.
GCGTCGGCACCCTCCGCGCTTGGCCGGAGGTCGGTCGGGGCCTCGGTCAGGGTGGCGGGGGCTTGGGACAGTCGGTTGGCCTTCGGGTCCAGACAGCCGCTGCCAACCTTGTCGCGAAGGGCAGAAAACTGAGCGTTGTCAAAGGAGTAGGAGCGAACCGGCTGCCGAAGTTCCACGGCCCCTGGGATATCATCGGGCTGTGGGCCGTGCTAGTGTCCCGGCCAATCCTGGCGCCCGCAGATTGCGCGCCACCAAGTTTTCCCCCGGCGGGACTTCAACCGCCGAACACCGCGAGCGACGAGGCTGCGACCTCCCAGACGCATCAGCAGACGGTCCAGCAGACACCGCAGAAGCACCACCACAAGGACAGGTGCACGCCTGCTGGACCCGCCCCCGCAGCTCGCGAACTCATCGACCTCTCGACCTCATTCGATACCTCACATGGCACAATCGGTCATCGTAGTGAATGCGGACGGACCCGAAAAGCGGGTCGCCCTCATTGAAAACGGAATCCTCTCTGAGCTGTACGTCGAGCGCGAGCGCGCCCGAGGCACAGTCGGCAACGTCTACAGGGGCAAGGTGCTTCGCGTGCTTCCCGGCATGCAAGCCGCCTTTGTGGACATCGGCGAAGAAAAAGCGGCGTTCCTGTACGCCGGCGACATCGCCAAAAAAGGCAAGAGCGAGGACGAGGAGAAGCTTCGCGTCAGTCGCGATGGCGTCTCGCCGCCGCGACGCTCCGGCAAGCCGGATCCGATCGCCGAGCTGGTCAAGCCCGGCCAGGAGATCCTCGTTCAGGTCGTCAAGGACCCGATCTCCAACAAGGGCGCACGCATCACGTCCTACGTGTCGCTGCCCGGCCGCAACGTCGTGTTCATGCCGACCGTGAGCCACATCGGCATCTCGCGCCGCATCGAGAAGGAGCGCGACCGAAGGCGGCTGCGCAAGCTGGTCGACCAGATGCGCCCCAAGGGCGCCGGGTTCATCGTGCGCACCGTCGCCGAGAACGCGACCAACGGCCAAGTTCGCGCCGACATGGATTACCTGCTGCGGCTGTGGTCCAACATCAGGGCCAACGAGCGCATCCACCGAGCTCCGGTGATGCTCTATCGCGACCTCGATCTCACCTTGCGTGTCGTGCGAGACAACCTCTCGCCGGAACTCGACCGGGTGATCTGCGACGATCGCGTCCAGCACGACCGCCTCAAGCGCTTTGTCGAGACGTTCATGCCGGACTACGCCGACAAGATCGAGCTCTACCAGCGCGGTGAGCCCATCTTCGACGGCTACGGAATCGAGCTCGAGATCGATCGCGCGCTCGAGCGCAAAGTCGGACTCAAGAGCGGTGGATCGCTGATCTTCGACCAGGGCGAGGCGCTCACCGCCGTCGACGTCAACACGGGCAAGTTCGTGGGCTCCAAGGGCCGAACGCTCGAAGAGACCATCACCCAGACCAACCTCGAGGCCGCCGAAGAGGTCGCTGATCAGCTCCGGCTGCGCAACGTGGGCGGTTTGATCATCATCGACTTCATCGACATGGACAAAGAGTCCAACCGTCGGAAGGTCTACCGAAAGCTCCAGGACGCGCTGCGGAAGGACCGGGCGAAGGCGCACATCACCAAGATCTCCGAGATGGGTCTGGTCGAGATGAGCCGCAAGCGGACCCGGGAGAGCCTGGGCCGGATGCTCACCGCCTCGTGCAAGCAGTGCAACGGAAAGGGCTACACCAAGTCGCCGTCCACCGTGGCCTACGAGATTCTCCGCGAGATTCGGCGCGATGCCGCGCACATTGCCGGCGAGAACATCGCCGTCTACGCCAACCCGGAGGTCTCCGATCTCATGCGGGGCGCTGAATCCATCGCGGTCGATGACACGGTCAAGCGCGTGCATCGAGCCATCGAGATTCACTCGCGGAAGAACTTCCACGTGGAGCAGTTCGAGGTGAAGGGCAAGGTCCCTGGCAAGGGCCCGCGCCGCCGGGACGGAAAACGCTCCGACGCTGCTGACTCCGAGGACGACGCATCGGCCTCGGCCTGAAGGACTGTGAGCAACCCGTGGTGAAACAGGACACGATCCTTGGCGTTGAGCCCTGCCACGGGCTGCTAGACTGACGCGGATGGGCGAGCTTCCGGACGATCGGCGCCGGGCCGAGCGCGTGGCCGTGAACTTCGAGTTCCGCGGCGACGCCGACATGCCCACGCATGTTGCGAACCTCTCCGAGTACGGAGTGTTCGTGCAGACCGACCGGCACCTCCCGCTGGGGACGGAGGTCGACCTCCGCTTCACGGTCGTGCTCGATGACCCCGTCGTCATCGAGGGGCGGGGCCGGGTCGTGCGGTACCAGGCAGATCCGGTGGTCGGCATGGGATTCGAGTTCACGCAGCTCGATCCCGAGATGCTGCTCCGGGTGGCCGACGTGGTGCGCCGCAACCGCCCACGCGACTCCGGCCCTCCGGTGGACGGAGAGGACAACGCCAATGACCCCGCGGTCGATCTGCGGCCCGAGAGTGTTGTGCGGGCAAAGCGCGTCGACGCACCCGTCACGTTCACGCCGGGATCCGGTGAAGACGAAGAAGCAGCGCAGACCCTCGTCAACCTCCGCGCAGTGGACGTTGAGATTATCGAAGACGCCGACCTCCCTGCGGATGACGGCGGCGATCTGTAGGCTGCGGCCTATACTGTTCTTCCTAGGTTTTTCGTCGTGAGTATCGGTAAGCGTCTCCTCGATCTGGCTCGGTCCAACGTCACGGACTTCCGCGATGCGTTCTCTTCCGATGCGCTGCGTGACCTCCTCAACTCGGACCACACTCCGGACGACCCCATCGAGCCCGAACCGTCCGCCGACGAGAGCACGACCAAGGGTGGAACGACCGGCGCCAAGGCAGGTCGCCGGGCCCGACGATTCAAGGATGCGGCCGAGGATGCGTGGGAGCGGGCCTACGAGAATGCCCGGGCGAAGGCTGGTGTCCGAGGGGATCCTCCCTCCGACCCGCTCGCCCAGCGCAGGCAGTGGTACCGGACCCTCGAGGTCGACTCGGATGCCGATCTCCGGACAGTCCGAAAGGCCTACCGGAAGCAACTCTTGCAGTATCATCCCGACCGCCACGCAAGCGACCCGGAGAAGTACAAGGCTGCAACCGAGGTCACCCGGCGTTTGACCGAGGCATACAACGGGCTCACTCGATACCTCGGAGGGTGAGCCCACGGTCGGAGCTCTTCCTCCTGTATCCGCAGGAGGTTGGACCCGCCGAGCACACCGACGAGTTTCTCGAGAGTTCCATGCAGATTCAGACCGACGTTTCCCAACAGAAGCGTGCCAAGAAGCGCTCGAAGAAGTCTTCGAAGAAGACCCGAGCCAAGAAGAAAACCCAAGCCGAGTTGGCCGACCCTCACGCGCTCTACGAGCGGGCTGTGCAGGACCCCAAGACCGACGCGGCCGCGCTGGGCAAGCTCTACCGCCGGGTCCGAAAGCGAGCCGCCAAGCTCATGCGGGAGGACTTCTGCGGCACCGGATCGCTCTCGGCCGCGTGGGTCAACGGGGGCAAGGAGCGCTCGGCGTACGGGGTCGATCTCGATCGCCCGACGCTCGACTGGGGTCTCGAGAACAACGTTGCGCCGATGTCGGCCGGCCTCGCCAAGCGCATCACGCTCGTCGAGGGCAACGTCCTGACGCAGCGGGGCCCCAAGGCCGACATCGCCTGCGCGTTGAACTTCAGCTACTGCTGCCTCAAGGACCGAAAGTCGCTGGTCACCTACTTCAAGAACGTTCGTAAGAACCTCGCGAAGGATGGGGTCTTTGTCATGGATGTGCTTGGCGGCAGCGACACCATGGGTCCCGACGAGAACCGCCACGACCTGGGCGGCTTCACCTACCGGTGGAAGCAGCATTTCTTCGATCCCCTCACACACGACTTCCGCTGCACCATCAGCTTCTTCTTCGACGACGGCTCCAAGATCTCGCCGGCGTTCGAGTACGACTGGCGGCTGTGGACCATGCCCGAGCTGTGTGACGCGCTCGAGGAAGCCGGCTTCAGCGGCACCCACCGGATGTGGGAGAAAACGGACAAAAAGGGCAACGGGACTGGCGAGTTCGACGAGCCCAAACGAGTGGAAAACCAGGAAAGCTGGTGGACCTACCTGATCGCGGAGCGATGATGGCCAAGCCCAACAAAAACAAGAACAGCAAGAGCAAGTCGAAGGGCAAGGGGCGGGCCAAGCCCAAGAAGAAGTCCATCGCGACTCGGGCCGACAAGCACAAGCTCTACCAGGCGGCCGTGCAGTCGCCTGAGGCCGACGTGGAGTTCTTCTCGAAGGTCTTCAAGGACCTTCGCGGGCGAACGGCGCTCTCCATGCGCGAAGACTTCTGCGGCACCGCGTTCCTCAGCTGCACCTGGGCCGCCAGCAAAAAGAGCCGCACCGCGTTGGGTGTCGACCTGGACGAGCCCACGCTGCAGTGGGGGCGGGAGCACAACTTGGCGCCACTGTCCGAGGCTGCGCAGGCCCGGGTGCAGCTGGCCAACGGTAACGTGCTCGACGGCCTTGGCGAGCCGACCGATCTCACCTGTGCGCTCAACTTCAGCTACGGCGTGTTCAAGACCCGGGACGAGCTCCGCCGCTACTTCGAGGTGGCACGCGAGAAGCTTGCGCCCGATGGCATCTTCATCACCGAGCTGTACGGAGGCTTTGAAGCCATCGTCGAGGTGGAGGAGGAGCGGGAACTCGACGGCTTCACGTACATCTGGGAGCAGGCGAGCTACAACCCGATCAACCACCACACGCTGTGCCACATCCACTTCGAGTTCCCCGACGGCAGCAAGATCCGCAAGGCGTTCACCTACGACTGGCGCTTGTGGACGGTTCCGGAGCTGCGCGAGATCCTGGTCGAAGCCGGCTTCTCGGACACCCAGGTGTACTGGGAGCGGACGGACGACGATGGTGACGGCACCGGCGACTACGAGGTCACCGAGGAAGAAGAGAACCAGGACAGCTGGCTCGTCTACATCGTCGGTGTGAAGTAGAGCAGTGCTCTAGTCGCAGTCCAAGGACTCGGTCGAGACGACGATGTCGTCGATGTAGCGGCGGTGGTTGTCTTGCAGTGACGTCTGGATGAACGCTGCGATCGAGAGCATGTTGAAGCCAAGATCGGAGCGTGAGCCTCGGAAGTCGACGCCGGTGAGCGATGCATCGGGCTGTCCATCGACGGCGACCTCGACCAGTCCGTTCGAGTTTCCGGCGGTGTTGAGTCGGGCATGGACGACGGCGCAGTGCCACTGTTGTGCGACCTCCTCCCCGAACACCGAGACCTCTCCGAGCTCCCCGCCGAGGTAGTCGAGATGGTCCCAGTCGTTGTCGCCCATGCAGGGATGATCCCCGCCGAAGAGGCACGTGAATGCGCTGTTGCGGATCGAAGACTCTGCCTGGCCGGCCGAGACCCGTGCTTTGAACGTCGCACCCCATCCTCCGTTCTGCGCCACGCCATCGATCGACAGGAGGTCTCCGGGACCCTGGACGGGCCAGCCCTCGTCCGCACGGAATCGAAACCGGGTCCAGACCTCGTCGAACTGCGTGTCGGGTTCGGCGGTGTTCGCCGAAGCGGGGCCCTCGCCGAAGCGGATCCAAAGCTCTCCGGACCAGCTTTGTTGCGCGAAGTGAGTGAGTTCGAGGGCCTCGGCGCTTTCGTAGCCCGGTCCGCCGATCGCCAAGCCCGACCCAAAGACCGCTGCAAAGTGGCTGCCGAGGTCGCCCACGTCCTCGAAGTCTTCACACAACACCCAGCTGTCGGGCAGGGGTTGAGGACATCCGGGCTCGACTTCGACATCCCCGGTTTCGTCCGTGGCCTCGCCGGTGGTTTCGTCGGTGGTTTCGTTCGAGGTCTCGCCGACCGTGGGAGACGTCTCGCCGCCGGTCGTCGCGGTGGTGGGTGGGGAGGTCTCCCCGCTCGTTCCCGTCGACATCGGATTGCCGGTGGGGGGTTCGGCGGTGCTGCCTCCCTCGTCACCCGAGGTGTCCTCCGCTGGCGTCGAATCCTGGGGCGTGGTGTCGGCGGATTCGAACGAGCACGCCGCCAGGCAGAGCGCGCACCACCACAACCGTTTCACCAACATCACGCCACACCATACCAACGTGGCGGCAAGGCCTACAGCCGTGCCAGTTGGCGTAAGGGGATGCTCACATGATTTGCGCGGCCGGAGTCTGCACCTTGGCGGGGGCGGAGAACTCGACGTTGCCCCGGGTCTTGAGTTCCCACAGCGCTCTCATCGTTGGGGAGCGTCCAAACACGCTCTGGCTGGCCAACTCGTCGACGGTTGTGCTGCCGTCACACATCCTCCAGACCGCCGACAGAAGCGCGAGCGGTGAGGAATCTGTGTCGCCGAGGGCCGCAAGGTCTCCGAAGCTCGTCTCATCGTTCGGGACCGCTCGCAGCGCAGGGCGTGCGGATGCTGGCCCGTCCGGTGGCGTCCCTCGGCTGGCGATCCACGTGGACTGGCCCAATCGCGCCTTCAGCCGGCTGACCTCGTCGGTCTCACGCGCATGCTCCATCAACACGTGCTGAAGGCTTGGAGCGCGATCGCGACTGAGTGAAGCACCGAGCCAACACACGTCGCCGCGGACGACCGTGAGGATAGAGCCCGTCTCGGTGGCGAAAGAAAGTCGTTCGAGGACACAGCGTTGGATGAACGCGCCGAGCAGGTCGAGGCTCGCCTCCCGGCCATCCTTGACCCAGACCTTCGCGTCCCCGGGAGCCGCGGCCGCGGACCAGGAGCTCATCGAGCCGCGGGGTTCGGTGCCGTACGCGGAGGTGATGCGGCCATGGTCGAGGGCGAACGCCAGGCCACGCGAACCGTGACCGATGAAGATCAGGCCGGTGGGATCGCGAGCGGCGAGGCCCGCGAGGACGTCGATGGCGGGTAGTCCCTCCGCCGAAGTCGCCCGAACCACGTTCACGCGAGACCGATCAGCACTCACCGATGCGAGCGCCCGCCCCCCAAGGGTGATGACGCGGCGTCCGGATGTGGGCTCGACCGCGCGGAGGTGCGAGGGCGCGGCGGCTTCGTGCTTGTGTGCGGTGGGGGCCATGGGAACTTCGGGTCCAAATTCCCCATCGCGTCGTCGGACACCAATTGCGAGGCTTGTCTCTCTTCGGGACGCGGCTTTTTCCGGGACGACCGTTCCGGGACACCAGCGCGATTCCCCCGCGCGTGGGTTGGGGGCGAGGGCCGACAAAAGACTACGG
>CAJXVA010000353.1 GCA_913061055.1 uncultured Pseudomonadota bacterium
CGAGATCTACACTAGATCGCTCGTCGGCAGCGTCAGAATGTGTATAAGAGACAGCCCTTGCAGGTCGTGGCACCCCTGCGCAAAGCTGACGGTGGGACCGTCTGGGTGGAGGGCATGTTCGTCCGAATCGCCCGGGGACCCGACACCGGCCGACTTCAGGCGATTCTGCGCGACACCACTGAGCGGCGACTTCTCGACGCTCGCATGCAGGAGGCCCAGAAGCGGGAGAGTCTTGGACAAATGGCCGCGGGAATTGCCCACGACCTCAACAACATTCTGACCGCGATCATGGGCTGGGCGTCGCTCGCGGAGAGTGCACGGGATCCAAGCCGCGTCACGGAGGCCCTGTCGAGTATCCGGGTTGCTGCCGAGCGTGCCGGAGAACTCAGCAGCTCCATGCTCGCGTTTGCCGGGGAGGGGAACGCCCAGCGGATCTCGACCGATCTGGCGGACTTGGTCTCAGAGATGAAACCGCTGCTCACCTCCGCCTTCCCCAAGAACGTAGGACTCGTGGTCGGGGCACCGGCCGGTCCCGTCATGGTTGTCGGCGACGAGGTTCAGCTGCGGCAAGTGGTGATGAACGTCATCACCAACGCGGCGGATGCGACGGGGGCTCAGGGGGGCGATGTCCTGGTCGAGACGGGCATCGAAGAGATCGGGGCCGCGTTCGGAGAAGGAGAGCATCTCTTCGGCACGCCTCCGAGCATTGGACCGGCCGCGGTTGTTCGAGTCCGGGATCACGGATGCGGCATCGCGCCGGAACGCATCCAGCACATCTTCGATCCGTTCCATACGAGCAAGGCCAAGGGGCGTGGGTTGGGGCTGGCTGCGGTTCTCGGAATCCTGGCGCGCCATGAGGGATGCGTTCGGGTGCGGAGCGAGGTTGGCGTGGGTACGCAGATGGAAGTCGTGCTGCCGCTGACCGGTACGGTGGTCACAACCACCGGTCCGCAGGCGCGCCCCGAGACGCCAGCGGACCGCGAGGGCACGATCCTGATCGTCGACGATGAGCCGATGCTGCGGGAGGTCATGCGGCGGGCGTTCTCGGGCGTCGGCTTTGAGGTGCTTCAGGCGGCCAGCGGGGAGGAGGCGCTCGAGGTTCTCGACCAACACAGCGATCGCGTCACGGCGGTTGTCCTGGATCGAAGCATGCCGGGTATGGGTGGGGAGCGGGCACTCGTGGAGATCCGCGCGCGGCTTCCGGAGCTCCCCGTCCTGCGGATCAGTGGCGACGCGGCTGGCGATTTGGCTGCCGAGCACGCGCACAACACGACGTTCCTTGGAAAACCCTACGGAGTCCGCCAGCTGGTTGATGCCCTCCTGGGCTTGCTCGACCGGTGCTGAAAGGTCCGGCTGCGGGCAGAGGACCACATTCGGCCGTGCGGCCCGGACCTCTGAACTGTGTGGTAACTTACCTCTGATGCGCTTGCTGTTGCGGTCTGCTTCCGTCGTTGTGGTGCCCTGGCTCGTCGTTGGCTGCGGTGATTCTGTCGCTTCGGGGGAAGCGGGAACCGACGGCATCGACACGCTGTCGAGCGCGGGTCCAACCTCGTCCACGGGAATCGATCCGGGCACCGAGACCAGCACGACGTTGGGCACCGCCAGCTCGAACACGGACACGGACAGCGGCTCGTCGCAGGGGTCGGAGGGCGACACCACCACGGGTGGCCCACCGATGGAGACCTCGTCGAGCACCGGCGCAGAGGCGGTCTGCGAGACCGTGCTGTGCGGTGCGGCGGACGAGTGTTGCGCGACGGACGAGGAGTGCGTCCTCGGTGCATGCCTGGACAACTGCGACTCGGGGATTCGCTGCGGGGAAGCGCAAGACATCTGCTGTGACGGAGGCCAGGTTTGCTTGGGGGACCAGTGTGCAGACCCCACCGGTGCGTGCGCGGATTCGTTCGACTGCGAGGCCGGAGAGTTCTGCGAGCCGACCCTCGATCAGTGCCTTCCGCAATTCGACCCCGTCGCCTGCGAGCTTGTGCCCGACTTCGAAGATGTCTCGGTCCTGCTGGAGTGGAGCTACGAGGTCGATGAGATCATCTCGATTCCCGTGGTGGCCGACATCGACGGGGATGGCGTCGCGGAGGTCGTCGTCAACATCACCCAACAGGACGCGTTGAGCTGGCCCGGCGGCAACATCGTCGTGCTCGACGGGCAGACGGGCGCGGTCGAGCTCGAGATCCCACACGACCCCAACAACGACAGCTGGGGAGCGCACGGACGCTCGACGATCGGGCTGACCGACGTCAGCGGCGACGGACTCCCGGACATCATCTACGCAGCACGCACCGAAACCGGAGGCTCGCGGATCGTCGCGGTCGACAGTGACGGCACGCTGTTGTGGTCCTCGCACGATGGTGGTGGCGCTGTGCAGCGCTTCTCCGTCGAAAACGGCGCGCCGTCCTTCGCCAACTTCGACGACGACGAGGAGGCCGAGATCGTCTTTGGCGCCACGTTGATCGACGACGATGGCCTGGTCGTTTGGAACCAGGCTGGCAACGGTGCCGTGTTCGGAACCAACAACGGCTACACCGGTGGCATCTCGTCGCTCGTCGACCTCACCGGAGATGGCTACCCAGAGGTGGTCTCCGGTGCGCAGGCGTGGTCGGTCGATTGGACCTCGATGGTGGGCATGGACCCGATTGTGAACGTCACGCAGTTGTGGGACGCGGGCGGCAACGATGGCTATCCCGCAATCGCCGACGTGGATCTCGATGGGACGCCGGAGGTGATCCTGGTGGCGTCCGGTCAGCTCCGGGTACTCGAAGGAGATAGTGGCCTGGCGTGGTGTGGCGTCGACCCGACCGAAGCGATGTGCAACCTGAACCCGGCGCTTCGGACGGCAGCCGTCTCGATCCCTGGCGGTGGCCGGGGTGGGCCGCCGACGGTCGCGGACTTCGACGGCGATGGCCGGCCCGAGTTGGCGACTGCGGGCGGGGGCTCCTACACCGTCTACGACCTCTATCGAGCCGGTGAGGAGATCGTCATGGGCGCCACTCCGGCGCCCGGAGACGTGTTCGAACGCTGGTCGGCAGCGACGCAGGACCAGAGCAGCAACGCCACGGGCAGCAGCGTGTTCGACTTCCAAGGTGACGGTGCTGCTGAGGTGGTCTATGCCGATGAGTGCTTCATGCGCGTGTACGACGGTGCAAGCGGGGACGTGCTGCTCGAGGTCCAGAGCAGCAGCGCGACCATCCACGAGTATCCGCTGGTCGTCGATGTGGACGACGACGGCAACTCGGAGATCCTCGTCGTCGCGAACGACAGTGGAAACGACTGCAGTGGTGTACCCGGCTACACCGAGCGCCGTGGGGTGTTCGTCTACGGTGACGCCTTTGACCAGTGGGTGGGTACCCGGCGCGTATGGACCTCGCACGCCTACCACGTCACAAATTCGACCTCAGCCGGTAACGCTCCGGCGGTCGAGGACGATAACTGGACGCAACCAAACCTCAACAACTATCGCCAGAACGTGCAAGGGGCCGGGGTGTTCAACGCACCCGACCTCTCGGTCGACCTCGTCGCCGAGCTCGACATGTGCGACGAAGGCTTCCTCGAAGTGGTGGCGACCGTTCGCAACCTGGGAGCACTTGGCGTGCCTTCCGGCGTCGAAGTGAGCCTGTACGAGGGCGTCGACGCGATGGGAGCCCTGGTGGGCACCGAGCTGACGGCCATTCCCTTGTTGCCCGGGCAGCAGACCCAAGTATCGTGGGCCGTGCCTTTCGCACAGGGAGACCCTGCGATGGATTTCTTCGTGAATGTCGACGGAGCAGATGTCGTGGCCGGAGCCGTCGACGAGTGCATCGAAGACAACAATGACGCTCAGACGCTGAGCGCAGAATGCCTGTTCCCCGGGTGACCACCGAAACCGACACCGAAACGAACCCTCGACCTCCGCGACCCCTGTGGCGCCGCCTGTTTCGATGGGCGGGGTTTGCCGCGGCGGCTGTTCTTGTCGGGGTGCTTGGGTTTGCGAGCATCGTCCTGGTCCAGGGGTGGGAGGCCATTGGCTACGCCCCAACCGGGGAGCGGCTCGAGAAGATGAAGGCATCACCGCAGTGGGCAGACGGGGTGTTCGAAAATCCCCAGCCGCTGTGGAACGACGAGATCGGGATGTTCACCGAGTTCGTAGAGGGCGAGCCGAACCGGGTCCCCGAAGCACCGCTTCCGGTGGTGTCTGTCGCGGGGTCGTTCTTCGACACGCCCCCCGCCTCGGGGCTGCGGATCACCTGGCTTGGCCACTCCACGCTGCTGATCGAGATCGATGGGCATGTGCTGCTGACCGATCCCGTGTGGGGCCCGCGGACTTCCCCGGTTGACTGGCTTGGACCCGAGCGTTGGTACGCGCCTCCGCTCGCGCTCGACGACCTGCCCAAGCTCGACGCCGTGTTGATCTCCCACGACCACTACGACCACCTCGACTACCCCACCATCGTGGCTCTGGCCGATCGGGATACGCGTTTCTTCGCGCCCTTGGGGGTCGGTGCGCACCTCGAGGCCTGGGGAGTCCCGGCCGAGCGCATCGAGGACGTCGACTGGTGGGACGTGCACGAGGTGGAGGGGCTGACCATCACCACGGCTCCGTCGCGCCATGCTTCGGGGCGGCAGATCCTGGATCAGAATCGAACCCTCTGGGCCGGGTATGCGATCCGGTCGGAGAACCACAACGTATTCTTCTCGGGCGACACCGGGCTGTTCCCCGGGATGACCGAGATCGGTGAGCGGCTGGGCCCGTTCGAGGTGACGATGCTGGAGGTCGGGGCCTATGCTCAAGCGTGGCCCGACTGGCATCTGGGACCCGAGCAGGCGGTTACGGCGCATCAGATGCTGCAGGGGGACAAGTTCCTGCCCGTGCACTGGGGGTTGTTCGACTTGGCCAACCACGGGTGGGCCGAGCCGATGGAGCGCGTGATGGATGCCGCCGAGCGGGATGGGGTCTCGGTCCTCGCACCTCGTCCGGGTGAGAGCCTCGAGCCGACGACGACGGGTGCGCCGCAGCGGTGGTGGCCGGAGCTGCCCTACCGGACCGCCGCGGACTACCCCATCGAGGCCACGAAGATGGGCGCCGGCTGACGCTGCTATCCTCCGCGCCGTGGCGGAGATCATCGTTCACCACCTGGAGAAATCTCGTTCGCACCGGCTGCTCTGGATGCTCGAAGAGCTGGAGCTCCCCTACGAGATGAAGACCTATGAGCGTGACCCCGTCACCATCCGAGCGCCTGACAGCCTCAAGAAGGTGCACCCGCTCGGAAAGGCTCCGGTGTTGGAGGTCGATGGCAAGAGCTACGCCGAGTCTGGTGCGATCCTCGAGCACTGCGCGGAGGTGCTGGGGGAGGGTCGCTTCCGGCCGGAGGCCCCGAGCGCGGACTTCGATCGGTATCGCTACTGGATGCACTACGCGGAAGGCTCGCTGATGTCGCCGCTGCTGGTCCGGCTACTGATGAGCAAGGTCGAAAGCGCACCGTTGCCGTTCTTCATCAAGCCGGTGGCCAAGGGCATCGTGAAGAAGGTCGAGGGGGTGTTCACCGCGCCCGAACTCGAGAAGCACGCCGCCTTCATCGAGCAACAGCTCGGCGAACACGCCTTCTTCGCCGGCGATGCGTTCACCGCGGCCGACGTGCAGATGAGCTACCCGATCGAGGCGTTGCTCGCCCGGGGTCGTGTCGACACCAACCAAGGCAAAACGCGCGCCTGGTTCAAAACCGTGAGCGCGCGTCCTGCGTATCTGCGGGCCGCCGAGAAGGGCGGCCCGGTGATGCTGTAACGACCGGGTCTAGTCGCGCCGGCGACGAAGGCCGAGGACCAGCCCGAACAACACGAGGGCCGCGGGGGCGCCGTCGTTGCCCGAGGTGCAGCCGCAACCGTCGTCACCCTCGTCGGCACCGGTTCCGATCGAGTCCGACGAGCCTTCGGTGTCGGAGTCGCCAGTGGTGGCCGTGTCGGAGTCGGAGTCGGTCGTCTCGCCGTTGGAGTCCGAGTCGGAGTCGCTGGTGCTCTCATCGGCACCACCGCCGGAGCTGTCGCCGGCACCGCCGCTGGTCGTGCCGCTGGTCGTGGGGTCATCGCCCTCGAAGTCGATGACGATGTCCGCGAGCACCTGCGGCTCGGTCAGCGGGTCCTCACCGGTGCAGCTGACGTAGTCGTACGTCCACTGGGGAGTGATGAGGTACGCGTCCTCGGCCGGGGCGCCTTCGGAGCGAACGACGAACTCCAGCTGCTTGGCGCCGTCGACCGCAACATCACCGATGGCCACGCCGGCGGCCAGTCCTGCTGCATCGACTGCGTTGCCATCGATGTCACCGTCGTTGCCGTCGATGGCGAAGCTATCGAGCGTGAGACCGTCCGGAAGCGCGGCCTGAAAGATGACCCCGGTCGCGTCGGACTCGCCCATGTTCGCGATGTCGACGGTGACCGTGGAGGTCTCGTCGATGGCGAGCGTCGTGGGGGCAGCCGCCGCGGCGGCGCTCGACAGGTCGGGTGCGTTGACCTCGATGCCGAAGGCAACCACCGTGGGGATGTAGGAGTCGCTCGCGGTCTGGGTCCGGATGACCGCTTCGGTCTGTCCGTTGACGAGCTGCGTGTCGGCGGAGGTCAGCGACACGCGGGTGATGTCCCAGCCCTGCCGGCCACCGACGACGTTGTTGCCCGCGATCGCGTTGTGGTTGAGGTCGCCCGCGGTGCCCGCGGTATCGAGAGCACCGTCCGAGTCGTTGAGCTGCGAGCAGAAGAAGTTGTCTTCAGGGTTGTTGGGGCCGCTCAGGTTCACGAACGGGCCGGCGAGGGTCTCGGCGATCGCGAAACTGTCGCCCTCACGATCGGCGTCGCCTTCCATCGCGCTGACGACGGCGTACCCGTCGAAATCGCCCTGCGGCGGGGTGCAGAACCCAGCGAACTCATAGTCCTCGGTCGAGTCTTCGTCGACGTACGAACCTCCGACGAAGATCGTCAGGTTGCGGACCTGCTCCCCCGCGGTTCGGTACGCGACGACGAGCGTCCAGCCGGCCGTGTTGAGCTCGTCGATGAGCGAGTCCTGGGTCGCCGGGACACCTTCGGTCGCGTAGAAGCCGGCGCCGTGCGTGGACACGAAGTCCGTGACGTCGGCGGAGCGCATGTAGTTGTTGACCGGGAAGCCCTCGTTTGCGGTCTCCATGATCGTGAGCTCGGTCGCCGGGTCGGGGTCGACAACGAGCGAGTCGTCGCCGAAGGACAGCGTGACGGAGCTGTCGAGGTCACCCGTGACGTCTTCGGTGCCGTAGAGCGTGCTGCCACCCCAGATGAGCTCCGCGTGGAGCACCATCGTGTTGTCTCCGGGCAGAACGAGCTCGCCCTCTGAGCCGTTGAGCGTCCAGTCGTTCGTCGTGCCGTCGCCCCAGGGGTTGCCCGGGTTCGCGGGGAAGTCGTCGACGCTCGTCTCGTCCAGGGTGAGGAACGTGCCGATCGAGTCCTCGAGCCCGGGGCTGTTGAGGTCGAGGGCCTTGCTCAGGCCGAGGGTGTTGCCGGTCGCGACGATGTTGCCGGCGGCGGTGTCTCGGAAGCGAAGGACCGGGGCGGCATGGGCGGCGGTCGACGCGAGGCCCACCGCAAGGCAAGTCAAAATAGAAATGCGTCTCATGACGCCAGTGTGGGCAAAGGGGAGACGCGGTTCTGTGAGCCCGCACCCGGAACGGCAAAAAACGCAGCCCACGCCAGATGCGCGGTCGGTATCTTTCGCCCATGCAACGTACGCACGCAGCAGACGCACGAGCGGCCCAGGCGCTGACTCTGGTCCAGGGGCTGCAGTCGAGGTTCGCGGAGCGCCTCGGGGGGCTCCCGGGGGCTGCGCCGTATGGGCCAGTCGAGTGGGTCCGAGATGAGGGGCGCCACGGCGGCGGCGTTCGTCTGGTGGCACCGAGCTGCGATGCGTTCAATCGGGCGTCGGTGAATGTGTCCCAGGTTCACTACGACGACGAGCCCGAGCGGAAGCTCTCGTCTGCGACCGCCCTGTCCACTATCGTGCACCCCGCGAATCCGCGCACGCCCTCGGTCCACATTCACATCAGCTGGACCTCGATGCGCTCCGGATCGGCCTACTGGCGAATGATGGCGGATCTCAACCCCGCGATCCTCGACACCGGCGATCGGGATGCCTACGACGCGATCCTTCGTCGAGCGTTGGGGGACGCGTACGGCGAAGGGCGGGAGAATGCGGATCGCTACTTCTACATTCCGGCGCTGAAGCGTCACCGCGGCGTGTCGCACGTCTACCTCGAAGGGTATGACTCGGGCGATTTCGATGCCGACCTCGCCTTCGCGCAGTCGTTCGGAGAAGCGGTCACCGATGGGTACGTTGACCTCGCGGATTCGGCGATGGCGCGGATCTCGACGGATGAAGACATCGCCGCCCAGCGGGCCTACCACACGGTCTACCTGTTCCAAGTCCTCACGCTGGATCGTGGCACCACCTCCGGCCTCCTCATCCACGACCAGAACGACGTCGGGATTCTCGGGTCTCTTCCCGCAGTCGTCGACGCCAAGCTGTTGCGTTCGTGGGCCGATCAGGTCCCCGAGCCGCAGGTACCGCTCGTTCACGGTCTGGCGGAGGCGCTCGGCGACGCGTCGGAGGCCGCGGTCGACGAGGCACGCAAGCGGGCCATGGCGCAGGTCGTTCGGGACCACTACAAGGCCCACCCCGAAGCGCTTCAGCATCAGGCAGCGGGTCCCGTCATTCCGACGACGGTGGCCAACCACGGCCGGGTCTAGCTCGCGCTACAACAACCCGCGCTCGACGAACGACCGAGCGGTGTCGAGGATCGTCTCGTGGACGGGGCGATACTCAATGCCGAGCGCCTGCTTCGACTTGCTGTTGTCGAGTTGGCGCTGCACGTCGAGGTTGCGCCGCAGGAAATCCCAGCTCAGCCGCTTGTCGAACAAAGCGACGCCGTACATCGCGAAGTTGGGCATCTGAAAACGAGGGATCTTGTGCTGCGGAAATTCGGGGCGAAGCACCTCGGCCAGCTCTCGCATCCACATGCCTCGGTTCGAGAGGATATGCCGGCCCTGCGCCTCGGGTCTGCGCAGGGCCTCGATGTGGGCGCGCGCGACATCGCGAACATCGACGATGCTGAAGCGAAAACGGGGGGCCAAGGGGAACTTGCCGGACAACAGGTCATGCAGGACGTTGGGGGACGAGCGGATGTGGGTCTTGGTGAAGACCGGTCCCAGCACCAGCGCTGGGCTGATCGTGACCACCCGGTAGTCCGCAGTCTCGGCCCGCTTCCACGCCTCGCGTTCGGCAAGCGACTTCGATAGAGGGTACGGGGCGCTGTGGACCGTGGCCGAGTCGTTCCAGTCTTCCTCGGTGAAGCGGTACGACGGGTCTTTGGCGTCGTCGATGATCGCCGCGATGGAGGACGTGAGGACGACGGTGTGCACACTCTGCGCGGCATCGATGGCGTCAAAGACGTTGCGGGTTCCGTCGACCGCAACGTCGACGATGTCTCGCTGGGGATCGTCCGCCCTCAGGCGCACGGAGGATGCGGCGTGGACGACCGCCTGACAGCCTTGAACCGGTTCGTGGAAGTCGCCGGGCTTCATCAGGTCGGCGGCCACGAGCTCCAATCGCTCGGCGCCGTCCAGCGCTCTGAGGTGGGCGGTCTTGGTCGCGTCGTCCGGGTTGCGAACCGTGGCTCGCACCTCGAACCCGGCTTCGAGGAGCTGCGCGACGATGTGTGAGGCGATGTAGCCGGACCCACCGGTCACGAGGATGCGGTCGCCGGGACGCAGAGCAGACATGGTCCGCAGCCTCGCGTACCAGCTCACGCTGAGCAATCGGCGTCAGCGGGGGCGGGGCTGAACGCAGACGACCGAGGCGATCTCTTGATCCAGCCACGGCGAGGAGCGGCGGGTCCGGGGGTCGTAGACGTAGATGGTGTCGCCGTGTGGACCCGGCTGCCGGGTCCAGTACGCCACGCGCGGTGAGGCTTTGCCACGGTGAATCTCGCGGGCTTGGCCGCGGGAGGGTAGTGACCAGCCGCCGTGGCCGTCGACTTGTAGGCTCGCGCATGCGGACTTCGCATCCGTCCAACCGAGCTCGTCTCCGTCGGCGGTGGCGAGTGCGAAGTTTTCAGGGGAGGCCAGAACCCGTCCGTCCGCGAGTGCGCCCCGCAGCGCACGGGCGGCTCGGGCCGCTCGACGGGCTGCGGCGGGAGACAAGGGCTTGGGCTGACGTACGATCTTGGGTCGCGGTGCGGGCTCGGGTGCGGCGGCAGGTGCCACGAGCGGTTCGGGCCCCGCAGCGGCGGCCACCGGATCGGGCTGCGGGTCTGCGGGCGGTACGGCCGCCGCGGCGGGCTGGACCTCAGTCGCTTCCGCGTCGGCGTCCAGGGT
>CAJXVA010000354.1 GCA_913061055.1 uncultured Pseudomonadota bacterium
CGGAGACGAGCACCGATGTGCCCGGCTTCGAAGTCGGCAGCGTCTCGGTTCGAAGCTTGGCCTTGTCGTGGCCGTAGGGGATCAGGGAAGACGGTTCGACTCCGAGCTGCGCGGCGACTTCGACGATGGGCTTCACCCGCGCGAGATTACGCCGTCGGGGATGCCGAAGAACACCCCCCGCGTTGCAACGGCAAACCCAGCCCGCTCGGGACACTAGAGCGGGACGATGTCGCCCCGCTGCGGCACCACAATTTCCGGCACTCCGGCCTCTTTGACGGACTCCGCGAGCGAGGCCCGCGCCCGATCCTCACCGTGAACGAGGACGACTGTACGCACCGGACCGACCTTGCGTGTCTGCCGGATGTAGTCGAGCAACCCGCGCTTGTCGGCATGCGCGGACAGCCCTCGCAAGGAGTGTACGGAGGCCCGCACGTCCCGGGCCATGCCCAACACCTTGACCTCTCGCCGCCCCTCGGCGAGTCGTCGGCCCAAGGTGTGCTGCGCCATGAATCCAGCGATCACCACCGCGTTCTTCGCGTTGCCCAGGCCGCTCCTGAAGTGATGCACGATCCGACCCCCCTCGCACATCCCCGAGCCGGCGATCACGATGCAAGGCTCATTGCTTGCCTGAATCGCCTTGGAGTCTTCCACATCGGTCACGTACCGCATGCCCGGTGGGGAGAACGGATCATCCCGCTCGAGCAGTCGAGCTCGAACACTCTTCGCCAGGGACTCTGGATGCAGCTTGTAGATCTCGGTGACCGAGACCGCGAGCGGACTGTCGACGTAGATGGGAACCGAGGGAATCCGTTGGGCGTGATGCAAGCGGGTGAGCGCAAACAGGACCTCCTGGGCCCGCTCCAAGGCGAAACTTGGGATGTAGACCCGGCCTCCTCGGCCGATCGTCGTGGTGATGATCTCCGCCAGTTCGTCGTCCGTGCTCTCGAAGGGCACGTGCTGACGGTCGCCGTACGTACTCTCGGAGATCAGCACATCAACGTCCTCGACCACCTCTGGGGACGGAAGCAGCGGCAGGGCTTCGCGCCCAAGGTCGCCGGTGAACAGCAGCCGGCGACGAACGCCTTTCTCCTCCAGGTCGAGCTGCACGACCGCCGAGCCGAGCACGTGCCCCGCGTCGTGAAACGTCACGGTCACGCCCGGCGCGACCCGCATCGGCCGATGCAGACCGACCGAGACCATCTGGGACACGGCACGTTGGGCATCGCCGAGGTCGTACAGCGGACGCACCTCGGAATCGATGCCCTTGCGAGCGTTGCGACGGTTGATCCAGCGGGCGTCCTGCTGCTGAATCATCGCCGCATCCCGGAGCATCACGCTGCACAGGTCCCGGGTGCACGGGGTGAGAAACACGTTCCCGTTGAAGCCGTGTTTGACCAGCGTGGGGATGTTCCCCGAGTGGTCCAGGTGCGCGTGCGACAGGACGAGCGCGTGGGCTTCGCGGGCCCAGCCGGGGAGGTCCCGGTTCTCCCGGTCGGCCTCGGCCCGGCGCCCTTGAAACAGACCGCAATCGAGCAAGATGTCCCGACCGCCGACGCGCAGCCGGTGTAGCGACCCGGTCACCTGCCCCACCGCGCCGTGAAAATGAAGCTCCATGACGCCAATCTGGCATCGGTTCCGTCCCGGTGGCCCGCAAGTCTTGCCGGTCCCCGATACGCGCGCCATGGGAGCCTGGTGACGTCGTTTCCGAGGATCCCGGCGAAAATTCGCGACATGGGAGGGCGAGGCGCGTGTGGGGTTCGTGCTAGACGCCTTGCCCCTGCAGAAGACTTCGCTCGTGTTGCTCGCGCTGGTTGGAGGCTGCGCCCTGTTCGGTGGTGGCCCCTCCAAAGAGGCCACGTCGATCTCCTCGGCGAACCGGGTGTTCCTGCGAAACTCCTTCGACACGGATCCCTCGAGCTATATCGGACGCTTCGTCCCACGCGGCGAGCAGGACCTCGACGAGACTGCGGCCATGCAGCTGACCTGCTCGCAGCACGTCAGCTACAAGTTCGTGGAGGCCGGCGGAGTCGAGTATTCCGAGACGATGGCGGTCAGCTCCGAGGTGGCGGCGAAGATCGGCGTACCGCTCGTCGCCAACGGCAAGGCTTCCGCATCCAAGACCACGACGGTCGAGGTGAAGTACAAACTCACCGGGAAGATGATCGGCAACATCGACGATCCCGGAGCCTTCGCCGAGTGCTGCAAGTCCCAGCCAGACCAGTGCACTGACCGCTACGTGGGCGAGTTTCTCCAGGGCACGGGAAGCGTCTTCCAGTCCAATTCCACGAACCTGGCCGCAGGCGGGCAAGGACGCTCACCGCAGGGCGTCGAGGGCGAGGGGTCGGCATCCCACGACGAGTCGGTGGAACGTGTGGTCGAGTTCGATGATCCGGTCTACTTCGCGTTCAAGCTGACCGAGACCCCCTACACCCGGGCGACGAGTGCGTGCGGCAGCTGGGTCGACACGCCGCCCACCGAGGCCGGCCACGTCTTTTTCGTGGGCAGCTCTCGTCCGGTCCGCAGCGAAAACATGGCGAGGACCGCAGCCGAGCTGCGGGCCAAAGCCAGCGCGATGCAGTCGGTCATGAAGGTTCCCGACGTCAGCGCCCCGGGCGAGGGCGAGGGCGAGGGCAAAGCGCCGGCGGACGTTGGCCTCGACACGGCCGCCCAGCAGTGGGCCGCGGGCCTGCAGGTCGTCGAGAGCTGCGTCGAGACCCAGGAGACCTCGCGGGGCACGAAGTACATCGGACGGGTGCTGGGCAAGCTCCCGGAGTACACGGCTGCCGCCAGCGGCGACGAGTGAACGACGGTAGGCCCGACGCCTCCCTCGGGCAGGGCGCCGGGCAAACCCATGTCATGCTTGACCCGTGCGTAGCTTCGCTCCCCCCGACGCGCCTCCGTCCGACCCCGGCCCGATGACGATCGAGATCCCGGGCAAGACCGCGATGCTCATGGTCAAGCTGGCGCAAGACGTGGGTGCCAAGACCCCGGGCGACGTTGTCTTGCAGGCGCTCGGCTTGTTGCAGATGCTCCGGTCCGCCACGCAAGGGGGCAAGCGGGTCATCCTCCGCGACCCGCAAACCGGCGCCGAGACCGACCTCGCGCTGTGAGGGGGAGCCGTGCGAGGCTGCCACCGCCATGACCGAGTCGCTCACCAACATGGAAGCGGTCAAGCCCAAGGGCCCGAAGATCTTCGTCGCGGCGCTCGTGCTCGCCGCCGCCGGAGGCGTCGCGTGGTTCTTCTTGGGCCGTGAGCCCGGGCCCATCGGCGCTCCGGAGGAGCCCACAAACATCCTGATCGTCGGCACGGATGACCCCTCGGCACCGCTGCTCGAACAGATGGGGTTTTCGATCGAACGGCGCGCGCTGGCGGACGCCGCCGCCCAGGGCCGCAGTGCGGGCAGCTCCACCGAAGATGACATCGATGCGGCCCTGTACTACGCAGACACCAAGGGCTACGGATATGTGGCCTTTGCCGATGCTGCCTCGCTGAACTTCGGAAGCCGAGCGGTGACCTCCGACTCCGCCACGATCGGCAAGGACCATCGGTACGCCGTGTTCAGCGTGGGCGATTTCGCGGCCGAGGCGACCAAGGTCACCGTCGATCCCAATCCGAAGCGCTACGATCTGCCCCCTCATGCGGAGCTGATTCGTGCGCTGTTCGAGCAGGACAAGCTGGCCTCGACCCTCGTTGGCGAGAACAACCTGTCGATCGAAGCCCGACCGCTGTACGAACGCATCAAAGCCGCAGTCGAGCTCAAGGGAGCGTTTGGACTCGTGGAGCAGAAGGCGGTCTCGGCCGAGAAGAGGCTCACCGAGTATGTGGTCGACAGTGAGGAAGCGAAGCCCAAACCCCGGCTCCTCGCCAAGAGCGTGGAGCGTACACATGGCTACGCGCTCGGTAACGGAAGCGCCCTGCTGTTGGTCGACGCCCCGATTCTCCAAAACCCAACGACCGACCGCGTCGCACTCGAGTGGACCCAAGATACCCGGGCATGGGTTCAAGACCTCGACTCCGGCGCCCGCACTCGGTGCGAGGCCGCCGACCGGATCAAACCCGGGGAGGTGGCCGTCCACGCGGGCGGGAGCACCCTGGTGGCGCAGTGGGGTAGCCGGGAGCTGATGGTCTTCACCGTGGACCCCAAGCAACCAGGCTGCGGTCTGGTCCCCGCCGGGACGATCGAACAGGGAGACGGACCTTGGGGACGTGCCAACGCGGCGGGCAAGGTGGTCCGAGGTGCAGAGGTCGACGGCGGTCTCGTCGCGGAGATCCACACCCCCGACGCACCGCACGCACAAACATGGCCTTTGGCCGGATGCACCGCGATCAGCAGTCCGGTGTGGCTCGACGACACCCACGTCGCCACCTCGTGCGAGTACGAGCCCCCCTACCCCGCGTACGACGAAGAGGACGTGCTGGACGAGCCTGACCCGGACGCCGAGCCGGCGCCGCCCCCGATTCCCGAACAGCGGTGGCTGTACGTGCTCAGCATCGAGGACGGTTCCGTTCTGGCGGTGCCCACCGACGAGGGCGCCCGCTCCAACCCCGACGTGTGGCTCCGGCCCGGCTCTACCGGACTGACCCTGCTCACCGACTCGCGCCGAGGCGTCACCACCCACACGTTCTCAGCCGCGGTCACCGAGCTGTTCGCGACCCCACCGCTGGACCCCCAGCGGCCACACCCCGCATTCGTCTCCGACCCAACCTCAGGTGTCCGCGCGCTGCGAACGGATGCGGTGACCACCACGGAGATCCCCTTGGAGGACGCGGGGGATCGTTTCGTCGTCTCGCCCGGCGGTGAGCGGGTCGTGTTTGCAGTCGACCAGACCGGGCAGTTCGATCGCAACCTCGCGGTCCACGCCTTCGCCTCGGGCAAGACCCGGCGGATCGCGATCAACGAGTGGGCGCGGCACGCCGAGCCCACGTTCACCCCTGACGGACAGACCATCATCTTCAACAGCACCTACGGCACCGCGAACTACGGCCGGGCCACGGTGACGCAAGCGGTCACGTTGCCGGGGTCCTGACCCGAAGATGACGGTCCCGGGGCGCCGCCCTCGCGTGCTACGATCCGCGCGACGATGTCCAACAACGACGCCTTGTCCTCGCTCGCGTTCTTGTACTTGACCTTCAGCCATGCCACCGATGGATCGCTGTCGATGGAGGAGATGCGAACGCTCGCGGAGAAGGTCAAAGGCTGGGCTCCCGATGCGGAGCTTTCCGAGATCGGGCAGGTCATCCAGGGTGCTGTCGCGGACTACAAACAGGTCGACGCTGGCGACCGCCTGTCCGCCGCGCGGGCGCGTGCGGCCAGCCTCGCGTCCTTCGCCGACGCCGCCGCCCGGGCCCGCATCGTGGCGGACCTGGAAGCCATCGCGGAAGCGGACGGTGAAGTCTCCGGGGGCGAGCGCACGTTCATCGACGAGCTCAAGGCCCAATTCGCCCAGTAGTTGGGCCGCCCGTCTCAGGCAGCACGCCCGAGCGGAGTCGCTTCGGGCAGCACACTCTCCACGAATGCCTCGGCACATTCGTCCAGCCAGCGCGGGTGCTGAGCGAAGAGCTGCTCCTCGAGCGATACGAATGGCGCCACCGCCTTCCACAGATGGGCGCTGTGCCGGTGAGAAGCCGGGTCGACGTGGTAGTGCGCGCTTCGGCTCACCTTTGGTATGTCGGCTCGCGGGGTCGGAATCCCAAGCTCGAATCCGGGTCCTCGCCGAACCGGGCCGTCCACAACACGGACACTGCGGCGGGGTCCCGGCTCCGGCAACCGCGAGCGCTACGGGCTGCCGAAGTTTTGCGTCCAGTAGATCGGGAACTCGGACGCCGCTGCTTCGTACGCCCCGACCCCCAGCTCCGTGAACGCGGGGTTCATGATGTTGGCGCAGTGGCCCGCGCTCGCCATCCAGCCCGACATCACCGCTTGGGGAGTCAGCTGGCCCGCCGCGATGTTCTCCGCGGCGGTCGAGTAGTCGTAGCCAGCGAGCGCCATGCGATCGAACGGATCCTCGCCATCCGGGTTCACGTGGTCGAAGAACCCCTGAATCGCCATGTCCTGGGAGTGCACGCGCGCCGAACAACGCAACGCGGTGTCCAGGGAGACGGCCGCAGCAGGTCCATAGACCACGCCGCCACACGTTGCGCCCGCAGCTCGGGCCTCGTTGACCAGCACGATGACGTCCTCTTCGAACTCGGTCATCGCCGGGGTCCAGGACTCGACCGGCTCGCAGTAGTCCCCCTCGACGGGCGTCGGCGTCGCGCCGGAGTCTCCCGACCCCGCATCACTCCCTCCACCGCCGCCTCCGCAGCCAAGCAGCGTCGCAGTCATCACCAGCGTCATCGCGTGCAGTCGCATCGCGGCGCAACCTAGCAGCCACAGAGCCGGAAAGGGGACGCTCCGAACGTCAGCCGGTTCGCACAAAGATCACGAAGCGCCGAAGGTCTGGGTCCACAGGTAGCGGTACCCCCCATCTACGGATTCGAACGTGCCGACGCCGATCTCGGCAAAGTCGGGGTTCATGATGTTGCGGCAGTGGCCCGGGCTGTCCATCCAGCCTTGCATCACGTCACTCGGGCTCGTCTGCCCCGCGGCGATGTTCTCGCCCGCGGTGAAGTAGGAGTACCCGGCCCGCTCCATCCGCACAAAGGGATCTTCACCATCGGGGTTGGTGTGGTCGAAGAACGCTCGATCGGCCATGTCCTTGGAGTGGACACGCGCCGCGCAGCGCAGCGCCGGGTTCATCGTAAGCGGCCCGGTCGCTGCAAACGACTGCCCACCGCAGCTCGCACCGGCCGCGCGAACCTCGTTGACGATCACGAGGACGTCTTCTTCGAATTCGACCATCGACGTGTCCCAAGAGGACACGGGGTCGCAGTATCCGTTGGCTGGGATCTCGCCGCCACCGCCACTGTCACTGTCAGCCCCGCTCGCGGCGCTGTCGTTCCCGGTCTGGCTGTCGTTTCCGCTCTGGCTGCCCTCGCTGCCTCCCGAGCCGCTTCCCCCGGCGCCGTCGGTCTCACCTTCGTCCCCGGCGCTGTCGCACCCCGCAAGAGTCAACGTCAGCCCCACGACCCCAATCCACCGTCTAAGCATTGCAGCCCCATCGTATCAAGTTCTGCCCCGGGATCTCTTCCCACCGCACCGTGGAAAACCCTCGGGAGCCCTTCAAGCGCGGTTGTAAGCCGGCGCAGCAGGCGGGATGGTGCACCTTCACGAACCGTCATGCGCCTGCATCGGAGCAACCGCGTCGAACGCCTCCTCGACGCCCTCACCAACGTGGTCGAGCCCCCCCTGCCCGACCCTCTGCAACCCGAGTGCATCGTGGTGAGCAGTCGCGGCATGAACACGTGGCTGTCGATGCAGCTATCCGAGCGTCTCGGCGTATGGGCAGGTGGGCAGTTTCCATTCCCTCGGCGCTTCGTCGACGATCTGTTCGCCAAGGTCGCCCCGCAAGGACCGGCGTGGACGGACCCGCAGCAGCTGCTGTGGCCGATTCTTGCCGAACTCCCCGAGCTCCTGCGCACCCCGCCGTTCATCGAGCTTCGGCGTTTCGTCGAACGAGACGACACGGGCCGACATCTCTTCCAGCTCGCACACCGCATCGCGCATGTCTTCGATCAGTACCCGGTCTTCAGGCCCGAGATGGTGCTCGGCTGGGATGCGGGGGCTGAAGACCACTGGCAGGCCGTCCTGTGGCGCGTCGTCAACGACCGCTTGGGCGGCCAGCACGTCGCCGCTTCGGCGCAAGACTTCATCGACGCCCTCGAAGAGGCGCCACCCCAAGGCCTCCCGGCTCGCGTCAGCCTGTTTGGCGTCACCACGCTGCCGCCGTTCTACGTGCACGTGCTGCAGGCGCTCGACAAGGTGGTGCCGGTGCACCTGTTCGTCGTCTCGCCCTCGCAGGAGTACTGGGCCGAACTGCGCCGTCGCGGGATGACCCCCGAGGTCTTGGACGCCGTCCCGCCGCTGCTCGTCTCGCTCGGCGCGGTCGGTCGGGAGTTTCAGGGCGTCCTCGAGCAGGTCGACTACCAGGAGGACGAGACTTCCCTGTACGTCGACCCCGGACAGGACTCGACGCTCGCCGCGCTTCAATCGCGGATGCTCCACCTGCAGGGGCAGCAAACGCAGCGTCACAAACCCGCCGTAGGAGATCCCTCGGTGACGTTGCATGCGTGTCACTCGCCGATGCGCGAAGTGGAGGTGTTGCATGACCACCTCCTGGCCATGCTCGCCGACGACCCGACGCTGCAGCCCCGAGACATCGCCGTCCTGCTGACCGACGTCGAGACCTACGCGCCGTTGGTCGAGGCCGTGTTCGAGCGCCAAGACGATGACCCTTCGTTCATCCCGTTCTGCGTCGCCGACCGCTCGGTTCGCGCAGAGAACCCCCTCGTGGACGCGTTCATCCGGATCGTCGGCATGGTGGGGGGACGGGTCACGGCGTCCGAGGTCCTCGACCTCCTCGCGCTCGAACCCGTGCAGGCGCGCTTCGGCATCGCTGCCGACGAACTCGACCGCATCGCGTCGTGGGTCGAGGGCGCCAAAATTCGGTGGGGTATCGATGCAGACCACCGCGGCAAACACGGGCAGCCCAAGCTCAGCGAGAACACCTGGCGCTTTGGGTTGCACCGGCTATTCCTCGGCGTCGCCATGCGCGGCGACGGGTTGGAGATGTTTGCGGATGTGCTGCCCTTCGACGAGATCGAGGGTGCGTCGTCCGAGCTGTTGGGACGCTTTGGCCAGTTCTGTGAAGCTTTGTTCGCCGCCGTCCTCGGGTTGGAGGCGGCCCGCCCGGTCCAGCAGTGGCAGCAAGACCTCGAGGGGATGCTTCAGTCGCTGCTCGTCGATCCGGGCGCAGTGTCGCAGTGGGACCCGCAACCGCTGCGGGGCGCGTTGGATGCGATCGCCAAAGACGCCCAGGCCGCTCGCTTCGAAGACGACCTCGGGCTCGAAGCCATCCTCGAGCTGGTCGAGACGCGACTGGAAACCGACGCTCCTCCACGCGGTTTCCTGGCCAAAGGCGTCACCTTCTGCGCGATGCTCCCGATGCGCTCGGTGCCCTTCCGGGTCGTCTGCATGCTCGGGCTCTCCGACGGCGCCTTTCCTCGGGGCGGCCGAACCATGAGCTTCGATGCGGTCGCCAACGATCCCAAGCCCGGCGATCGCTCCCGCCGCGCGGATGACCGCTACCTGTTTCTCGAGGCCATTCTCGCGGCGCGGCAGCGGGTCCACCTCTCGTACGTGGGGCAGAGCATTCAGGACAACGCAGACCTCCCGCCATCGGTGGTGGTCAGTGACCTGCTCGACCAGCTCGTCGCCACCATCGAGCCGCCGTCACCTCTGCCCGACACCCTCGCGGGCGTTCGCGAAGTCGTCCGCGTACGACATCCGATGCAGCCGTTCTCGCCGCGCTACTTCGGCGCGGACCCGGACCCTCGCTTGTTCAGTTTTTCCCACGACTACTGCGAAGGCGCGCGCGCACTGCTCGACCCCTCCAAGACGCACGGTCGCCCGGCGCTGCTGACCGAAGCCCTGCCCGATCCCCGGGCGCTGGACCCCGGTGCGGCCACGCTTTCCCTGGACCGCCTGCTCAAGTTCTACAAGCTCCCCGTCGCCGACCTGGTCAAGCGACGGCTCGGGGTGTTCCTCGAGAATCGGGATTCCCGCGACTACAGTGACCGCGAACCGATGGAGGTCGCCGGACTCGACGACTGGCGCCTGGGCGACACTGTGCTGCATCACGAGCTCGCCGAGATGGATCAAGACGACTCGCTGGCTCTGACGCGAGCCGGAGGTCTGGTGCCGCTGGGGACCCCCGGAGCGTGCACGCACGAGGAGACCCACCGCGCCGTCAGCCCGCTGATCGCAGCCGCGGGCGCCTCCCGACAGGGCGACGCTCTCGAGCCGCTGCTGATCGATCTTCCGTTCGCCGAGACCCGCGTGGTGGGTACGTTGGGCGAGCGTTGGCCCTCGGGGCGGGTGCATCTGCAGTACAGCAAGCGGCAGCCCAAGTCTTTGCTTCAGCTGTGGATCCAACACCTGTGTCTGTGCGCGATGGCCCCCGACGACCAAGCCCTGCGCTCCACCCTCGTCGCCCGAGCCCAGCGCAAGGACACGCCCCCGGAGGTGTGTGCCTTTGGACCGGTCGCGGGTGCCGCAGAGCTGCTCGGAGACCTGTGCGAACTCTACTGGATCGGACAGCGCGAACCCCTGCTCCTGTTCCCGACCGCGTCCCACAACTACATGGCCGAGTTCCGCACCAGCGGAGATCCTCAATCCGCCCGTTGGAAAGCGACCAACGGCTGGCAAGACCGTAGCTTCTGTCTCTTATACACATCTCCGAGCCCACGAGACCTCTCTACATCTCG
>CAJXVA010000355.1 GCA_913061055.1 uncultured Pseudomonadota bacterium
CAAGTCCCCGACCGCGTCCCGGTGGGAGTCGAGTACGAGCTCCGTGAACGGCAGCGCACCGAGTTCGACGGGAGGTCGGCCAACCAGATCCTGGAAGCACTGGTTGCTGAAATGGACCGTGAGATCCGGCCGTAGGCGCACGATGGAGTCGGTCGCTGCCTCGACCAAGGAACGATAGCGTTGCTCGACGTCGATCGAAGGATCCCCCTCGCGGCGTTCGAGCACGGTGCGGTACAGCAGCGCGCTCCGCCCCTCCCACTCGACCTTCGCGATCCGCGAGCGCACGTGTAGGGTCCCGCCCCACCGATCGACGAAGCGGTTGCGTACAAATCCACTCACGGTCGCCTCACTCGCGAGAAACTCGAGCAGGAACGCGCCGACTTTCGCCGCGTCCTCCGCCGGGATGAAGGGGTTCTCGAAGCGCTGGAATTTGTAGTCCTCCAGCGTATAGCCGGTCATCTCGACGAGGGCGTCGTTGACCCACAGCGACGTGTTGGCCTCGACATCGGTCACGAAGACCATTGCGTCGGTCACCGCCGCGAGCTGCTTGAACAGAGCCTTCTGTGGCGTGTCCGAGTCGCTGCTAGGCACCTCGACAGGGTAGCGGTTGGGCGGGAGAAAGGTCCAGCCGGCCTACCACCGAACCATGGGCATCACTCCGGCGTGAGAGCCGGAACGGCCAGGCCTCGCCGGGGCATCACAAGTCCGCTAGCCGGTCGCGTTTCCGTGATCTTCGACGACGCCAGTCAGCACGCTGAGCGCGTTGAAGATCTTCTTGAGGAAGGACCCGTCGTGTCGGATGAGGGTGAAGTTTGGGTGTTGAGACCAGAGTTCGCGCAGCGCCGAGTCGAGGGCGATCGCTTCCTCTTGGTCCTCGGTGCGAACGGGGTTTCCCCCTTCGATGGAGATTCCACCGACGGCCGCCGTCTCGAAGAAGAGGACGCGGTCATAGCGGCCAAGCTCGCGCTGGAGCGTGGTCCCGGCAGTCTCGAAGAATTGGTCCGGCGTGCCGGGCCAGTAGACCGCTCCGTCGACCGTGCCCCGGTCACACAGCAGGACCCGATCGGGATACGTCGCGGAGTACACGTCCTCGAGCCCACGTTGTACGTGGAAGATCGCGTTCTGAGCGGACCGCCGAGCCTCGTTTCCTGAGCCGCGCGGGAATCCGCCGCCGAAGAGCAAGGTGGCGCTCTCGGGGACGACAACGATCTTCTCGCCAACTTCGCGCCGCAGGAGATCGGCCGCGGTCGTCTTGCCGCCTCCGGGACCGCCCGTGAGCACGACGCGATGGGACCTGCCGTTGTCTGCTGTGGACACCATCGCGAGGGTGTCACCCACGCTGCGATCGGGCAACTGGCGGAGCGGGCTCAGTGTTGGCCGTACACGCGGTTGCCATCCACGTACGGAATCCCCGGCAGTCCTGCGAGGGCCTCAGCGGATGCGAACGTCAACGCTCGCGTCCGCAGGTTGACCGTCCCTTTTGAACGCACCAGCAGCTCGAAGGCGAGGGCGTGATGCCGCCGCATCGGCAGCACCTTCAGCGCGTGGGCGATCGCGACCTGGTCTGCCGGGCGTCCGGCGATGTAGCGCTTCTTTCCGTCGAAGCGTCCCTGCGCATCCTTCCACCACGCCAGGATCGCCTCGGGCTTGGGGATGCGCAGTTCCTCCTCCGCCCTGATCCTCAGGTCTTCGTCCAGGTCTTCCTCCTCGAGGTCGTCTTCAAGGTCATCGGATCCTTCTCCGTCGTCCTCGTCCTCGTCCTCGTCGTCCGAGCCTTCGACGTCATCCCAGTACGCATCGTCGTCGAGCGGCAGTCCGGTCATCGCGGCAAACGCCTCCCCCGCCAGCGGACCCACAGCCTCATCGCCAAGCCACTTGAGGCATGTCTCCATCGCCAACCGTCGTCCGCTGTAACCGAGGGCGTGCAGCGCGAGCGGGCGAACGGTCTCGTCATTCGCACGCTCGGCAATCCGCTCGGCGATCCGCTGGTCGGCCAGCGAGGCAAGCAAGACCATGGCGTCGGCGTCGGGCTCGTCCGCGAGGCCCCACTTGCCGACTTGCTGCCACGCAGGTCCGGAGCCCATCACGAGTCCGGCTCGCGTCGCAGCCCACTGCAACTGCGCAGTGGTCCCAGCCAGGGAATGCTCGACCCAGGTGAGGTACCGCCGGTCTCCGAACGGAAGCATCGAGACCGCCGCAGCCCGGGCCGCTTCATCGGTCCCCTGCAGGAGGTCGTCGACGAGGTTGACCGGGTTTGCGCCGCGCATCCCCCCGACAGTCGCCAACGCCACCAGGTGGTCCGGCTCCCCGCCGCGGCGCAGTGCATCGGTGATCCGGACATCGATGTCGGCGCGCGCCGACATCGCGAGCGCATCGACGATGCCAAGCCGAACCTCCTGTGGCCGCTCGTCGAGGCCATCGAACAACGGCGCGGCGAACTGGACGTTGGGGTGCGACAGCAACGATAGAGCGACCGCCGCGGCACGCCACCGCTCCGTGTCACCATCGGCCAACGCCGGCTCGAGCAGCTCCGCGCGGACGTCCTCGCCGCCCACGACGAGGCCGTCGACATGCGCCAGCAGACGCTCTTGCGGGCCTTGCTCGAACTCGTCCCGCAGATACGCAGGAGAGTCCAGATTGACGTGCCAAGTTTCCGCGAGAAACTCGGCTTCGTCGAGATGTTCTTCGACCACGTCCCAGAGGATCGCGTCGGACCGTGCTTCGGTCATCTTGGTGCTCGGGGGCCTCAGTTGATGAGGACAGCGCCGCCCTTGATGCGGTTACGCCCAGTGGCTCGCGACTCGACCTGTACGCCTCGAATCACGATGCGGCCGTTGCGACGCATGGTGATGCTGGCTTTGCCGCACCGGAGCACGACTTCGTCTTTGCCTTCGAGGTGGACGCGCTTGCCGTCGACCGTGGCAGCGAGGTCCTCGTTCGTCGATGGGGAGGGCAGCTCGGCCTCGAGCGTGGGCAGCGGCTGCCGGAGTCCGAGCAGCACCGGCTGACCGGTACCGGCGACGGACAGCAACACGGCCTCTGTGCGGTCGGAGATCGCAGCCTCGAGTTCTTCGCGCGAGAGCGACACGACGCTGAGCGCGAGCAACGGGCCCGATGCATTATCCTCGGTGTCCACCCAGATTCCATCGTCGTCCACACGGACGAGCCAGCCCAGCGTGGCCCCGTGCGGAACCGACGGTTC
Source organism: uncultured Pseudomonadota bacterium (assembly GCA_913061055.1). Taxonomy (GTDB): domain Bacteria; phylum Myxococcota_A; class Polyangia; order Nannocystales; family Nannocystaceae; genus CAJXVA01. Next base: position 3,203 of record CAJXVA010000355.1, read on the forward strand.
GGGCTTCGCGCGCTCGAGCGCCACCACCTTGTGTTCGGCCATGCTCGCAAGCATACCAACGTCGCCCCCCCCAAGCTCGGCTCCTCGGGCACAATGCGATTGCGCGGCGATACCACCGGTTCGGGAACCCTGGGGCCGGTTCGTCGTACCAAGCTTGTGGTGCAGCGCCTCGCCTTCGTCTCCCTCGCCCTGGCCCTGTGGGCCTGTGGCAGTCAGGTTCCATCGACGTCCACCGCCGATACAGACGACGACGTCGGTGTGCAACCAGACGCTCCTGGCGCGGTCTACTCCCCGTGTGGGGCGCCGGATGCCTGCGCACCACTGCCCTACTGCGTCTTCCCGTCGGGCGAGGATGGCTACTGCACCCAAGAGTGTGTCGGCCCCGATGACGCCAGCGGGTGCCCCGACGATCCCGGCGCTCTCGGGCGGGCGTTCTGCCTCGACATTGGGCTGCCCTCCGGCGCCCGTGTCTGCGGCATCGACTGCGACGACGGGCTCCCCTGCCCGGACGGCATGCGATGCGAAGAGGTCGAGACGGATGCGGGCCCGACCCGCGCCTGCTTCTAGCGGCGAGCCACCCGAGAAGAGCGCGCCCGCGGGTCACGCCTCGTCGACGCCGTCATAGTAGGCCTGCCCGAGTTCGGCGAGCAGGGCCGCGGCGACATGCTGCGTTCGCGCCGTGTCGTCCTTTGAAGCGAACAGCAGCCCGAGCAGTTTGACGGGCGACATTCGCTCGGCGTGCAGCCGTTCGGCGACCCCCCGAACCCGTCTCGCCGTGTCCGTGCGCGACTCACCGTCCACCGCGCTGCGCAGGCTTTGGAGCAGCACATCGCGAACGGACCCGTCGATTTCCCCGGTTGCCGGGAACGCGGCCGTCAGCCTCGTGACGATCCGGGCGAAGCTGGCCTGTCGTGCCTCCGTCACTCGGCGACGACGAATCGCGAACTCGACCACCCGGGCCAGATCCGTCGCGAGCCGGATCTTCGGAACGAAGTCATCGGCCCCCTCGTCGATGCAACGATTGCCAACTCCAGTCTGCTCATTGCCCGTGAGCACCACGATCGGAATCGTGGGGAACAAAGACACCGCCCGACGTACGGTCTCGGAGCCTGAGCTCAGGCCAAGACTCAGATCCACGACCAGGATATCCACGCTGGTCTCGCGCGAACTCGCGTGACCAGCGGAGAGACTCTTTGCCGCGAGGAACTCGTAGGAACCGGGGAGCCCACGCTCCAGCGTCCGCGTGATCAACACCAGGTCTGCCGGGTCGTCATCGATACACAGGACCGTTGCCTTCGGCTGCTCCACGCTCCGAAACGCTACCACGCAAGACGACGCTTCCCGGTGTCCTGTATCCCGGCCACTCCCTAACGAATCTCCGCCCGAAGCGACGCGAACTCCAAGTCGAATTTCGCGAGGTACTTCCTCAAGCGGTCCGCGTCGTTGACCGAACGTCGCCGCGCCCTGGAGGCGGCAAAGAGAATCCGTCCCGCGGCCGAGAGGGAGCCTGAGGACTCGCAAACTCGCAGCACCTCTTCGAGCTGCGCAGCGTCGAACCGGTCGAGCTCGGCATCAACATCCCCGAGCGCGGCCCGAACCCGGGGAAAGCGGATGTCTTCACTTCCAGCCCACCGAGCCTCCAGTCTGGCCACCTCCTGCGCAACGACTTCAGGCGTGATGCGGCCACGGGGGGCCAGTGTCGCCATCCGGATGACCGCACCGGCAAAGTCCCGGAAGTTGCCGGGCCACGGCGCGTCGCGGGACGTCGAAAAGTCGACGAAGCGGGTCCGCGCGACCCGGGTCAGCGAGGCCCGCCGCCCGTGCTCTGCGGCGTAGCGCTCGAGCTCGTACTCGAGGTTGGGCTCGATGTCCTCCGGTCGCTGCGCGAGGCCGGGCAGCGCAAACGTCCACAGATCGATCCGAGCGAGCAGGTCTTGGCGGAACGTGCCGGAGCGGACGCATTGACGAAGGTCCCGGTTGGTCCCGGCGATGAGGCCAAACGCGCTGTGCACCTCTTCGTCGGAGCCCAACGGTGTGAACCTCCGGTCTTCGATCGCCCGCAGCAACATCGCCTGCTCGTCGAGCCCAAGTTCTCCGATCTCATCGAGGAACACGATGCCCCCATCGGCCTCCGCGAGGACACCGGCTCGGTCGCGGACGGCCCCGGTGAACGCCCCCCGCTTGTGACCGAACAATGCCGACATGGCCTGGTCGCCTCGCAGCGTCGCGCAGTTCACTTCGACGAGCCGTCCATCGACCCGCCCCCGCTCCTGAAGAAGCCCATAGATTCGTCGGGCGAGTTGAGTCTTGCCGGCTCCGGTGGGGCCCGTGAGGAGGACCGGTGCCCGCGAACGCATGACCACCGTCTCCACCTGATCGATGAGCTGGTTGAAGGACGCGTTGCGGGTTTCGATGCCTTGTTTGAGGAACGAGACGTCGTCACGTTGCTGGGCTTCGAACCTCGAACGAATCGCTCCGTAGCTGGACAGATCGAGATCGATGATGCGCACGTGCCCTGGGCCTCCATTTCCCGGCCCGGGCGAGGTCTGCAGGATCCGGCCGGGTACAAACCGCGCCTCGGTCAGCAAGAACCAGCAGATCTGCATGACGTGCGTCCCGGTCGAGATGTGGACCAAGTAGTCCTCCCGGGAGGTCGAGAAACTCTGACCTCGGACGAAGTCGAGCAGACCGGTGTAGACCTCCTCGAAGTCCCAGGGGTCGGAGAAATCGAGGGGGTGCACACGAACCGTCGTCTCCGGTGAGACCGAGGCGATGTCCTCGATGATGCGTTCGGCCAGACCCCTCGCCTGCTTTGGGACAAGCAGCTCGAGCCTGTCGACCACGAGGTCTTCATGACGATGCAGGTCGACCGTGGGCCGCCACCGGTTCCACCGGCGGGTTCCCGTTCCTTTGTCGAGCGTCGACCCCAACATCGAGAGAACGACGGTCTTTCTCGCCATATACAAAACTATAAAGCACTAGTTCCTTGTATCGCCCGCGCGCTCTTCAGCAGCACCTAAGCCGTTGTAATCCTTGAAAACCACGCCCAAGAACGCATCCTGCTTTGAGATGGGGCATGAACACGACGCGCAACTACGAGGTCGACCACGCTCCTGGCTCCGTTCCGGTCAAGCGCTGGACTCGCGGCGTGCCCGTGGAGGATGCGGCGCTCCGCCAGCTCGCCAACATCGCGCAGCTTCCGTTCGTGCACAAGTGGGTCGCGGCCATGCCTGACGTGCACTGGGGCATGGGCGCAACCGTGGGCTCGGTGATCCCGACCAAGGGCGCGATCGTTCCCGCGGCGGTTGGTGTGGACTTGGGCTGCGGCATGATGGCGACCCGAACGAGCCTGACCGCCAGCGATCTTCCGGACTCGCTCGGACACGTCCGCGCTGCGATCGAGCGAGCCGTACCGCACGGACGCAGCAGCGGCCGCTCCCGTCGCGACCGAGGTTCGTGGGGCGACATTCCCCGTCCGGTCGGGGAGGCCTGGGCATCGCTCGAGCCTCGCTTCTCGGCGATCGTCGAGCGGCACCCCAAGGTGGGCCAGAGCAACAACCTCCACCACCTCGGTACGCTCGGAACCGGCAACCACTTCATCGAGCTTTGCCTCGACCAGTCCGAGCGGGTGTGGGTGATGTTGCATAGCGGTTCGCGCGGCGTCGGAAACCGCATCGGCTCGTACTTCATCAACAAGGCCAAAGAAGAGATGGAGCGGTGGTTCGTCCACCTCTCTGACCAGAACCTGGCCTACTTCCCGGAGGGGTCGCAGTACTTCGACGACTACGTCGAGGCTGTGGGCTGGGCACAGGACTTCGCCCGCCTCAACCGAGAGATCATGATGAAGAACACCCTCGCCGCGCTGCAGACGGTGCCGGATCTGCCCCCGTTTCGGGCCGACCTCGAGGCGGTGAACTGTCACCACAACTACGTGGCGCGGGAGCATCACTTCGATGCGAACGTGTGGGTGACCCGCAAGGGTGCCGTACGTGCGGGTAAAGGCGAGCTGGGCATCATCCCCGGAAGTATGGGAACGCGTTCGTACATCGTGCGCGGCAAGGGCAACGCGGACAGCTTCTGTTCGTGCAGCCACGGCGCCGGTCGGGCCATGTCCCGCACGGAGGCCAAGCGGCGGTTCACCGTCGAGGACCACGTCAAGGCGACCGAGGGTGTCGAGTGTCGCAAGGACGAGTCGGTGATCGATGAGACGCCCGCCGCCTACAAGTCGATCGATGCGGTCATGGAAGCACAGCGAGACCTCGTCGAGGTGGTACATACGCTTCGGCAGGTCGTCTGCGTAAAAGGTTGAAGCAGGAGCCATGACCTCTCTCATCGAAATCGACGGCAGTGAGGGCGAAGGCGGAGGCCAGATCCTCCGCTCTTCGCTCGCCCTGTCGGTCATCACGGGCACGCCCGTTTTGTTTCGCAACATCCGAGCCAAGCGATCGAAGCCGGGGCTCCGTCGGCAACACCTGGCAGCGGTCCGGGCGGCGGGAGCGATCAGCGGGGCCGAGCTTCGCGGCGATGCTGTGAGCAGCACCGAGCTGTGGTTCGCTCCGGGGGGCGTCCGACCCGGGCAACACCACGTAGCCATCGGGACCGCGGGCAGCACCACGCTCGTCCTACAGACGGTGCTGTGGCCCCTTCTGCTCGCCGATGCGCCCTCGGAGGTCGTCATCGAGGGCGGGACCCACAACCCGATGGCGCCCACGTTCGAGTTCCTCGACCGCACGTTCTTTCCGCAGGTACGGAAGATGGGGGTGCAAGCCGAACTCACGATCGAGAAACACGGTTTCTACCCCGCGGGGGGTGGACGCCTGCGCGCATCGTTGCGGCCTAGCGAGCTTTGCCCATGCACCTGGGAGACGCGGGGCAAGGCCAAGGGGGTCGACGCGCGGGCGCTCGTCTCAGGTCTGCCCGTGAACATCGCGCAGCGCGAGATCGGGACCGCCATCGCTGCACTCGGATGGCAACGCAACCAGGGGAAAGCCGTCCGCGTCGACTCGCCCGGACCGGGCAACGCACTGCTGCTGGGTGCGAGCTTCGACAGCGGCACGACCATCGTCTCCAGCATCGGGAGCAAGGGAAAGCGAGCGGAGGACGTCGCATCGGAGGCGGCCGACGAGATGCAGCGATTCCTCGCAACGAACGCCCCGATCGACGAACACCTCGCCGACCAGCTCCTGCTCCCGATGGCGCTGGCCAAGGGTGGCAGCTTCATCACCCGGCGCCCGTCGCTGCACACCCGGACCAACGCCGACGTCATCGCGCGGTTCCTTCCGGTGCGTACGAGCTTCACCGAGCGGGACGACGGAGTCTGGCACGTCGGCGTGGATGCCGACTAGGAGTGCCCTCTACGACGGTTCGTGCCCGGCCCGGGCGATGTGGGCGAACGCGGGGGCCGCGACGGAGCCGCCGTAGGCATCGGCTGCGACACCGTGTACGGAGACTCCGATCCACGTGCTGCGCTCTGCGTTCCCCACCCGGCCGACGAACACCGCCCCCTGAACCTCGCCCTCTCTCGAGGTCCCGGTCTTTCCCAAAACCTCCAGGCCCTCGACCTTCGCTGCAGTTCCGGTCCCCTCCTCGCTCACCGCGAGCCGCAGCATGTCGAGCACGACCTCGCCTTGCGGTGTCGCGCTCATCTGGGCGTAGGCGGACACGAGCTGGCGCAACGCGACGGTGGACTTGAATCCATCGAGCTGACCGATGGCGTCACGCAGGCTCATGCCCTCGGGGTCCGGGAGTGGGACCAGGCCATCAACCTGCTTGTAGACGTCCTGCCAGGACACGGACTGCACAGCCCGAGCAACCGCCACGTTGGACGACTTCGCGATCGCTTCGGACAGGGTCATGACGCCGTTGTTTCGCGCATCTACGATCGTGTCCTCTCCCAACTTCAGCGGAGCCGACGCGTCGATCTCCAGGGTCGGGTCGAGACCGTGAAGCAGCGCCGCGTAGATCGTCAGCGGCTTCATCGTCGAACCGGTGGGCTTGGCGACATCGGTCTCGCCATGGCTGGCCAGGACCCTCGTTCCGGATGCGTCCAGCACCACGATCCGCACCTCCGCCCCCGGGTGTGCCGCTTGCAAGGCTTTGGCCTCGGAGGCCACAGCCCCGGACCAATCCGGAGTGGTCCGCTCGGCCTCGACACTCGTCGTCGGGTTGCGCGGCGTCTTGGTTTCAGAAGGCGTCGGCGCACATGCAGCCGTCACGCCCAGCAAGGAAGTCAGAAGCAGTCGCATTGTCGGCGCCATGACGCCTGGAGCCAGCGCTGCATTCCCACTCATCCGCCTTTGCAGCCCGTGTCCTTGGGCGGGCACCCAAAGCGGATATGCAGATGGTCGTGGTGGTTGCGCAGATGCTGCACCAGCCGTCCACCGGCCCACCGACCATCGGGGTAGCTGAAGATCTTCTTGAGCTTGGCGCGGCTGACCTTCTGCGAGCGCGCGTAGGTGTAGAGCTGCTTTTGGATGCGGTAGTCCAAGAAGATCTTGGTGGGGCCACCGGGCTTCTTCGACTGGGCGTACAGGGCGTCCACCAGCGTCCACATCGCCGCGACGTCGAGTTGGCCCTTGGCGGCCGGGACGAATTCTTTGGGATACCCCGCGGGCTGCTTCTTGAAGTACAGGCCGAGATCGACGTCACGGCCAGACTGGTGGGAGTTGTGACCGGAGAGGCTTCCGCCGTCTTCATCGGACAGATCTCCGATCGCGAGGCGTCCCGCTTTGGGGTGGTCGGCCGTGACCGCGCCGATGGCCGCGGTGAGCTGGTCGACCACGTGCGCCGCCGCATAGGTTCGCGGGAGCCGACGCCGGTAGTACCGCTTGCTCTGCGGAAGGCGGGCGCCCTTGGCGAGTTTGCCGCGCTGGGGAGAGCCGACGCTCTGCCCCTTGACCATGCGAATCGCAGGCAGCGGCACGGCGCCGGAGATCTGGAGCCGCTGGCCCACGCGAATGACGTCGGAGTCGAGTCCGTTGTGTTTGCGAATCGACTCGACCGTAGTGCTGTAGCGCTTGGCGATTCCCGACAGCGTGTCCCCTCGGGCCACCATGTGGGTCTTGGCTGGGACCGGCTTGCACGAGGGCAGCGCGAGCGGGGCTGTACCTGTCTCTTATACACATCTCCGAGCCCACGAGACCTCTCTACATC
>CAJXVA010000356.1 GCA_913061055.1 uncultured Pseudomonadota bacterium
CTAGATCGCTCGTCGGCAGCGTCAGATGTGTATAAGAGACAGTCGCAACACCGTTCGCGGACGATATCACGGTCACAGACGGGTGCACCGTCTCGCTTGCGCAGTGCCGAGTTGGCCAATCCGCCCCGCTCGTGGCCCACCGGTGGGACGGGCGCCGCCCGGCTGGCCCCAGATTCTTACGTCCTGCGATGGCATGGGCGTTGAAACGAGTGCGGTCATGTTGAAGGCGGTTGTCACTTCGCTGCATGTCACCGACCGACCGCGAGAGCGCCTCTTCCTCCATGGTCCGGCCGCACTGCGCGAGGTGGAGTTGGTCGCATTGGTGCTCGGCGGAGGGCGTTCGCTCAGCCGGGCTGCGATGGTCCTGCAGCAACTGGGTGGGCTTCGGTCACTGCGTTCGGCGACGCCGCTGGAGCTTCTGCGCAGCGACGGGCTGGGCGAGGCGGGAGCCTCGGCGCTGTGCGCTGCCTTTGAACTCGGGCGACGAGCAGCGCAGTTGGAGATCCCTCTTGGAACCCCGTTGCGGACGCCATCGGACGTGGGGGCCTATGTCCGGGCCAGGCTTGGCGATGCTCCGTCCGAACGCTTCGTCGTTCTCGGACTCGATGCTCGGCAACGGGTCCGGTTGGTGGAGACGGTCGCGATCGGGTCGCTGTCCTCGGTCGAGGTTCATCCGCGCGAGGTGTTCCGGCCGCTGGTGCGGGGCGGTTTGCACTCCGTGATCGCCGTGCACAACCACCCCAGTGGGGACCCGTCGCCGAGCGAGGCGGATCTCGAACTCACCCGTCGGTTGTCCGAAGTCGGCTTGCTCGTGGGCATTCCGCTCCTCGATCACCTCGTGGTCACCCGGACCGAGTCGGTCTCGATGGCCACGCTGGGATTGCTGGTGTGACGCGTTGCGCGCGCCTGGGGGCGGGGTGGGTCCTGGGCCGGCCCGGGGCCCCTTCCGTCCGTCTGGGAATAGCTGGGGTGCCCGGCGGTTGCCAGGGGCTACACTCCCTTGGAGTCGCGAATGAACTGGAAGCGCATCAAGGCCGTCGGCAAGCTGCTGCTGCTCTTCGGCACCCCTTTGTTGGTGGTCCTGGGTCTATTCGGATCCGGTGTCTACGTCGGAAACCTCTATCGCCACGGGGTCACCTCCTTCGAGAAAGAGTGGTTGGGGCTCGATGTCGACGTCGCCCCGCCACACGGCGAGTCGGACGACGACGACAAGAAGGACGACGACGACAAGAAGGACGAGGACGACAAGAAGGACGACGAGCGTCGCGAGGAGCCGAAGCCGGAGCCGGTCCCCGAGCCCGCCGCGCTCACGCCACCTCCCGTCGAGCCTCCGACGCCTGCGCCCGCGCCTCAGGTCGATCCTCTTGAGGGCCCTCTCGCCGGGCGCCTGGGCGTGCCGGTGAGCGTCGAGGTCAAGGTCTTGGTCGACGACGCCTTGATCGAGCAGCACCCGGACTGGATCGACTACGTGCAGCGCACGCTCAGTGAGGCGTCCTCCATCTATGAAAAGCAGTTCGGGGTCACGCTGGAGCTGGCCTCGGTCGGACGTTGGGGGGTTCCCACGGCCGGCATGTCGTCCGGTGAACTCCTCGAAGATGTCGAGGCAAGGCCACGCGAGGCTGCGCAGCTGATCGTCGGCTTCACAGGGCGTCCGCTCGACGACCGCACCTCTGGCAAAGCCTTTACGCCGCCGGAGGACGGTCCGTACAACGGCTCCGCCGCGGTGGTCTACGCGACCCGACAGCGGCGTAACCCTCACGTCCGAGGCCTTCTGCACGAGGTTGGCCACCTGTTTGGTGCGCTCGACATCACCGACCCGGCCGCTCCCGGCTATCAGTCGGGGAGCTGGATGAGCTACGCCCCGGTCGCTCCCGACCACGCGCCGTGGATCGACCCGAACAACCGGGCTCGGGTCTTGGCGCGAAAAGACAAACCCTTCGCACCCGCGGGCGCGATGACGGCTGCCCCCGAGGCGCCGCCTGAATCCCCCTCGGAGGAGAGCCCAAAATGAGCAGCGACAAACCGGTCCCGACCAAGGGCGAGATCGAGAAGAAAGACGACTCGGCGGACGAGAAGAGCGGCGGTCGAGGCCGACTGTCCTGGATCCTCGGCTGGGTCGCTCTCCCGGGCGCGGTCCTCGGTGGCCTGTTCGGCGGCGGTGTCCTCGTGGGCGCGAACTTCCACGACAGCTGGTTCACCCGGGCCTTTGTCTGGGTCGGCGAGCTGTTTTTCTAGTTTCGAAGGGGACCTCGCGGTCCCCTTCGCTGCGGGGGCGGAGCCCCCTTCGCTTCAACCCCTGGCGGTCGCCCTGTCGGGCTTGCTCGCGACCCTTCGGGTCGCTCCGGCGGTCGCGTAGAGCTGTGGTTGGGCGGAGCCCCCTTCGCTTCAACCCCTGGCGGTCGCCGTGTCGGGCTTGCTCGCGACCCGGGGTTACCGCGGGGGGCGGATGAAGGCGTGGATGCGGGCGCCCTTGGGTGTGGGGTCGACGGGGGGATGGTCGGCCACGAGGCGCTCGATGACGGGCAGCGCGCGAGTGATGGTGGTTTCGGCGTGCAGCGGGGAGAACTCGTCGTCGAACAGGACGATGAGTCGGTAGATGGCGGCGAACGGGCGCACGATGACGCTCAGCGGGTCTCGGTCCCACGACCATGCGCCGGCCTGATTGGATGCTTGGGCGATGGAGGCCCAGGTCATCAGGAGTCGGTCGGGCCCGATGCGCTCGATGGCGTCGGCGATGGTTGTGAGGTGGGGGACGAGCGCGTGGGGCGTGGGCGGAAGTTGTTGCCCATCGAGCCAGCCGAGGACTTGCTTGGCGGAGTGGTCGCCCAAGGCCTCGCCGACCCTTCGGGCCTGGTCGGCGTCGCCAAGCCACATGCCATCTTTGGAGGCACCCCAGACCATGGGCGAACGGTCGTCGACGACCCACGCGCAAGAGGCTCCGACTCGGTCCACGAGCACATCGAGCATTTGTCGGAGCGGGGCTCCGGCATCGGGCTGTGTCTGCGGAACGGGGACATCGCCCGTGGCTTCGAGCAGCACCCGATCGAACGAGGAGACGAGCTCCTCGAGCTGGGTGCGGTCGGCGTCGGTCGCATCCTCGACGCTCGCACACAGTCGCCACCCGTCCCGAGTCGTGGAAGACAGCGCGTCCGGGGGTGGTGCGTTTCCGTACTCGACCCACGCCCGCGTCGCGCCGAGTTCACGGCACACCAGCGCGAGCAATCGATCGAGAGCCTGCATTCCTTCCTGAGGTTAGCGCGCGCGGGACGACGGTGCGGCGCCGATTCGGGGCACCCTTCGGGTCTCGCGGACCATCTCGTCTCGATACCGCTCGAGCTCGTCCTCGATCTCGACACCCCGACCGCCCCGCGCGTCGACCAGCATCGTGGCGACGTCTCGGGCGACGGAACCGCCCAGGTCGCGGGACGTGAGCGCGAGGGGGATTCTGCGTCGTAGGACGTCCGACACGTGCTGCGCGCCCTCGTAGTCGACGGCATGCTGGAGTTCCACCCGGCGATACGGCAGATCATCGATGATCCGGGGCTCGAGGTCGGGTGTGTCTCGGGCCTGCGCGGCCAACTGGCGGGCAGCCGGCCCATACCGGCCCCAGAGATCTGCGATCAAGCCGTCCGCTCGTTCCTCGTCGTTCAACGGCTCGCAGGGGACGAGGACAGAGTCGGCGGTCGAGCAGGCGCGTGGTGTGGGACGGTCTTCGGGCCACTGAGCGCGTAGCCGGTCGACAACGGCATCGACCACCTCCTCCGCCATGGCGCGGAACGTCGTCAGTTTGCCGCCCACGAGGCCGAGTGCTCCGCTGTCCCCCTCGACGATTCGGTGCTTTCGAGACACCTCGACCGACTCTTCGGCCGCACCTTCGGGTCGGACGAGGGGCCGAACCCCCGCCCACGTACTGATGATGTTCCCCGGCTCGAGCCCGGCATGGGGCATGACCCGGCGAACGGTCTCGAGCAGCTCGATCTCTTCTTGTTCGAGCACGCCGCAGCTCGCGGGATCGCCCTCATAAGGAGTGTCGGTCGTTCCCACGTAGGTCCGCGAGCCCCACGGGACCACAAAGAGGATGCGGCGCGCGTCGCCGGGAGCCTGCACGACGACGGGGCGTTGGACCGGGACGTCCTCGGCCTTCAAGACGAGGTGCACGCCCTTCGATTTCAGCACCACGTCCGTGCCGGGGGCGCCGAGCAGGGCCCGTCCCGTCCAGGGGCCCGTCGCGACGACGACCTCTCGGGCATGTGCGACCGAGCCCCCCTCAAGGTGGACGTCGATCCCCGCCGGGACCCGCTCGAGTTGTGCGGCGGCGGTATAGGTGAGCACATCCGCCCCGTGGCGCCGCGCGTCTTGAAGGACGGTCAGGGTGAGGCGTGCGTCGTCGGTGACCGCATCCTCGTACAGAACCGCGCCTCGCAGACCCTCCTCCGCCAACAAGGGCTCGAGTTCGAGGCAGCGCTGCGCATCCGCTGAGTCATGGCCCTCACCGCGGAACAGGTTCAGGGCGTCGTACAGGGTCAGCCCCATTCGAAGCATCCACGGCCCGAGGCGATCTCCCCGATAGGCCGGAAACAGGAAGCGCGCGGGTTCCACGAGGTGCTCCGCGGCCTGGTAGAGGCGCGCGCGCTCCCGCAGAGCCTCGTAAACCAGGCCGACCTGCCCCTGTTCGAGGTACCGAACTCCGCCGTGGATCAGGCGGCTGGAGCGGGAGCTGGTCCCGTGGGCAACATCGGCCGCGTCCACCACGAGAACGGTCAGACCCCGCCGCGCCGCGTCTCGGGCAACGCCGGCCCCGCTGATCCCCGCGCCTACGACTATCAAATCCCACATCTTTCCCTCCGCGATGCGCGATCGGACGTCGCGAGACTGCTGGGCCCCCCAGGGCTGCCATGCGTCATCCGCGTGGGCGGAGACGCGGTCAGAGGGCGAAGAGGAGGAAGCAGGGTCGGGCACGGCCGGGCTCGCGCATGGTGCCTACGTCAGTGAGGGGGGATGGTCAAACGTTCCCCGCCACGATTGTTGCAACCGTCGGTTGCGCGAAGCGCCGCACGTTGTGACACTCCCCTTGCCAACCCGAACAGGAGCCTCGATGGCGCTGTATACCCTGTACGTTCAGTACGCGGGACGACCCCCCGAAACCAAATCATTCGACAAGGAAACGATCGTCATGGGACGCGATGTCGGCGACATTGCCCTTCAGGACCCACAGGTCTCTGGGCGACACGCTGAGATGCGGTTCCAAGGCGGACGCCTCGTTTTTCAAGACCTCGGTTCGACCAACGGATCGTTCCTCCCCACGGGAGAGCGGATCCAGGCTCCGGTCGAACTCGGGATTGGCCAAGCTGTCCGTTTGGGACAGTCGGTCATCACGGTTCAGCACATCGACTTTCCCGGCGCTGTCGGGCAGAGCAAGACGATGTTTGCTGGGGCAGGTGCAGCACCGCCGCCGGCCAGTGCGCCGGCGCCGGCGCCTGGACAGCCGTTTGCGCCTCCAGCGGCGCCGCCGATCCCAGGTGCATCGCAGCAGGTTCGGCCTGGTGGTCCTCCTCCAGGTCCCCCGCGTCCGGGAATGCCCGGCGGTCCGGCGCCCGCGCCGATGGGCGCACCGGCTCCGGCACCCATGGCACCTGCACCGGCGCCGATGGCTCCGGCTCCGGCACCGATGGCTCCCGCGCCCGCGCCGATGGCAGCTCCGGCTCCCATGGCACCCGCGCCGGCTCCGATGGGTGGTCAGCCCGGTTATCCCGGACAGCCGCCCGGTGGTCAGCCGCCGATGGGTGGGCAACCAGGCCAGCCGCCGATGGGTGGTCATCCCGGCCAACCACCGATGGGTGGTCAGCCCGGCCAACCACCGATGGGTGGTCAGCCCGGTCAACCACCGATGGGTGGTCAGCCAGGTCAGCCGCACATGGGCGGACAGCCAGGCCAGCCTGCGATGGGCGGACAGCCCGGATACCCAGGCCAGCCAGGCCACCCGAACGCGATGCAGCCTGTGGCGCAGGGGAACGATCCCTTCGGCACGATCGAGAGTGAAGGCTTCTTCGGCGATGTGAAGGCAGGCTTCGCGCTGCTCAAGCCGGTGATGATCCCGGTCGTCCTCGTGTTGGGCGCGGCGGTCCTTCCTTTGGTGGGACTGATCTTCCCGCTGTTGGCGTTGGCTGGAGGGACCATGCTGGTGCGCTCGCGTCTCGGCATGCCGGTGTCCGCAGGTGCCGCGATGAAGTACGCGATGCGCGACTTCGTCGGGAACTGGATCAGTGCGTTCCTGGCCATCATCGTGCCGTTCGCTGGAATGTCCGGCGGTCTCCCCTCGATGATCATCGAGCGGCGAGAGAAGATGGACGCGCTGAGCCGCGGTATCGAGGTCCTGAAGTGGGACATCGGCCGCATCGTTCTGGCGACCATTGTCGCGAGCATCGGTGGCCAGATCGTCGCTTCGATCGGCTTCACGGTTGGCGGGTTCATCCCCTACGTGGGTTGGGTCCTCTCGTTGCTGATCGGGATGGCTGGCTACGGCTTCTCGCTTGGCCTGGTGCTGGCGACCGGTCTGCATCAGTACTTCCTGCTGCGAAAGCAGAATGAAGGCGTGGACGTCGAGGCCGAAGCCCGCGCTGCGATGGAAGCCATGGACGCCGGAGTCCCGGCCGCACCGGCCGCGCCCGCGCAACCGGCATTCCAGAATCAGCAGCAGCCTGGCGGCTTCCAGCAGCCCGGCGCGGCTCCCCCTCCAGGGCAGCAGCAGCCCGGCGGCTACCCGCAGCCCGGCGCGGCTCCCCATCCCGGGCAGCCCGCACCTGGCGGCTACCCGCAACCGGGCGCGGCACCGCAGCAGCCCGGTGGCTACCCGCCGCCCGGCGCGGCACCGCAGCAGCCTGGCTACCCCGCGCCCGGTGGCTACCCGCAACCGGGTGCCGCTCCGCAGCAGCCTGGCGGTTACCCGCAGCAACCTGGCGGTTATCCGCAGCAGCCCGGCGCTGCGCCGCAGCAGCCTGGCTACCCGCAACCAGGTGCGGCACCGCAGCAGCAGCCTGGCGGTTATCCACCACCCGGAGGCTACCCGCCGCCCGGTGGTGGCTACCCACAGCAGTAGCGCCCGATCCCGGGCGACCGAAGGGCGGTGCTCACGCGAGCGCCGCCCTTTTTCGTGCTCTGCGGTCGCCTCCTGCGTGATGCAGCGCGTGGACCCAGTGCTCCGCAATTGCGTAGGGTTCGCGCGGAGTTTCTGCCATGCCCGACGCCCCCAGCACCTCGCCACGGTACGACCTCTCTCGCCTCAGCCAGTTTCCCGAGCTGACGCCCGACGTCATGCGCGTCGCGTACCGCGAAGCATGCATGGCTCGCATGCACGTGGAGCGCGTCGTGCAGGAGTGCCTCAAGGGCATCGTCAAATTCGCGATCTGGGGCCCGGGCGAGGAGATTCACGGAACCGCCACGGCTCTCGCGGCGCAGACCGAGCTCGCGTTCGACAAGTTTGCGATCTGCGGTCACTACCGCAGCGCATCGTTGCTTGGGCTTTGGGCTCGCCTGCAGGGATACGAGGACTTCCACCTCGACCACATGCGGCAGCAGCTCTCGCGGAGCACCGACCCGTGGAGCGGCGGCCGTCAGATGACCGCGCACTTCAACGACATGCGCTTCGGCATCCTTCCGGTGCAGTCGGCGCTCGGGATGCAGGTCTCGAAGTCGGTCGGGTACGCGTATGGCAACCAGCTCAAGGGGCAGACCGACTCGGTCACGATGGCCGTCGTCGGCGATGGAACCTGTGCCGAGGGCGACCTCCACGAGGGCATGACCGGCGCGTCGATCCTGGGCCTTCCCTGGCTGCTGGTCGTCACCGACAACAACATCGCGATCAGCGTGACACCGGAGGATGGCCGCGGCATTCAGGACTTCGAGGCCTACGCAAAGGCGTTCGGCTTTGCGTACTTCACCTGCGACGGCAACGACTTCCTCGAGGTCTACGAGACCAACAGGAAGGCAATGGCGTTCTGTCGGGACAGTCAGAAGCCCGCCTTGCTCTGGGTGCGGAACCTGTCGCGACTCAACGACCACAGCTCCGCAGCCGACGTCACGTTCAAGTTCGACCAGCACGACCCGCTGCTCGACTTCGGTCAGGCGCTCGTCGAGCAGGGGGTGCTGCAGGAGGGGGACGTCGTGCGCCGCAAGGATGGCCAGTCCAAGGACTACTTCCTTCGTCACGACCTCGGTACCGTCGCGACCGAAGCCGACGAGTACATCGTCGGCACCATGGCTCAGGCGGAGTCCGAGCCCGAGCCGACCTACGACTCGATCTTCGAGCACATCCGCGACCCGTTCCCGGTGTCCGTCGAGCCTCCTGCGCAGGGGCGCAACACGGTCATCTCGATCAACGGTGCGATGCGGGCGGCACTTGGGGCCATCCTCAAAGACAACCCCATGACGTGGGTCTATGGGCAGGACGTCGGTGCCAAGGGCGGCGTCATGCAAGCCACGCGCGGCTTGTTCGACCAGTTCCCCGGGCAGGTCAAGGACGCACCGATCAACGAGCCGCTCATCCTGGGCGCCGCCACCGGATTCGCGCTGCACGAAGGCTCCACGGCATTGCCGGAGATTCAGTTCAGCGACTACAGCCTCAACACGCTGCACTGGCTCGTCTACCTGGGCAACCTTCTGTGGACTTCCGGCGGGACGATTCACGCCAACGTGATCGTGCGGCTTCCCACCGAGCCGCTGCACGGCGGCGCCGTCTACCACTCGATGTGCATGGAGGGTCTGTACGGCTCGATCCCGGGTCTGACGATCTGCGCGCCCACGACTTCGCGCGACATCTACGGGATGCTTCGCAGTGCGGCAGAGTTCACTGGGCCCGTCGTGTTCTTCGAGTCCAAGGGCCTGTACCGGATGACGCTCGGCGACGCGTTCCCCGGAGAGCCGACGGACAAGACCGAGGTTGCCAAGCTCAAGCGCGCAATCGCGTTCGAGGGCCATGCGCCGGACATCCCCGATGACTTCCGGGTACCGCTCGGCAAGGCCGCGGTGCGGCGCGAAGGCACAGATCTGAGCATCGTGACTTGGGGCCGCTGCACCTTGTTTGTGCAAACCGCCATCGAGACCTTGTCCGCTGCAGGCATCGACGTCGAGATGATCGACCTCCGCACGATCGTCCCACCCGACCTCGAAACGGTCATGGCCTCCGTAGCCAAGACGCGGCGACTGCTGGTTGTCCATGAGGACCGCGTCTTCGCCAGCCTGGGACGGGAGCTTCAGGGCTCGGTCATCGAGGCGATGGCCGGCCAGCCGCTGGCGACCCGCGTTCTCGGGCAGGACGCGGTGCCCGGCATCCCGCAGAACGCCCGCCTCGAGGAGCAGCTGGTCGTCTCCCCAGAGAAGATCGTCAAGGCGGCACACGAGGTCATGGCGTTGTCGCTCGGTGCTGGTGGTGCAGCGGCGCCTTCTCCAGCTGCGGCTCCGGCCGTGCTCTGGACGCCCAACCGCAACTTCGTCGCTTGAGACGTCTGCACCCGGCTTGTGGACTTCGGTGAAGACACGCTCCAAGTGGGCGGACTGACGCTCACAGGTGTCGCACGTGGCGGTATCGGCACGAGCCTGCGCGTGGCCGAGCTGGGTGTGATGTTCGACGTGGGCGTCCCGGTCTCTGGCCAGCTGAAGAACGCTCGGATCCTGGTGTCGCACGGACATCAAGACCACCTGGGCGGGCTGCCGTATCTACTCTCGCAGCGTCACATGATGCAGCAGGAGCCTTCGGACGTTCACGTGCCGCTCGAGATTCTGGATCCGTTGCAGCGGATCTTTGCGGCCTGGTCGGAGATCGAGGGCTTCGAAATGGAGACGCGGCTGCACGGCCAGAGACCTGGCGACGTGGTGAAGATTCGCAAGGGAATCGAGGCGGTGGCTGTGCGCTCCGTGCACCGGGTACCGTCGCTCGCATGGACCGTTCGTCGGAGCACGATGCGGCTCACCCCCGAGTTCGCCGGCCTTCGGGGCGAGGAGATCCAGGCCCTTCGAGCGCAGGGGAAGACCGTCACCGAGCCTCACGTCGAGCCGGTGTTGTGCGTCACCGGGGACACGACGATCGAGCTGTTCGACCGGGAGCCGCTCGTCCGCCAAGCCAAAGTCCTCGTGCACGAGGTGACGTCGTGGGACGACCGGCGTGGCGTCGAGCACACGCGCAAGTGGGGGCACACGCACGTCGACGAGATCATCGAGCGGGCAGAGCGGTTCGAGGGCGACGCGCTGGTGCTCGTCCATCGCAGTGCCCGACATTCCAAGGCTGAAGCTGAGCGAGTGGTGGCGCAGCGTTTTCCGGCTTCGGTCCGAGACAAGGTC
>CAJXVA010000357.1 GCA_913061055.1 uncultured Pseudomonadota bacterium
GGGCTTTCGCTGGCCACTGGGCGGCCGGTCCGACGCGATGACCGTCACGGCGATCACGTGGGCGGATGGTTCGGCTGCCGACATGGACACCGCGTTCTTCCGCCGCATCCCGGACACCGCGGCGACGACGTTTGCATCCAACCCGCGCTATCTCAAGACGGTCGAAGGCGACTACAACTTGCTGGACGTTTCGGGGGCGCGGCTCGAGCTCATGGTGAGCGCAGACGATGTGGACCCCGACACCGGGTTCATTCGCCCCGCCCGCGTCGCGTCGTCGCTCGACCTCTCCCCCGGTGCGGTGGGCCCCGAAGACGGGATGTTCTTCCTGGGCACCCATGTGGACGATGCGGCCAAGCGCCGACTGTTTCGTGTGTATTGGGACCCCGCTTCGCACTCGGTGCTCGCCAAGCTCTTCGAGTACGAATGGAGCGGCGAGCGTTGGGAGGGCAATCCGCGGTCCGGTGAGGATGTCAGGCTGCCGATGGCATCCCCCTCGGTCGTCACGCTCAGTCGCGAGATGAGGAGGGACAACCCCGAGCAGTTTCAGACACTGCTGGACGTGGCGTTGCGGCAGGGCAAACACATCTGCGCCGACACCGACAAGGACGCGGCGGTCTGGAACGGGGTCGTCACCCACTTGGCATCGAAGAAAATCGCCGAGAACACCGAGGCGCGGACCGAGCACTGGCAGGTCGACATCAAGGCCCGCTTCGGCAGCGCGACGCTCTCCTACCTTCTTCGGCGAGACGCTCGCGGCGAGCCGCTGGAATACTGCCCCGCATCCGCCGACGGATCGCAGGACCCATGGCCGGACTTTCTGTGGCACGACGTTCCCGACGTGGGGTCGAAGGCGTTCTCTGAAGGCGCGTGGGTCGTCAACGAGACGATGCTCGAACGTGGGGTCGTGACGGTCAGCAACGACCCCTCGGTCGCCGCGGCTGCGTATGTTCATGACGACCATGTGAAGAACGTTTTCGAGCTCCTCTACTGCGGTCTCGGAAGCATTCGGCATACGATCGTGCACGACAACAAGCGCTACGGTTTCGCCGACGTCTCGGCGTGGGAGTCCGCGGTTGCCCAACTCGAAGCTCGCCGCAGTCGGGTCCGCTTCGAGGCGGTCTAGAGCGCATCCCACAAGCTCGGCGAGGGCGCAGCCCGAACTTGGAAGGGGGAGCGAAAAGGGTTCCCTTAGAGACTCGCGTCCCGGTGAGACGCCCCCCGCGCGGGGGCAGGCTTGATAGGCTCTGCACATGGTGTGGCGGACGGCGTGGGTGGCTGGAACTCTGGTTGGCGTGGTCTCGAGTCCCGTGCTGGCGGCGGAGCCGGCATCTGCACCCCCGCCGGAGACCGTCAACTCCAGCCCAGATCCCTCCAGCGTGGACCGCTCTGACCCTTGGGGCGTCAGCCGCAACTCGGCATACGTTCGACTCGAAGCGGATGGCATCGGTACGCCGGGCATCTGGCCGAACCCTTCGGTCGGCGGAGAGGTGGCGATTCTGGCCGGTCGGCCGAACCTGCACGCTCGGATCGGCGTGGGTGCCAAAGCCACGCCGACGTTCACCCTGGGGGACCGGGGCAAGGTCGGTACGGTCCTCGAGGCGAGCGATATCGAGGGGTGTGCGGCGTCCCACCATCGCGTGCACCGCGTACGACTGTGCGCTGGCTTGCAGGCCGGCGTCATGCACCTGCGCTGGGCTGGGTTCGCGACCCCGGGTCGGCGGGATCTCCCCTGGCTCGCGGCTGTCGGCGGGGGCACCTACGCGATCGCGCTTGGACGCGTGGTCGACCTTCATGCGGGCATCGGTCTGGGCATGCCGCTCGTCCGGCCGCGGCTGGTCACCCGGACTCGGGGCGCGATCGACGTGGAGCAGGCGGGCTTCGTGTTCTCGACGTTTCGTCTGGGACTCGGATTTCGGCTCGGGTAGACACCCCAGTGTCATCGGCGAGGGGTCGACCTGTGGTGGCCGCTGGCGTACCCTTGCGGACACATGCCCCGAACAGACACGATCCGGGGATCGACACTGTGCGACTCCAGCCGGCTTGCAGCCGCGCCAGAACAGTCGCGATTGGTGTTCGTCGGGTCGCCCGAGGACGGGTTTGCACACGCGGGGCAGTCCTTCCCCCTGGCCGGGTTGCGACGGGTGGAGTTCCGCCGAGCCGAGCGGGGACCCCTCACTTCGAGCATCGAGGGCGGGGTCTTGCGGATCGGCATGCCCCATCCCTGGGTGAGCAGCCATCACGCCGACCTCGAACTCGACGGCAACGCCGAGTTGGTTGACCTCGAGAGCCGAAACGGAACGCTGCTCGAAGGAGACATGATCGAGCGGGCGGTCCTGCACTCGGGCGATATCTTCGAGGTCGGCCGGTGTTTCTTTGCCCTGCGACAGACGAAGGCTCCGGCGCACGAGCCCACCACCGAGCTTCATCCGGTGGCGCACCCCGACTACGCGGCGAGCATGCACGCGCTCGAACGTCTGGCGCCCACCCGAGTCCCGCTGCTGCTCATTGGCGACACCGGGACCGGAAAGAGCGCCCTGGCGCGTGCGCTGCACCGCGCCACCGGTCGAGGCGGGCCGTTCGTGGCGTTGAACATGATGGCCCGGTCGGTCGAGCCGAGTCTCCTCGGAGAAGGGAACGCCCTCTTGGCGCAGGCTCGAGGGGGGACGCTTTTTCTCGACGATGTCGGCGCGCTGTCGACCGAGGAGCAAGGCCGACTCTTGTCGGCTCTGCTGGGGTTCATGCTGCCAGACTCCGACGCGCTCAACCTTCCCGAGGACGGCGTCCGAGTGATTGCCGCGGCGAGCAGCAACCTCCATCGAAGGGCTGCGGAAGCCACCTTTCGTCCCGACCTCTACGCCCGTCTCGCGGGCTACGAGTGCCGCATCCCGCCGCTGCGTGAGCGCCCCGAGGACTTGGGACTGTTGGTGCGCGGCATTTTCGAGGCGGCTGGTGTTCCGGGGCAGCGTGTCAAAGTGGATGTGTTTCGGACGATGCTCGCGCAGGAGTGGCCGTTCAACGTACGCGAGTTGAACAACTGTGTGAGCGCTGCGTTGGCGTTGTGTGAGGAGTCCGCTCCGATCACCGCGGCGATCTGGCGAGAGGTCCAGTGGCCCAATGCCGGAGTCCCCGCGGCTCCGCGCTTGGCCTCCGTTCGCGAGACGATCATTCGGGAACTCGCGGCCCATCGAGGGGACAAAGCGGCAGCGGCCAAGAGCCTGGGTTGTGCCATGGTCGACATCGACCGGTGGCTGAGCCGGTTTGATCTGGTGCCCGAGCAGTTCGCCAGTTGAGCGTCTGCGTCGGTCCAGGCGGTATTTAGCGGGAGACGGAAACTGGCGCTGCGCTGCGCGGCCGGGCGCAACATACTCATCCTCCGATGGCCAAGCAGCGGGATCGCGGCGGGATGGGGTCCGGCGGCGGGGTGTCGCCCCCGACCCGCTTGGGCCGCTACACGCTGCTCGACCGCATCGGACGCGGAGGTTTCGGGGTGGTGTATCGCGCCCTCGATCCGGTGTTGGGGCGCGAGGTGGCGACGAAGCTCCTGCGTTCTCGGAAGGGGGCGGACGGGCTCCGTGATGCGGACGCGCTGATCCACGAGGCGCGGATGACCGCGCAGCTTCAGCATCCACACGTCGTTCGCATCTTTGACGTGGGGCGCATCGACGGGGATGCCTCTGCGTACGGTGCGGACGTCTTCATCGTGATGGAGTTGCTCGACGGCCAGCCCCTGAACCGGTGGCTTCGCCACGAGACGCGAGAGCCCCGGGAGATCGTGGAGGTGTTCCTTCAGGCTGCCGACGGCTTGGCGGCGGCGCATCAGCACGGCATCGTCCATTGCGATGTGAAGCCGGCGAACGTGTTCGTGACCCACGACGGCCAGGTCAAAGTGTTGGACTTCGGGCTCTCCCGGCACACGTCGAGGCGGACCCGAACGACGACCCAGACCGAGCGCCCCGTGCTGGAATCGGGGGCCCATCGGCTCGTGGTCGGGACCAAACTCTACATGGCTCCCGAGGCCCACGAAGGCGGAGACCTCGACGCGGCTGCCGACCAGTACTCTTTTGCGTTGGGGCTGATCGAAGCGCTCGCCGGGGAGATTCCGTTCTCTCGAAAGGGGAGAGGGACGCTCGTCGGCGAGAAGTTGGTGGGGGTGTCGGCTGCATGGCTCAAGGCGCACGGCGTCGCGCGGGACCTTGGGGCGATTCTCATGCGAGCGACGAGTCCCGATCCAACCCACCGATACCCGGGGATGGATTCGCTGGCCACCGAGCTCCGCGCTTGGCTGAGTCCTCGGTCGCTGTGGCGGTGGGGGGCGGTGGCCGGTCTCGCCGCCGTCGCGGTTGGTGTTGGAGTGTCGGCATCTCGCGATCCAACGCCGTGCGAGCTACAACCAGCTGCGGCTTCGAACCTGTGGGGGCAGTCTCGCTCCGCAGTCGCGGCGCGGTGGCCACAAGGGGACCCGACCGGCGGACGCGAGAGGTTTGCGGCCGAGATCGACACCTTCGTGGAGCAGTGGACCGAGTCGGCGAGGGCGGTCTGCGATCTCGAAGAGCGCCCCGCTGTGGGGCTCGAGCAGGCTCAGACCTGCTTGCGAGAACGCCTGGGGCGTTTGGACGCGGTGCTGACGACCGTCGAGGCCGCGGACGACCGGGTGCTGCTTCGGATCCCCGAGCTGGTCACGCAGTTTGTCCCTCCATCGTATTGCCTCGATCCCAAGCGAGCCCACGAGCTTCCTCCCACCCCCAACAGCGCCCAGGACCAAGAGGACGTGGCGGAGGTTCGGGATCTGCTCTCGCGCGCCCGTGCCAACTACGCCGCCGGTACGTTTGCGGAAGGACTTCGGCTCGCGAAGCAGGGCCTGATCGCTGCAAATGGGGTTGGGTTCGAGCCGGCGCAGGCGGAGGCGATGTACGAGGTGGGTGTCCTGACGGTCGCGTCCGGGGACGTGGTCGGCGGGGCGGAGTACATCGAACACGCGTACCTCAAGGCCGAATCGCGCAAGCAAGACCGTCTCGCCGCGGCGGCGGCAGTCCGGCTGGTCTCGATTCACGGTCGCCACTTGATGCAGGATGAGCGCGCGCGATCGTGGGCCCGTCGTTCGAGCGTTGCGTTGGAGCGGCTGGCGGACAACACGAAGTTCCGCGCCGCGCTCGAGTACAACCTGGGGTTGTTGGAGCACGCGGGCGGTTCGCTCGACCTGGCGAAGGACCACTTCCAACGCGCACTGTCGCTGTACGAAGAGAACGGTGACGAACGGGACGCGCGAACGTGCCGGATGTCGCTGGGCGTCATCGAAGAAATGAAGGGCGAGTCGGAGACCGCGCTAGAATTGTTCCGAGAGGCCTACTCGGGCGCTCGCACATCTCTTGGGCTCCATCACCCAGACACCGCGACGGCGCTCACGACCGTGGCTGGCGCCCAGTCATCCCTCGGACAGCTGCAAGTTGCGCGCGAGAACTTCGAGACCGCACTGGGGGTGTTCGAGCAGACCTTCGGTCGCGACCACGACACGGTCGCCTCGACCCTGATCAACGTGGGCACCGTGGAATTCGAGCTTGCGCACTACGACAAGGCGCTCGAGCACCATGAGCGCGCGCTCGAGATCTACGAGACGCTGCTTCCGAAGGGCCACCCACGGACCGCGACGGCGGTCGAGAACATCGCGGCTGCGCACGGGCGGATGGGGGCCTACGAGAAGGCCCGCGAGGGGCACGCGCGGGCGTTGGAGATGCGACGTCTGCATCTCGATCCCTCGAGTCCGATCCTCGCGCACACCCACGCGAATCTAGGACTCGCGCTTGCAAACCTGGGGCGTCACGACGAATCGCAGGCGGAGTTTGAGGCGGCGTGGGGGATCCTGCGGGTGGCGACGACCAACGCCGACCGTGCGGGTGTGCTGTTTCTAAGAGCGAAGGCGCGAAAGCTCGCGGGGGTCCGCCCGCTCGATGATCTCCGGCGGGCGATCGCGGGCTTCGAGGAGGGGCGGGCGCAGGTCCAGCTCGCCGAAGCGAAGTTCGAGTTGGCACAGCTGCTGCTCGAAGACGACTCCGCGCAGGCCATCGAAGAGGCCCGCGAATCGCTCGCGCTGTTCCGGTCGATGGGCGCGGACTTGAGAGCGGCCCCGGTGCGAGACTGGCTGGTCGCACAGGACGCGATCTGACTCGCGAGTGCGCCTCAGATCTCGCAGCCGTCGGTGCCGCAGCTCTCGGCTTCCGCGGCGGATGTCTCGGCCGGGGCGTCGTCGATCGCCTTCTTGAACGCCGAGAGCAGGACCTCGGGAGGCTGAGCGCCTTGCACTCCGATGCGACCGTCGATGACGAAGAAGGGCACCCCGGTGACCCCGAGCTGGCCGGCGGTCGCCTGGTCTGCGCGGGCTTCGGACGCGAAGTCGTCGCTACTGAGGATCGACTGCGCGCGCTCGGCGTCGAGTCCCACGTCCTCGGCGAGTTGGACCAGGGTCTCGTGGTCGGCCACGGACTTGCCCTCGTGCATGTAGGCCTCGAACAATCGCTCCTTCAGTGCGGTCTGCTTGCCCGAGTCGGCGGCCCAGGCCAGCAGCCGGTGGGCGTCGAAGGTGTTTCCTGGACGCGCGCGGTCGAAGCGGAAGTCGAGGCCTCGCTGACGCCCGACCTCGGTCATGCGGTCGATCATCTGCTGCGCGCCGTCTCGGGAGGTGCCGTACTTGCGGGCGAGCCGGTCGACATAGTCGATGGAGGTATCGAGCTCTTTGGGGGCGCTGGAGTCGAGCTCGAACGCCCGCCACCGGATCTCCACCGGTCGATCGAGCGAGGCGGCAGCCTCTTCAACGTGCCGCTTGCCGACCCAACACCAGGGACACGCGACGTCGGACCAGATCTCGACCTTGACGGGGCTCACGGCGGGAAACTAGCCCCTCCAACCCGCATGGCAAGCCGGACGTGTCCCGAGGTGTCAGGCGCTAATTCGAGCGGAACACTCCGGTAGGCCCCAAGATCCGCAGCCCGGGAACCTTCAAGCTCTAATTCTGCCCTTCCTACATGGGATTACCTGTAGCGCAGGCCATGGGAGGCCGCCTACACTCAAAGAGGGGATGCGCACGATGGATCGGAACGTCGTTTTTCTAGTTGGACTCATGGCCCTTGGCGGCTGTGCTCAAGACGAGGCGGGGCGCCAGGGCTGGGACGGGCCGCCGGGAGGCACCGAGGGCAGCTCGTTCGATCCGGTCGAGGACGACGGGATCGACGATGAGACCGGCGGCGGAACCGGTGGCACGGACGGCTCCGACAGTGACCCCACCGTGGGCGATCCGACCGATGGTGACCCGACCGACGGCGATCCGACCGATGGCGACCCCACCGGGGATACCGACGGCGAGGAGCCTGTGGACTGCACGCCGGGCTGGGAGACGCCCTGGATCGGCTCCCCATGCGGTGGCGACGGCGACTGTTCGTACACCGGCGGCACCTGCTTGCTCCCCGACGACGGCTTTCCGTGCGGCACATGCTCCCTCGACTGCGCCACGTCATGCCCCGACGAAGACGGTGCTCCGGTCACGTACTGCGTCAACGGTGTGGATGTCGGCCTGAACGATGCCGGCTATTGCCTGTCGCGTTGCGACTCCGCGTTGTTCCCCGACTCCGCATGTCGCGACGGCTACGCCTGCGACGTGTTGGCACGCTTCGACGAGACCGGAAGCCAGGGCGTCTGCATCCCCGAGCAGTTCGACGCGATGGACCCGGGCGACGGTCTGTACGACGAGATCGACCACGAGTATCTGATCCAGATGCTCGGAGGCGACCCCGTCAACGCGTTCGACTACGGGCCCGACCTCGACAGCTTTCAGATGTACCTCGATGCGGTGGGTGTGCAGCACTTCACCGCCGCGGAGATCAGTGCGCCGCACAACCAGGCTGCGGCCACCGGCTGTGGCTACACGATCCTGCTGCCCGAGCGGGACCAGTGGGAGCGCGCCGCTGCGCTGGCGCTGTTCACCGATGAGCTTCGCGGCTTGGTCGGGGAGCCGATCTACATGCGCAACTGGTGGCGTCCGCCCTGCTACAACGCGGCCGTTGGCGGTGCCGCTGGGGGAGACCACCCCGACGCGGATGCGGTCGACCTCGACTTCTCGTCGGCGGCTTCCCGCGCGATCGCCCAGAAGTTCCTGTGCGAGGAGTACTGGAACGCCCCGATCATCACGCCCGACCAGATCGCGCCCGGTGCGGTCATCGATCCCATGCTCAACATGTCGGTGGGCCTCGGCGGGCTGACGATCCACCTCGGTGTGCTGTCCAACGGTGGGCGCCGAAACTGGTTCTACGGCAGCTACACCAACGAGCCCGACTCCGGGAACTGCTGGTAGGTTTTCTGGTAGCTTCCGGCGGTGGGGTTCCTGTCCCGGAAGACCGAAGGCGAAAGCACTCGCGCGACTCCTAGCACTCGTCCAGCACTCGAGCCCGCCATGGGCCTCGAGGAGCAGTCGCAGCTGTGCGCGATCTATGCGACGCGTCGCCCGAAGACCGCGGTCGAATTCGGCTCCGGTGGAAGCACGTTGCTGATCCCCTCGGCGTTTGATTTCATCGAGACGTACATCTCGGTCGAGCACAACGAGATGTGGCACAAGCAGGTGCAGGAGCATTCGAAGGATGCTCGGGTGAAGCACCTGTTCGAGCCCCCCGCTTCCCACGCGCCGGAGCCTGCGATGTTCAAGGAAGGCGGCAAGGGTAAGACCCTGCCGGAGTACGTCGCGTGGAGCGAACGCTGCGAGCGCGAGCCGGACATCATGGCCTCGTACGTGGCGGCTCCGTACGCGATCGTCGAGCACCCCGATCTCATCCTCGTCGACGGTCGAGCCCGGCGCTACTGCATCGAGACGGCCTGGGCCGCGCTTGAGCCCGGCGGCGTGCTCGTGGTGCACGACTCCCAGCGCGAGCAGTACATCAAGGTGATCGACGAGGTGTGTGGCAACCGAGCGCATTGGCTGGTGCCGTTCACCCGCGGCCAGGTCTGCGTCGCCGCTAAGGGGTAGGACCTGCGAGGTCGACACGGAGGCTCAGCTGTCCCTGTTCGACCTCGACCCATAGCGTTGCGCTGCGCTCTGCATAGGGCTCGAGCATGGCGCGCCACCGCGGCGGCACATCACCCGCGATGTCTTCGATGTGGGCGACCCGTGCGGTGAGTGCACTGGCTTGGGCGCGAGTTCTTGGGGCGTCCAGCAGCCAGGCGAATCGCTCGGGGCTCGATGCGACCGCGATCCAGCCCATCGTGGGCTCTGGCCCGTCATCGAGGGCGAGTGCGATGCCGCCGCGCTGAAGGGGAGCCCAGGTGATGTCTGTCTTGCCTGCCCGAACGGGCCCGGGTGTCAGCCCGAGGTAGGGCAGCACGCTGGCGGCGAAGTTGACCCACGTGGCAGAGATGCGGACGAACGCCACGAAGACGTCGCCTTCGTCGAGACGGGCGCCGGCGAACTCGACCTCCGCCAGGCCATCGAGTCCCATGTTGATGAAGCCCCGCGAAAGCTCGGGAGACTGATCTCGCAGGGTTGCGAGCGATGCTGCGAGCTCGTGGGGCCAGGTGCCGCTGTAGATCGATGCCGCCAGGAGTCCGGATCCTCGCGGGCGCTCGGCGGGTCCGAGCGACTGAAGCCACCCGTGGAGGTTGGGCCAGGGACCGGTGCGGGCGCAGGCGAGGGCGCCGGAGCACAGCGCCTCCCAGGAGGGCGCGGGAGCATCGCTGGTCCCCGGGGACCACGGCACCGGCGGTGTCCAACGCATGCGGGCCCGAAGATGCCGGGGGTCCCCGGTGAGCTCGACCGATGCTTGGTTGAAGGCGGGGATGTGGTCCTGTCCGAGCGCCGCGGCGAGGTCCTCGTTGTCGAAGAGCACGACTCCATCACCGAGCAGCCCGGGGGCCGCGGTGGGACTGGCGACGGTGTTCGAGGCGTCCTGGATCGTTTGTGGTGTGGGCTCGCCGTGGGTGATGACGTCGAGGGTGAGCGCTTGGCCGGTCGTGTGGACGTACGCCTTTCCCCACGGAAGCGCGACGCAGGTCAGGGACCCCACCGGTGGACACGGAGCTTCTTGGTCTCCCGGGCTGGGCCAAGACATGCCCTGGCGGAGGACGCCGCTGATGCGGTGGTGCAGCGCCCCATCGACCGGGCGGGCGAGCGTTGCGGTGAGCACTGAATCGGGTTCGAGCGACTGCAACCAAGCGTTGTCGGGGAGGAGCCGTCGCAGGAGCGTGACGCTCGCGCTCGCTCGAACGCCGCCGCCGGGGAGATGACCGGGTCCGGCGGCGAGACGCTGGCCGGTCCAGGGGCTCCGGGTGGGCCCAATGTCCGCGGGGACTGGGGC
>CAJXVA010000358.1 GCA_913061055.1 uncultured Pseudomonadota bacterium
ACGAGATGTAGAGAGGTCTCGTGGGCTCGGAGATGTGTATAAGAGACAGCTTCTCCCCTTTGGCTTTGAACATCATGGCGGCGGTCCGGTCACGGTCGGTGCTGCCACGAGCGTCAAACTCGAGGCCTGGCGCTGCGGTTGGGTAGAGCACGAGCCCCTCGCCGACGCCCTCCGTTCCGAAGACGTCCGCGACCCAGGGGTCTCGCCCTTCGACGTCATCGACCATCGCGTTGATGGTCTCGGCGCTCGCGCGCAGGGCTTCGGCGTCTCCGAAGTCGAGTCGGAGGACGTCGCCGTACCAGGGCAGGATGTGAACGTCGGCGTGCTTGGGCAGGAGTTCCCGCAGCCGGTCCGGATCTGCGAGCAGCCGAGCGGTCTGGGTGCTCGGGTCTCCCAGCTGGACGGCAAACACGGCGAAGATCGGCCGCGGAAGCTTCGCGACCGCAGTTCGCTTCTGGATGCCCTGACCGGCCCACTCTCCGAAGATGACCGCACGACCGAGGTGCTCGTGCAGCGACTTTGCCCAGTCGGCCGCGTCACCGCACAACCAGCGTGCGAAGCCGTAGTTGTCATCCTCCGGCGTGAGGAGCTTCGTTCGACTCTGGGCGGCGAACCCATCGGCGAGTGCATGCACCGCGGCGTTGGTGCCGTCGAGTTTGACCTTGGCCCGGTAGTCGACGACCGGGAGCTCCGTTCCGTCCACTTCATGGGTGGCCGTCAGCGTCCGCCGCAGGCTGTGGAGCAGCTCGATGCTGGTCCACCGCACGACGGGCGTCGAAGTGGCTCCGGTCTCCGCCGCGGGGGCGCCATAGAGCTCCGACAGATCGGTGCCCACCGCGGCGTCGGTCTTTTCCAGAGCCATGCCGAACGAATCGACCCCCCGCAGCCGCGCCTTGCGGATCCGGGTGCCGTCTTTCAACGTCGCTCCAACCCGCGCCACGGCAACGACGTCCCCCACCTGGTACGTGGTCTCGAGGTTTGCGACCACCACCACGGGCTCGCCTTCCAAGAGGCCAAAACGGTGCACACGCAGGGCATCGGCATCGGGGTGGGGTGCGACCGAGAGAACTTTCATTGCGACGATGGTCATGACGGAATCCTGAACAAGAGACGTGAGCGATTAACGAAAAGAGCCACCAGGAGGGTCCAGGTGGCTCTTGCGGGCGGTGTCCGCCCATCGGGGTGATGAGGCGTCTACACGGTCCGAAGAGCACGCGATGCATGTGTGCGTGAACCCGAGCGGGTCCACGACATGTTTCGCTGGCCGCGAAGCGCCGCGACGAGGCGGGTGCGTGCTTGGCTCATCACCATGAATGGGTTGGTTAGCGCTGGTTGGGGGCGTCGTCAACTCGATTCGGCCGCACCGACGCGACTCTACATCCCGACCGACCACCGTCCCGACGCAACGCAGTGTTCTCTCCGGGCGAACGGCCCCCCATGATAGACGAGAGCATGACCGGTGATTTGCAGTCGTCTGATGCCGTCGAGGGCATGCTCTTGTTCTGGTTCGGGCCGCTGGAGGGCGCCAACGACTTTCCAACCGACCGGAAGAAGCTGTGGTGGATGGCCGACGACGCGACTGATGCGGATATCCGTGAGCGCTTCGGGGCCCTGGTCGAGCGCGCACTCGCGGGCGAGCTCACCCAGTGGTGCCAGACAGCACGCGGGACCCTGGCGCTCGTCCTCCTGCTCGATCAGTGTACGCGGAGTCTCGGCCGAGGCGACGGTGCTGCGTTTGCCGGAGACGAGCGCGCGCAGGCTCTTGTCGCCGAGGCCATCGAGGCGGGGACCGATCGCGAGCTTCGTTTCATCGAGCGGTCGTTCTTGTACATGCCGCTGATGCACGCGGAGAGCAAGGTGATGGCGCAGCGGAGCCTCGACGTTTTCGGGGCGCTGTCGAAGCAGATCAAGGAGACTGGCGGCGAGGGGCACCCCGACTTTCTCTCTCCGGCCCGGACACACGCGGACATCGTGCTGCAGTTTGGGCGGTATCCGCATCGCAACGCGATCGTGGGGCGGGAATCGACGGCGGAGGAGCTCGAGTACCTCGCCCAGAACGACGTGTCCTTCGGTCAGTCCAAACGCTGAGGGCGGGACGACCTTAGGGGTCGAGGCCGTGAACCTCTTCCTCAACCCATCGCTCGAGCAATGGGCGGACGGCGGAGCCCCCAACACCGAGCCCGACGATTGGATCAACTGTGGCGGCCTCGGGTTGGAGGCGGTGCCCGATGCGTGCCCCAGCGCGGTCCCCGAGACCGCAGCCGACGGCGCACGGTATGGGCGCGGTTACGGGTTCGAGGGCATCGGGCAAGTTGTCGAGACGACGCCGGGTCAGACCTACCTCGTGTCACTCAGCTACACCGAAGTCGTCATGTGCTACGGCGGCGCGACCAGTTCAGCCTGGGATGTCCGACTGGACGAAGAGGTCCTGCTGACCACCGCAGCGGACGTCGGCACGGATACATGGGCCGTCGAGACCGTCGAGTTCACGGCAACCGCCGCCTCCCACGAGATCTGCTTTCGCAAAGCAGGTGGCGCGGGTGGAATCGACGCGCTGTCGATCGTCGCGCAATAGAGAGCTGGGCGGAGACGGTCGTGCCGGTTGGCCGGAGAACCCCCCGGCGGGCTCTTCTGGAGCAATCAACAGGGGCGGGTGTCACAAACCGAAGGTTGTGCATCCACCTTCTGCCCGCCATGACGCATGACGAATCCAACGACCGCTCGTCTCTTCCACGCCGCCGCATGATGCAGGTGACCGCTGCAGGGGTCTTCGGATCCGTGTGCGGCATGCATGGGCTGGCCCACGCCCGGCCCACAGCCGGTGTGGCCAAGACCAAGGCGGGTCGACCGACGGCCCAGCCAGCGCGTCCCCAGGCCCAGGCGACCGATGCATCGCCCTCGCGGCCCCAGGCGCAGGCGACGGGTCCCGCACCGACGCTGGCTCCGTTGGCCGCTTCCCTGAGCCCGCAGGAGAAGGCGTTCGCGGAGGCCCTTGCCGAGCGGGTCAAGCACGCAGCCGTCGCAGCCGCCTCCAAGCCGAGCACCAGCTTTGCGCGGGGCTCCTACGCTCGATTGACGCATCGGTACATCAAGAAGATGCCCAAGGCGAAGCGAGCGGCGGCCAAGGCGGAGGCCACGAAGCTGCTGGCCGCGCCCATCGCAGAGCGCAAAGCCAAGTTCGGCAGTCTCGCCGACATGGCGGTCGCGGACCACAAACGAACGCTGTCGCCGGTGCGACCCCAGATGGCGAAAGCGGCCAACCGCGTCATCAAGCGCCGGATGAAGAAGTCGGCGGGCGCTGCCTCTCAAGTCATGAGCAAGCTTCCCTACACCAAGGTGGGCTTCCATCTCAACGAGGTGCACTGCACCGAAGAGACCGATGAGGTGGGCGCGGACGAGATCATGATCTCCACGATCTTGGTCGCTCCAGACGGGACGACCCGAAAGAATGGACCGTTCACCGTGAGTCGCGACTTCGACGAGGGCGAGACGAAGGTCTACTACAAGGCCAACCATAAGAGCTTCGATCCGAAGGACCCGCGGCGCGGTCGGAGGCTGGCCGCGGCTCCTTTGGCCGGCGCCGAGTTTCCCGGCTCGTGGACCTTGCTGGTGCTGATGTTCGAGCGCGACGATGGAGGCTTCGGTGCGTTCTTCCGCGACCTGTACGCGATGGTTGCCGATGAAGCCAAGGTTGCGCTCATCAGCGCCGGAGCGATGACCGGGCCGCTGGGCGCCTATATCGGCGAGCTGATGTCCCATATCCTGGCCGGCTTGCTCGACTTCTTCGCTTGGCTGTTCCACAACCCGGACGACTACATCGACGACAACCAGGGCATCCTGACGTTGAACTCAGACGCCAATGCGTACTTCGAGGGATTCAACGACGGACGCGACGGTGCGGCACCAGCCAACGTCTGGGCCTCGAAGCTCCAGACGATGAAGTTCCGCGGCGACGGCGGGCGGTACGAAGCGAAGATCCACTGGCGAGTCTGGCGGGACTAGGACGCTTCGCTCTCTTGCTCTGAGCTCTCCGACACCCGGAACGGACTTCAGAGCTGAGGGACAGGCTCCTAGCCGCCCGTGCGGGAGGTGAGCTCGATGCCGACTTTGCCGCTCTCGACCCGCACGATGAGGACGTTCCGAAGGCCGGGGGAGAGTTCATGGCCTCCTTCTTTCCAGATCGGGGCCCAGGTGCCCGTGTTCACATACGTGACGCCCGGCGCGACGGGGGCGGTGAGCGGGGTGTGGCTGTGTCCAAACGTCACGACCCGCGTGTCGACGATGCCGGCGATCTCCCGGGCATACGCAGTGGAGCGGTGCTCGGCGCTGAAGATCGTGTCGCCGTGGGCGAACGACTCGTAGATGAGAAACAGCAGCGGGCAGGTGGAGAGGGGCACCGTCAGCTTGACCCAAAGGGGCAGGGGAGACAGCAGCAATCCCACCGAGATCCCGGCCATCAGCGCTGTGACGATCACGCGGTCGATCCAGAACTCCCGAACGACGCGATACCAGCGGTTCGTGATCGGTTGCGTCTGCAGTCGGTCGAGCGCTTGGATCGTGGGCAGAGGAAGGGACAACCGCTTCGCCAGCGCCTCGAGCAGGGCCTCGTGGTCGGGCGGATTGCGCTGCACCGCGCGCTTGGTTCGGATCAATCGAAGCAGTACGGCGATGCTGCCAAAGAACCACCGCGCCGCGATGCTTCGGCGCGTGAATGCGTAGTGGCGCAGCCAGTGCGTGACGTAGCGGTAGACGTTCAGGATGTAGTTCGAGGCGTGAGGGTTGAAGAACCCCATCTCGCTCATCAGCTCGCGGTTGGAGAGGTTCCCCATGGGCAGCGCGAGCGTTGGTTCTTCGCGGTGTGGGATCGTCGGGGCGAGCAGCCAGCGAAACGAGGTGTAGTAGTCGTATTGCTGCCCGTGTTCCGCGTAGATCTCCCCCGGAACGTGGAAGAACCACGGTTCGAACCCGAAGCGTTCGAGGTCGACTGGGGTGCCGTCCGCCTCGGCCCGTGAACGGATCGCCGACAGCAGTGTCCGCTTGACGGCATCGAAGTGGAACTCCATGTCGTGGTTGCCCATCACGTAGACCACGCGATGACCCGCTGCCAGCACGCGGACGAGGGTGCCGATGAAGATGGGGTGGTCGTCGAGGATCCGCTGGAGCTTCCACGCGGATTTGGCCTCGGTCGGGTTCATGCCGCGGCGCCGCTCCGCACCGGATACCGGCCACGGAGGATCGTCTGGTGTTGCGGTGACGAGGTCGAAGTCGATGATGTCGCCGTTGAGGACCACGACGCGCTCCAGACTCGGCGGTCCGTCGTCCAAGAAGTCGGCGACGGCGTCGTCGAGATCCGCATCGACCACGAAGCGGGCCGACTTGTATGCCTTCCAACCGTCTTCGTGGTCCTCGACGTCACACAGGTGAACGTCGGAGACCACGAAGTAGGCCCGCCGCGCACCAGCATCACTGTGATCCGAGTCTTCTTCCACCCGTAGGCCGATGGTCGCACGACTCGCGTGATGACGGAACTCGTCCGCCGCACAGAAGCGAGATGGTGCCCCTCGCGATGGGCCGTGACGCCGCGATCCTCGCGGCCTACTTCTTGTACTGGTCGCCGCGGTGGTTCCGGGCGTAGCTCATGTCGTACCAATAGTCGGGGTCGCAGTCCTCGTCCCCGATCGGATCCTTGTTCGAGTTGCAGTCCGCGTCGTCACCGAACACGAACGCGCCACCTTGCTCGGGCACCACGGGAGAGAGCGGCGGAAGACCCGGTGACTCCCAAGCATCGGGGGACGCGAACTGCACGTTCAGACGCTGATCGGGGTCTTGTGCGTCGCCTTGCGATTCGAACACGTTGGGGTAGAAGCGATCGACGTACCAGCCACGCAGCGCCGCGTGGGGCTGGAGTTCATCCTGCCCCGGCTGCTGCAGGCCCGAAGGCCAGGCCTCGTCGTACTCTCCGTAGTAGTCGCAGCTGCTTTCGCATCCCGGCGTGGAGCCGCCGCCGGGCTTGTCGAACGTGAAGTCGATGCGAATGTCGTCGTCTTCGCCCACCCCCGAATCTTGGGCCTGCTCATCGCAAACCATTCGGCCGGGTTCGAAGTACGTCAGCGTGGTCTCGTACCGAATCGAAGAGTCCATCGCCTCGGTACAACTCCGTGGGATGCGGACGAAGTACTCCGCCAGTTCATCCTTCACCACCCCGCCGAGGGTGGGGGCCCGCCACCGCTCGTCGTATTCCCCGTTGTCGTCGAAGTCTTTGTCCGTGTCGACCTTCTTGCCGTCGAAGGGAAGCTTGCTCTTGAGGTCCTGCGGGATCTGGGGGTCGTCGTACACCTGGACCTGCGGCTCGTCGAAACACTCCGCCGTTGAGAACGGCGTCTCGAGCATGAAGTCGATCTCGGGGAAGAAGACCGACTCGGTGGGAGGCATGAGTCGTCCGTCGGCGACCGAGGATGTCTTGAACCGGTAGAACAGCTCTTCAACCGGTTCTGTGCTCGTCGTCGAGTCCGGCCACGGCGCGGGGATCTTCATCGCCGGATAGACGGGGCATGCGTCCGCGGGATCACGACACAGGTGCTGGTGCACCCGAAGCTCGTAGGGGACGTTGGAGACCGTCCGGTTGCGTTGGCCCTCCGTCACCGGGTACACGCGAATGTAGTAGTCGCCATCGGTCATCGGGAAGGTCCAACCGAACTCGGGGTGTTTGTTGCCTTCGTTGAACGGGGCCAAGGGACGCGAGAGGTCGTCCTCCCGATAGACATCGAATGCGAAATCGACCTCGTTGGTCAGCGCTTCAACATCCATCGAGTAGGCGCCGGGCTGATCGATCACGTACCACTGCACGTTCCCAGGGTTGCTGATCATCGCACCCTGTGGGGGGCCGTAAACCAGGTCCTGAATGCAGTCATTCGTCGGGTCGGTGTCGCCGTTGTCGCAGTCGAGTTCACCGAACTGCAGAACGTTGGGGCGCGCGCTGACAGCTGGGTTGGCCCTGTTGGGGCTGCACCACTGGGCGGACGTGGCAAACTCACCCGTCACCGCGCGGTGGTCGGAGAACCAGCGGACCCCGTCCTTCATCGCGTCCCAGGGGATCTTCGCGTGCTGCATGCACTGCGGGTCGGCGGGCCGCCCGTGAAAGATGTAGTCGAGCCGGCTGCCCCCCTGGCTCGTCTGGCCGAGGTCCGCTGGAGATGTCCCAAACCCCCAAATATCGGTCATGAGGCGGCCGGTCTGGAGATCGCAGGGCTGCCCGTTCCCGCACGCGAAGAAGGGGTCCCCTTGGACTTGCGTCGGACTGAAACGCGCCGCCCACTCGGCACTCCCACCCTTGATGTTGAAGTCTCCTGAGAGGAACAGGGGAAGGTCCTCGACGCCAAACTGCCCCGCCGCATCCATCATCAAACTCGAGATGGTGGAGAGCTGTCCTTCTCGAACATCGGCGTTTTCGTCATCGGCCTGCATGTGTGTGAAGACGACATGCGAGGGCACCGGGGTGTCCAGTTTGACGATCCCGACCCCCTTGCTGGCCATGCAGTCGATCCCCGAACAGTCATCGAAGCGCATGAACGCAACCTCGCTGTCACTGAGCTGTTGACCATCGTTGACCCCCTCGGCAAGGCAGTCCGATGCTCCACAGGTCTGGTCGATCCCGGCATCGAGCTCCAGGAAAGGCACCCGAGAGAACAGCATCAGCCCACTGCCGATCGGGGGGGCCGCATAGGCTGAGACCCCGTCAGGCAGCAGTTTGTCGATATTTGGGAAAGGACCGAGGTACTCTTCGACCACCGCGTCGGACTTCAGCTTTGAGACGAAGTGCGGGTAGTCGGCCTGCAGTCGATCCACGAGGATCTCGCGGATCTTGTCCGAGAAGACCTCGTTGAGCACGACCACATCCGCATCCGCTCGAAGGATCGAGTCCGCGATCTCCTCGGCTCGTTCCTCATAGCTGAGGTCCGAATACCCGGACTGCGGACGCACTGTGATGCCGCCGGGGACCGGGAGAACCCAGTGAACCTCGAACTCCATGAACGCGACGTTCCACGTCATGAGCTTGAGCTGTTGAGCGGCAAGCGGAACGGCCGCACGGGGAGTGGAATCCGGCGCCGGGAACTCGTCATCAGCGTTCGGCGTGCAGCCGGCGAGGAGGGAGAGGGCGAGGAGGGTGGAGAGCTTGCGCGGTGTCATGGCGGTCTACGAGGACGTAGACGCGGCCGCCAAAACTTGTGACGCCGGGGCGAAGAGACTTCGGCAGCGCCCGCGGCTTGTCAGCAGCGCGGTCTCTCCACTCGTCTCGAACCCTGCCCGGAGCGACCCGATCGCGCCCCGGGCGGC
The DNA here is from genome assembly GCA_913061055.1 of uncultured Pseudomonadota bacterium. Lineage (GTDB taxonomy): Bacteria > Myxococcota_A > Polyangia > Nannocystales > Nannocystaceae > CAJXVA01. The sequence goes on from CAJXVA010000358.1 coordinate 8,335, forward strand.
CGAAACACCGATCAGGTGCACACGAACGGGAAGGTGCTTCCCAGATACGCGGCGGTGACGTCGATACGGAGCGCATCAGGCGTGGCTCCGACGAGGGCGCCGGGGCCTGGGACACAGGTCAGCGTGGCGTGGCTCGCGGTGATCTCGACCTCGCCAACGTCGACGTTGAGCCAGCCGGCGAATCCGACCTGGGTCGTCTCGGTGAGCTTCGGATCGATGCCTTCGGGCGTGAGGTACCCGATCGCGCCCGAGGACGGGGTCATGGTGAAGGTCACGCCGGAGACCAGAGCGCTGTCACCGTCGGAGGCCGCAAGCGCCAGGTGGCCGAGGCTGTCGTCGATCTCCTCGCCCAACGAGACCGCGAGCACCGCTGCCGCCAAGGTGGAGAGCAAGTTGTAGTTGAGGACCTGGTCCTCCATCGGGCCTTCGCCCCAGAACAGGGAGGGGAAGCGGCTGGGTCCGGTGAACTCGATTGCACCCTCGGCCACGGGCACCCCCATCAGGGTGTAGGCCCCGGTGGCGTCGGTGGTAGCGCACGGGATGCCGGCCTGCCCAAACACGCACACATCCATGCCCTCGAGGGGGTCGGGGGTGCCGAAATCGGTGACGACGCCCGAGAGCGTGACGGTCTCGCCAATCCCCGTCGAAGAGCTGTCGCCGCCGCTCTCGGAGCTGCTGCTGCCGGTGGAGCTGCCGGTGTCCGTGCCGCCGCTCTCGGAGCCGCTGCTGCTCGTGCTGTCGATCGATGTGGTGGACCCGCTGCCCGACGTCGAGGACGTAGCCGGTGTCGTGGGGTCGTCGGTCGCGCCCGTGGTCGTGGACCCGGTCGACGTGTCGGTGTCCGATGGGGAGGTGTCGTCGCCACATCCGACCAACGCGATCGCCGTCGCAAGAATCATCGCTCGTGATTGCACTTCAAGTTTCATGTCAGCCTTGCATGCGTCGTCCGACGCGCAGGCGGGACTCTTTCCTCCCACCCATGGGGATGTCAACCCAGGCCTCGCACCGGTGACTGTCGTTGAACGAACAGACTCGGCGGCCGGGTCAGCTGTTATGGTCGGACACGTGGGGGACGAGCAGGCACAGGCGTCCGACATCGAGCTGCTCGATGCGTGGAGAGGCGGGGATGCGGGGGCCGGAAACAGCCTCTTTCGTCGCCACGTGCGTCTCTTGTTCCGGTTCTTTCGGACGAAGGTCGACGGGTCTGTGGACGACCTCGTGCAGGACACGCTGCTCGGCTGTCTCAAGGGGTCGTTCCGGGGCGAGACCGAATTTCGCACCTACTTGCTCTGCATCGCCCGAAATCGCCTTTACAGCCACTACAAGAAGAAACGACGGGGGTTCGATCCCCTGACGTCTTCGGTCGCGCAGTCGGGTGAGTCTCCCTCCGCAGCGGTGGTCGCGGGGGAAGACCGCGCGCGGCTGCTCGCGGCGTTGCGCCGGATCCCGATCGAGGCCCAGACGTTGCTCGAGCTGTACTACTGGAACGGCGTGCGGGGTCCGGAGCTCGCCGAGATTCTAGACATCTCGCCGCATACCGTTCGCAGCCGAATGTCTCGGGCACGAGCTCGGTTGCGAAGTGAACTCGCGTCGCTCGAGGGCACCCCGGTCACCGACCTCGCGACCCTCGAGCGCGAGGCCGACTTCGATGCATGGGCGCGAGAGCTGGCCGAAACGAGCTAGGGGAACACCCGCTACGGCCGAGACTCGAGCAGCGCCGCCGCCTCGTCTCGTAGTCGCGATGCGAGTGGGCCTGGATGCGGTGTCTCGTCGCGGATGATCGTCGCCAAGGCCCTCCCTTCGTTCGCCTGGCCCAGCGCGAAATACAGCTTGCACATGTGCAAGCTGTATTTCGCGCTGGGCC
>CAJXVA010000359.1 GCA_913061055.1 uncultured Pseudomonadota bacterium
CGAATCCTGCGGATTCACTCGGCACTTCCGCGAATCGCTTCGCGAATCGCTCCAGACCACGAGGTCCCGCTCATCACTATAGCGGCAGCGGCCGCCCGTGGTCGTCGATCTGCACGTAGATGACCTCGGCCTGCGTCACCTGGCGGGGCTCGATCTGCTTGGCCAACGAGCTCGGAGCCTCGGACTCAACCTTCACACACACCGTCATGGAGGTGCGGCCGCGCTTGATGACCCGAGCATGGCAGGTGATCAGGTCGCCGACGTGCACCGGTTCGTGGAACACGATCTTGTCCATCGCCACGGTCACAACCTTGCTTGCTCCCGAGCTCTGCGCTGCGATCGCGCCGGCTTGGTCGATGAGGCTGAGGATCAGGCCGCCGAAGATGGTGCCGTGCGCGTTGGTGTCGGCAGGCATCGCCATCTGGCGGATCGCGACGAGCCACGCAGAGGGCTGTTCGGAGACTTCGGACACGCCCGCAAGGTATCAGGCCCGGCCAACGGCTTCGAGAATCGTGGCGCGGATGGTGTTGGCGTCGGCGTAGTCGGGACAGTAGTGAAGTGCGGGGTCCCGGGCTTTGAGCGCGGCGAAGCGACGCTCCTCGGCCGAAAAGTCGTAGCTGAGGATGACCGCGCCGGTGAACCCGGCGTCTCGGACCGCACGCAGGACAAACAATCCCTGGTTGTCCTGTTGAAAGCGACGCGCCCGAGCCACGTCACCGTTGAAGCGCGCGGTCAGCTGCACGATGTCCCCAAGGAGTTCCTCCTCCGGGATTCGATCGAAGCGCATGTCGAGATAGACGAGGGCCGGGGCGCGCTGAGCGATGAGTTGGCACGCCTGCATGCCGCTCTTGGCCTGCCGGTACTGCATACCCTGCGCGACGAAGGTGGTGAGGTTGGTGATGTACTCGTCGCCGTCCTCGACAACGACGATGTCCACAGGCGGAGCGTTCATTGAGCGGCCTCAGGCAACGGGATTGCATCCTGCTCGACGGTGAAGAACCGCAACACGACGGCCTTGCTCCACCCCGGTTCAGATTCGACTCCGATGGCGCCATCATAACGCGAGAGCAAGTCGACGGTGATCCCCATTCCGCGCTCCACGTATCGACCCCGAAGCATCTCGTTGGTCAGGGGCTCGGGACTGCGGTCCTTGATCCGGATCGCCAGGGACCCCAAACCGGTGATCTCATCGATTTCGATCTGAAGCGTGACGCCGAGCCCGACCGGCGGTTCGGCGTAGTGGACGCTCGAGCGCAAGGAGTTGCGCATCACGTTGGCGAGGATGTCCTCGAGATCGGTTCGGAAGATCCGGACCGGCGCCGCCTCGCCCTCGACGATGACCGGCCCGAGCTCGAGGCCCGAGAACTGTTTTTCGCCCTTGACCTGCGCATAGCAGGTCTCGACCAACGACGGGTCGACCGTGGTCACGCAAAGCTGCTGAATGAGGCCGCTGAGGCGTTCGAACGCCTTGCGGCCGAGCACATGTCCACACCGCCCAAGCGTCTTGGCCAGCTCGGTGCGTTTCGCTGGGGAAAGCATCGGTGTGCGCCCCAGAGCCGCCCCCCAGTGTGCGAGGTCGTCGAACGCAGCGATCATCGGCCGGAACGTCGAGTCCTTGCGATGCAGGTTGAGCGTCACCTGGTAGGCCCGGGCCACCTGGTCCAGCTCGTCGAGGTAGCCATGAAAACGACCGTAGATGCCCTCCAGCGGTTGTCCGCGTTTGGGGCGACCTCGCCGCGCCAACGCCTCACCAAACAAACGTCGCCCCAACACTTCGGCCCGGACGTCGGCGTCTGGCGATGAGTACTCGAGCGCTCGAGCCACGTCAGCGAGAAACGCCGTGTTGTGTTTGAGAATCTCGTGCCGGATCAGCGACAGCACCCGCGCCACTTCGGGGTAGCTCTTCGGGGCCCGCTCGAGCAGCTGCTCCAAGGACGCGCCCCGATAGTGTCGGTACACCCGCCACGCAGGGAACGCGATCATCAGCGTCAAGAGCAACGCGAGGGCCAGATAAGCCTGAAAGAAGCGGCTCTCGATCTCGCCGTGCAGGTCCTGGGCGCGGTCCCAGTACAAGTCGTAGTCGCTGCCCTCGGCCAAATAGCGCTCGATCTGCTCCCGAGCCTCGAGGGGTTTGGTCTGCTCCCACAGCAGCTCGGCCAACGAGAATCGAGCGGTCAAAGATCCGAGGTCCGCGGCGCGACGAAGGTGCGGGATGGCCTCGTCGGCCAAGTCCTCGCGCAACAGCAACCCGAGCCGTTCGTGCACCTCGACCTGGTTCTCCAGCTCCTGCAGGCTTTGCTCCCAGTAGGCTCGCGCGTCGCCGTAGCGTTCCTGGTGATAGACCACCCGCGCCAGCTCGTTGAGAATGACGGGCTCATCCGGGAAGCTCTCGCGGGCTTCGGCGAGGATCTTCTCGGCCATCTGCCAATCCTGATGCTCGGTCCCGCGTAGGTACGCTTCGTTGATGACCCGCTGCACACCGGGGTCGAGAAAGCGAAGGCTCTCCTCGGCCGGTGGCGGCATCGGAAGCGGGTCTTCCTTGCGAATTTCACGCTCGAGGTCTTCGAGTGCTTTGCGAGCCTTCCGGGCCTCGGGATCGTCCAACTCGGTCAGCTGAATGAAGCGCTGGTAGTGCTCCCGAGCCTTCTCCCGGTCGGTGCGCGCGTAGAGTTCCCCCAGCAGCAGGTGCAGGCGGGTGAGGTCGGGCCGCAACCGCAGCGCGGACGAGAGATGTTTGATCGCCTCATCGTCCTCCGCCCCCGCAAACTCCTTCTTGTAGATCAAGCCCAGCGTCATGTGGGCGCGATAGTCCGAGCGGTCCATGCGGATCGAGCGGTTGATGTCGTCGACCGCGGGCATGAGCTTGTCCAACCGTGCCCGAGCGACGCCTCGGGAGTAGTAGGCGCTCGGGAACCAGGGGCTCTCGTCGATGGCCTCGCTCAGCCGCTGCTCCGCGGTCTCGTAGTTGCCCTTTCGCAGCGCCACGACGCCGGCGTTGTATGCAGCCTCGGCCGCCGCCGAGGGCCTGAACCCCTGCGTTTCGTCGAGCTTGCGGAGCTCGAGTTCGAACTCGATCTCTTCGCGAATCTTCCCGGCGTCCTTCGCAAACTCGCTGCCGGCGTAGGTGCTGTCGAGTTGCTCATACAGCTCCGCGGACCGCTCGAGGTCGTTCTCTTCGCGGTACCACTGCGCCATCAACCGCAACGCTTCGGCCGCAGGCTTGCGCTTCTGAGCCTTGCACTCCTCGAGATACAGGCTCAACACCGCCAACGCGGCCTTTCGCCGTTCGGACAGCTCGTCGGGCGTCCCTCGGTCGGAGCCATACGCAAACTCGAGCTTCGCCAGCGTCAGCCGAATGTCGTCATCGCGACCACTCGCACCAGGGTCCTCGCCGGCCAGCTGTCGAGCGAGCCGAAGCTGCCGGGTCGCGTAGCGGGCCCCGCAGTCGCTCATCCAATCGATCAGCACCGAGCGCTGCTCGAGCCAGACGCCCTTTGGATCGTTGCGCTCGATCTCCAGCATGTTGCGGATGGCGGGCTTGGGACACCGTCCCTCGGCCGTCCGACCACGATGCGCTTTCGCCTTCCCCAACAGCGCCGATGCGTCGCCGGGGAGGATTCGCAGGGCGGCGCTGTACTCCCGGATCGCCTCGTCGTAGCGCTCCTTCGACACGGCGCTCTGGCCACGGCCGACGTGGTCCTCGAACTCCTTCATGCGCGCCGCCAGCTTCTCCTCCTCGGTCGGCTCCGGCGGCTCGTCGGTGCCGGTGTCGGAGTCGGGGTCATCGACCGGAGGTGGGGGCAGGTCACCGTCGAGCGACGGGAGAACGGCAGAGTCTGGGCCGGCGGGTGGAGCGGCGCTCGCCTCGGGCGCCCCCATGAGCAACCCGAGTGCCGCAGCCAACAGCCCCAGTCGTTTCATCGACCGCGCCGCCGCTGTTTGAGCGACCGAAGCTTGATGCCCAGCTGGTTCATGCGCAGTTGGACCTTTCGCCCCGCTGTGGGATCCGAGAGCAGCACCCCAGCCATACGCGCGAGGTCTCCCTCGTATTTCTCGAACAACAGCTCCAAATACTGTCGCTCAACGGCGCACGAGACGGCGTTGAGCGAGTCTCCGGCGAGCAGCGTCACGCCCAACCGGTGCCCGCCGTCGTCCAACACGCGAACCGGAGTGCCGTCGGTCTCGGGCTCGATGCGGGAGATGTCCATCGGCCGCATCAGCTCCCGCACAATGCGAGGCAAGATCGGGATGACGTCGGGCCGGCTCGCTTCGGCCGGGTTGCTGGGCTCCACGACGTCGGCCTGATCCACGAGCTCGACGAGCGAGAGCGTGATGAGGTTGGAGAGGAACATCTCGAACTGCCGGAAGTTCCCCGGCCACGCGAAGTCCCGCAGCTGCTTGTAGCTGCTCGGATGGAACACGAAGTGAATGCGGCGACTGTCGGCCTTGGCCGGGACCTTGCGACTGACCGAGACCGGGACCGCGTCGGTCTCGGAGACCGCCATCCCCCTCTGGGCCGCGTACTGCCGCAGCAGGTCCGCGTTGTAGGCCTCTTGGGCGACCCGCGCCACGAACACCTCGAGCAACACGGAGAAGTCGTCTTTGCGTTCGGTCAGGCTCGGCAAGCGCATCGCCGTGGCCGGGTTGAGCCGCATGTAGAGGTCCTCGCGGAACTTCCCGTGCCGCACCATCTCGACCAAGTTCTCGTTGGTCGCGACGACGAGCTTGATATCGGCCACCCGCTCGTCGACCGAGCCGACCGGACGGTAGCGCCCCTCTTGCAACACCTGAAGCAACGCCTTCTGAAGCTCGAGGCTCAGGTTGCCGATCTCGTCGAGGAACAGGGTCCCGCCGTGCGCGTGCTGCAGCACCCCCTCGCGCGATGTCGTTGCGCCGGTGTACGCGCCCTTGACCACGCCGAACAGATGCGCGCCCATCAAGTCGTGCGGGACGGTCGAAAGGTCGACCGCAACAAACGGACCTTCGCGATGCGAGCGCGCGTGGATGAACTCGCGAGCGAGCAGACTCTTGCCGGTCCCGGTGGAGCCCAGAAGAATGATCGGGAGCTGACCGCGGGCGAGAATCGAGAGCCGGCGCCGCAGCCCCTGCATCCGGGACGTCTCGCCCCAATAGAACGGTTCGTCCTCGTCCCCCGCTGGTCCGGCCCGTTGAGCGAGGATGTTCTCGATCTGCAGCCGGAGCGAGCGCGCATCGAGGTACTCGTCATCGAGGAGGTAGGTGTAGTCCTCGGCTTGCAGGCGCTCGGAGTCCGCTTCGATCGGGAGGTCGTCGCGGGCCGTCATCACGATGACCGGAAGGTCCGGAACGACGCGCCGCAGCTGGTCGAGGATGTGCAGCCCCTGCCCGCGCCGCAGCCGTTCGATCGCCCGCTTGTGGTCCTTGCCGGTGAGCAGCTCCGTCTTGTCGTACGGGAGCAACTCCTCGTCCGGGATGTCGAAGTGCACGTCGAGCAGGACGAGGTCGACCTTGCCCCGGTACGCCTCGAGGGTGGCCTCGGCCTCACGGTAGTTGCGAGCGGGCGGCAGGAAGTCGTGCCCCTCGATGAACCGCTGGCACAGCTCGAAGTACTTGTCTTCGTCGTCGATGATGAGGATCTGCGACACCGACTACCCTGCGGCGAGTGTACGGTGCAGATCGCGGAGCTGCGACCGGATGGTCTGCTGGGCCCCTCGGATCTCCGCTCGAACGGCCGCCAACGCCTCTCCGCCGCCACGTAGGGCCGTTTCGTGCGTCTGCAGCAACGCCACTGCGGCGTCAACTTCACGCAGCTGGGGGTGTGGCAGCGGGTCCCCGAGACCCCCCCGGGCGGCATCCCACACCTGCCATGCGCTCAGGTCTCCCTTGGTCCGCAAGACGTCGTCCTGCAGCGCCGCGGCGAAGTCGTCGGTCATTGGACCCTCCCAAGCGTCGTCGCCATAGTTGGCGCTGCGCCATGCGACGTACTTGGCGAGGTCGTGCTTGAGGTCGGCCACCAGCTCGCGAAGCTCGAGCCCGGTCTGTGCATCATCCCCCATGGTTCGTACTCCTGAGGATTGAGGATTGAGGATTGAGGCTGGAGGGTCGAGGGTCGAGGGTCGAAGCTGGGCTGACCGCGAAGCGCCTACTCTTGGACGGCTTGGTATCGCGTCGCGCGAGCTCGGCCGGAGCTGGTGACCTTGCCGGCTTTCTTCATCCACGCGAGATAGCCGCGAAGCTCGTCGACCGCGATGCCGACCTCTTTGGAGAGCTGACCTATCGTCAGTGGCTCCTCCGACATGGCATCGATGATCCGGCGGAACAGCTGGGCTTCGGCAGCCTCGCCGCCCCAGTCCGAGCTGTCGCTTCCGCTCTCGTCGTCGACGACCCGACGCCTGCCAGACCCAGACCCAGACCCAGATCCAGACCCAGACCTGGCCGCGATGGGTGAGGGTGTGAGGCCAGCTTCTTCCAGCGCCTCGGTCAGCTCGATCAGCGTCAGCGCCCGAACCGCCTCGCCGGCATCACTCTCGAGCAGCGACGAAAGCGTCGTGGACGGGGGCATGCGCGCAATGGTGCTCTTTGCAGCCTTGCGCAGCAGGCTGGCCCGGTTCTCCCGCAGCGCGGACTCGAACAGCTGAGCGATCTCGGTCATCTCGGCACTCGGGTCGCCCCACGGCGACGCCGCGGGACTATGCCACCGGGTCCCCACCCCGTCCACCGCCCGGCCTCGAATGCGAGACGCGAAACGGGCCCTCGATCGCGAGCGACCACACGTCGCCACAATGAAGGAATGTGTAGGAACGTGAAGGCCGGTGAATCCCCTCGATCGCGACCCAGGGGATTCCGTCAGGGACAGGCCAGCGTCCCGAACTCGATCACTCCCGGCAGGCATGGCTTGCAGCAGTCATCGCACATTCCGTTGCCGAACGCGCCGATGCCCCACTCCACATCACCGGCCGCAGCGCCGAGGCAGATCGTTTCGCCTCGCACACATTCGATCGTAGTGCGCGAGACCACATCCGGCCCCTCGCTGACGAACGCGTCTTCCAGGGACGGCCACACCCACCCGCGATCGCGCGCCCACAACCGCCACGAGACGTCGATGCCGTCGTCGCACCCGTCGATGAGCGTCCACTGCTGAACCTCGGCAACCTCGCACACCTCCGGGTCCTCATCGCGCTCGTTCACGCAGTCTTCGATGCCGTCGCAGACCTGCTCGATCGGCATGCAGTCCCCGGTTCCGCACACGGCCACGAAGCCGTCCGCGCATACACACGCCACCCCGTCATCGCAGTAGGCGTTGAGTCCACAGGTCGTCTGGCAGGCCTGCGCGGACGCCTGGCTGGGCTGGCATCCATACAGTGCGTTGGGGTTGCCGACGAAGTTGGGGTTGCAGAAGCACTCCCCCTGCTCGCAGTAGCCGTCCACCGAGCACGCGACGTCGGAACACGGGCCCGAGTCAGGCTCGGCGTCGGTGTCCCCGCCGGCCGTTTGTGAAGGCGGCTCCTCGACTTGGACGAAGCAACCCGCCAGCCCCACAATTCCCGCCAACAGCCACGTACGCACCCTCAGAGTGTAGTCGGTGCGACATCCACCGCACGGTGACCTGCGCCACGAGTCGGTGTAAGAAGCCGGGCAGCCGTGTCTCCCGTTGTCGTCGTCCTCTGCGCCTTCGCCGCCTACTTCGTGGGCTACCGCGTCTACGCACGGTTCCTGGCCACGCGCGTGTTCCACCTCGACGCGTCGGCCACCACGCCGAGCCACGCGCTGCGCGACGACATCGACTACGTCCCCACGCGACCGGCGATCCTGTTCGGGCACCACTTCGCATCGATCACCGGCCTCGCCCCCATGCTCGGGCCCGCCGTTGCGGTGATCTGGGGCTGGCTTCCCGCCGTGTGTTGGGTGGTGTTCGGTGCGCTGTTCGTCGGCTGCGTGCACGACTTCTCCGCGCTCGTCGTGTCCGTCCGGCACGAGGGCAAGTCGATCGGCGAAGTCTCTCGCGACGTCATCGGCCCACGCGCCCGCACGCTGCTCCACTTCATCATTTTCTTCGGTGTGGCGCTCGCGATGGGCGTGTTCGTCTACGTCATCTCGCGCCTCTTCGCGCTCGAGTTGGCCCCCGGATCGCCGGGCTATCCGCAGGCCGTCCTGCCCTCGGGCCTGCTGATGATCATCGCCTTGATCGCCGGAATCCTCATGCACAAAAAGGGCGTCGCGCTGCTGCCGGTCGCGGTGGTCGGATTTGCGCTCGAGCTTGGGGGCATCGGCTTGGGCATGCAGTTCCCCACGATCGGCCTGCCCGAGTCCGCGTGGCCACTGCCCGAGACCTGGACCTGGGTCCTGCTGGCCTACGCGTTCGCGGCCTCGGTCATGCCGGTGTGGGCCCTGCTGCAATCCCGCGACTTCCTCAACGGGCTGCTGCTCTACCTCGGTCTGGGCCTCGCATACATCGGGTTGATGGTCGGCGGGCACGAGTTCGCCGCGCCGGCGGTTCGGCTACAACCCGAAGGCGCGCCATCGGTCATCCCGTTCGTGTTCATCGTCGTCGCCTGCGGAGCCGCGAGTGGGTTTCACGGACTCGTCAGTTCCGGCACGACAGCCACGCAACTAGAAAAAGAAACCCACGCCAAACCGATCGGCTACGGGGCGATGATCGGCGAGAGCCTTCTGGGGCTGCTCGCCACACTTGCCTGCACGGCGGGCATCTCCTCGTCTGAGGCGTGGCACGGCATCTATCACGACTGGGCTTCGGTCCAGGCGCTGCCGAGCAAGATCGACACGTTCATCCAGGGAACCACCGCGTTCCTCACCAGCCTCGGGCTCAGCTCCGATCTGGCGGCCGCACTCATCGCGATGGTCGTGGTCTCGTTCGCGCTGACCACCCTCGACTCGGCGACCCGCCTGTTGCGGTTCAACGTCGAGGAGATTGGCGCGACCTTCAAGATCCCCGGCACCCAAAACCGCTACGTCGCCTCGGCGATCGCCTGCGGCGTCATCGCCTTGTTTGCGTTCTATGAGGTCCAGGTCGAGGTGGGCGGCGTGATGGTGGCCAGACCGGCGGGCTTGGCCCTGTGGCAGCTGTTCGGCACGACCAACCAGCTGCTCGCCAGCCTGACTCTGGTCGTGGTCACGATCTATCTGCGCAAGAAGGGCTGGCCCTCGTGGCCTGCGGCCATCCCGGCGGTCGGCATGATGACCAGCACCCTGGTCGCGATGGCGATCAACCTCTGGCACATGACCGACCCCCTGCTGATCGGCATGGGCATCGGGCTGCTGCTGCTGGGCCTGGGCGTCCTGTTCGAGGCCGTTCGAGCCATCCGGCGCCTCTGATATCCTACGCTCGATGGACGAGGGGCCGCACGAGCAGGATGCGCCCGGCGCCTCCATCGTGTGGGAGGCCGGCACGATGATGGGTCGCCGGTACGCGCTGGAACGCCTGCTGGGACGCGGGGCCAACGGTCACGTCTGGCTCGCCCGAGACCAGCTGCTGGGCAAGTCGGTCGCGCTCAAGGCACTCGACCCGGAACTCGCCAGGAACCGGGACACGGTCCGGCGGTTTCTGCGAGAGGTCGCGCTCGCCCACGCCGTCACCCACCCGCACGTCGTGCGGATCTACGACACCGGGGAAGAGGGGGGACTTCCGTTCTTCACGATGGAGTACATCCAAGGCCAGACGCTCCAAGAGCGCCTCGACGGCGACGAAGACCCCATGGACTTCAAGGCGCTGCGCCGGATCGCGCTGGCGGTGCTCGATGGCCTGGAGTCCGCACACCAAGTGGGCGTGATTCACCGCGACCTCAAGCCGGGCAACGTCATGCTCACCCACCGCGGTGCGATCGTGATGGACTTCGGCGTCGCCGGTATCGAGGACGCGCCGCAAGGCGACCCAAGCGCGAGCTCGGTGCTGGCACTGGTCCGTACCGAGGCCGGGACGATCTTCGGCTCGCCCGCGTACATGGCCCCCGAGCTGTGGGAGGGCCAGGGCGCCTCGGTGCGCTCCGACCTGTTCGCGTTCGGCGTGATGCTCTACCAAATGATCACCGGGCGCCTGCCGTGGTCGGCCAAGACGCCCGCGGGTTACCTGCAGGCGCTGGCGTCCACGCGTCCTCCCCCGATCCGGGCCCTGCGTCGGGACACGCCGTGGCCGCTGCTTCGACTGTGCATCTGTCTCTTATACACATCTCCGAGCCCACGAGACCTCTCTACATCTCGT
>CAJXVA010000360.1 GCA_913061055.1 uncultured Pseudomonadota bacterium
GTAGAGAGGTCTCGTGGGCTCGGAGATGTGTATAAGAGACAGATGATGACCACGTCGGGTTCCGGGCTCCCGACATCCACTCGTAGGGCGAGTGCTGGGACGTCGGGGGCGAGCGCGGATGGACTGGGGTCGACCGCAGGGCGGGGCGCCGCATCGGATGCCTGCGGCGCGACGGCGAGCGGCTCTGCGATTGGTTCCGTCGCGGGCGGAGCGTCCGCGGGCCACAGCGCGACCGCGGTCAGCAAGGCGAGCACGCTCAGGCCCGTGGCGATCCACAAACCGCGCGAGCTGGAGGCCGAGTCCGAGGCTTGAAACGTCTCGGTGGGTCGCCGCTCGATGGCGCTGTCGGTGGGGGCCGGCTCGGGGGTCTGTGCGTCCGGGCCCTGGTTGAGTCCGACGGCTTCCACGAGGTCCGGGAGGCTGGAAAGCTCGGCACCGAGCTTGGGTAGCGTGGGCGAGGTCGGGCCCTCGTCGTCGAGGTCGGCGTCGGGGTCGAGTACGAGCGCCTCGGCCAGCGCCGCCTGGAGCTCGGCAACGTTCGCATAGCGATCCTCGGGCTCCTTGCCCAGGCACCGCGCGACCACGTCCACCAGCGCCTGCGGCACCTGGGGCTTGAGCGTTCGGATCGGGACGGGCTCCTCGTGGCTGACCAGCAGCAGCGTGGCGGCGACCGTCGCCCCCTTGAACGCATGCTTTCCCGTCAGTGCGCGGAAGATGATCGCGCCCACCGCCCACAGATCGGTGCGGACTTCGGCCTGGTCCGCGCCTTTGAACTGCTCGGGCGCCATATACTCGGGGGTGCCGAGCAGGGCGCCGTGTTCGGTCGTGATCTCGGCGCTGCCGTCGGTGAACTTCGCGACGCCGAAGTCCATCAGTTTGACGATCGGCGGCCCGACCTTGGGCTCGTGCAGGTAGACGTTCTCCGGCTTGAGATCGCGATGCACAATGCCTTCGGCGTGCGCGGCCTCGAGGCCAAGAAGGGCCTGCTGCACGATGTCGACGGTCTCTTGCGGCGATAGCGAACCGCGCTCGCGGATCAGCTGGGCGAGGTTCTTCCCCTGCAGCCGCTCCATGACGATGTACGGCCCGATCGGACCGACGCCGAAGTCGAGGATCTCGCAGACGTGGGGATGCTCGATTCGGCCAGCGGCTTTGGCTTCGCTGCGAAACCGCGCCACGAGGTCGTCGTTCTTGAGCACCTCGGGACGAATGACCTTGATCGCCACCTCACGATCGACGGCGGTGTTGATCGCCAACCACACCGAGGCCATGCCGCCCTTACCCAGCTTGCGAACGAAGCGGAACTTGCCCGACAACACGCGCCCGAGCAGCGGGAGAGCCATGTCGGTCTCCGGGCACTTCAAGCGATCAGGCGGATGCGACCCAGCGCAGTACGGGCAAGCCGGCAGGTCGTCGGATTCCGCCGCGGGTGGGGCGCGCTCGTCCAACGCACGCACAGTAACACCGCGGCCGGAACGCAGGTCCTGCCTCGAAGCCGGCTGAAGCTCGGCCCCTGGTGGCCGATGACGGGACCATGGCGAAGGCGATTCGACCCTGGTCGGTACTCGCGGTGGGCGCGATGCTCACCCTGGGCTGTGCCCCCCACATCGAGACCGTCACCGCGGATGCGGCGCAGGTCCGAGCCGCGGCCGTGCAGTCCGAGCTGGACGAGGCCGTGTTTGCGTACCACGAGGACGGAGATCTCGATGCCCTGAGGTCGTGGGTGGACGTACACCCCGACCACCCCGAACTGGACACCTGGCGCGAGGTGGTGGCGCTGCGGACCTACGAGTCCGTGGTCATCGGGGATCCCTGGAGCGCCGAGGAAGCCGAAGACGGAGAGGACACGGCGCTGGCTCCGTTGCCGCAGCCCTCCACGGCGGCCTTACTCGCGCTGGTGGAGCGGTACCCGGGAACGCTCGGCGCACAGACGGCGCAGGCCTTGCTCGAGACTCACGGACTGCAACGCTTGACGGTTCCGACCTTCAATGACTCGGTCGTCGCATTCCTGGAGGGACGGGATGACTGGGTCCGGGACGACAGCGGTCGAAACCTGATGCCCAACGTCGATCTCGATGCGTTTCGACAGCGTCACGAGACGAAACTGCGGGCTCGGTTTGGGGAACGCTTGGCCGAGGACGCGTGCGTGGAATCGATGGGGTACTGCACGTGGTACGTCCGGGCGTACCCTGAGGACCCTCGCGTGTCGGAGTTGCAGGTGGCGATGAAAGACGAGTGGTACCGGCGCGGGCATCCGCGCTGGCGCGGGTCGAAGTTCGCGAACTGTGCGTACCGCTGCGCGAAGAACTGCCGCGTCGACGCCGAGCCGCTGGACGATGCCTGCTATGCGCCGTGTTTTGCCGGCTGTGAAGCTGCCGCGGGCTGAGGCTTCGCTGCCTCTTTCTTGGCCCGACGATCGGCGAGCAGCTCTCGGAACCGAATGTCGATGCCGATCGTGAGCAGGTCGTAGCCGGTCTTGAATGTACCGGCGTTGCCCGGCACACCACTGAGCCCATCACAGTTGTCGGGACACGGACGCAGCGGTCGCTGTCCGAAGACTTTGCCGAACTCCTCGCTGATCGTACGGTCCTCTTGGAACACGTGCATGTAGCCCACCGTCGCGTAGATGCCTTTTGCGCCTGCCGTGAACCCACCCCCGACACCAAACCGACGGAAACTCGGGAAGTCGATGCTGGAGAAGTTCTCCGGTGCGGCCGCGGTCTCAAAGAACGCGCCGGTACGCAGGGTGAGGTACGGCGGCAGCGGGTGGACGTCGCCGCCCAGACGGACCGAGACCGTGTCCTTCCAGTTCTTGGCGATGCTCAGCTCCTGGAGGTCTTGGCCGTTGAGCTGGCCGTTGACGTCCAGGTCGAAGCTCTTGAGCATCGACCATGACTCGTAGACGGCGTCGAGCTCGATGTCGAACCACTCGCGTGTGCCGGTGTCGTGGATGTAGCGGATGCCGCCGCGAACGATCACCGGGAGCGTGAGGTCCATCCCGACCTTGATCTCTTCGGTCACGAGTGTCTCCTTGTCGACCGAAACCCCGCCTTTGGGTTTGAAGTAGACCGGGACAAAGCGGGTCGAGACGCCCAGCTCCAACCGCTGGTGCGGCCGGTACCACGCGCCCAGTTGCGCGGTGGCGGCGGCGCGATCCTTGAGCTCGATGGTGGTGACGAGCTGGGTGCTTTCGGCGTCGGGGACCGGGCTGAGGCCCGGGGTCACAGCGGAGTCCGAGAGCACGCCGTAGTTGAGCTGAATGAGGTCGGCGTACTGCACGACCGCGCCGATGCCGAACACGTCCCGCCACTTCCAGGCGGCGCCCACCGTGTAGTAGGCGAGCAGCACGTCCAGCTCCGTCATCATGAACGCCTGAGGCCCGTAGCTTGGGTACTTCTGCTTGCCAAACCCGTTGGGGCCATAGACGCCGGCCGCGAAGGTCCAGTTGTCGAGGCCGAAATCACTGGTCACGACAAGCGTGCCCAGGATCGGAAACAGGTTGTTTTGCGCGCTGACGGGGTCGAACGACGTGCCCGCATCGTCTCCCCATCGCTCACTGAGTGTGGCGCGGGAAAACTGGGTGTGCTGCCACATGAACCCGTGGTTGTAGAGGACTGTCGTCCCGCGCATCTTGGCGAGAGCGCCGGGGTTGTAGTGGATCGCGGTGCCGTCCTCGACGCCGACCACATTGGCCGCTCCCCGACCCAGGGCACGTGCTCCCATGTCCGGGACCTCGAACCCGCCGGCGCGTGCCTCCTGGGCAAGGCCGAGGGCAGCAACAGACGCAAGGACCCACGGGGCCAGCCATCGGCGCATCATCGCCTGGCAACCTACCACGCCCCGGCTGCGTGGTAGATTCGCGCAACGATGATCGACAGAGCCTTCTTGGCAGGCGCGTCCTTGGCCTGGGTCCTCGGCGCCGTCGCGTGTACCAACGGCGAGGGCAACGAGCCCAACATCTTGCCGGAGCTTCCCGGGGGAAGCGCTGGCACCAGCTCGACCACCGGCGACTCCGCCACCACGCAGAACCCGACGCTACCGGTGACCGGATCGGGGTCCGGATCGACGGGCTCGGCCGGCGGGGACCCGACCCCGGTGACCTACCGGTTCGACTGTGTCGACATCCAGATGGTGGGCGATGCGGATGGCACGGTGATTCAGGCCCAGCTCCTGGAGAACACCTGGGGCTCGGACATCGACCAACTCAAACTCAACATCCTGCTCGAGGCCGCGTCGAGGGACGCGGAGGCGGGGGAAGCGATGCTCGGGATTCGCTCGGGGGTCGGCCCTGAGGCGTCGGGCTTGTGTGCCCAACCTGACACCATCAGCGAGCTCATTCCCGTGTCCTTCGTCGAAGGGGAGACCCGCTGGGGCCCCGCGTCGGCTGTCGGTGAGTGCAGCGTCGCGGCCTCGGGGGCGGACGGAAACTCGTACTCCATGGAGCTTCCGCCCGACCGGGTGGTCTACATCTACGCCGAAGACGACGACACGACGCCGTTCAACTGCACGCCCGACGCTGGAACTCCAGACGCGGTGCCCATCCGCTCGGTCACGGCCGAGGTTTCGACAGACGCGTCGGAAGGTGCCGTCTGGGGCACCCTCAACGGATGTCTGGTCGAAGCCGAGGCGCAGGCGCTTTGTTCGTGCTTGGGTTCGTGCGGCGGGACTGGCCCCGATGATCTGCAAACCGAGGGGGAGTGCGCGGGTTGTCCGGTGGGGGGGACTCCGCTGGCGGTCCTCCTGGGCGGAGTGAGTCCTTCCGACAACTGTTCTTCGATCATGGGCGAGCCCGCATACGATCTTCGAATCGGCTTCAGCGGCGCCGCGTTGCCCCACATACCGACGGCATGCGGCTGACCGGCGCACGGCAACGATGACGCGCAGGTCACGGACGCGACGAATCCTGGCACTTGTCCTGCTAGGGCCGGCACTGCTCTTTCTGTTGGCGGGTGCCTACATCATGGCGATGGGGCAGTTCGAGGGGGAGACGCGCTCGATGTCCGATGCCGTTCAATGGGCGGCCGAGACGATCACCACCACCGGGTACGGCCGCGACAACCACTGGACGCATCCGCTGATGATCGCGTTTGTCGTGGTCACCCAGTTCGTCGGCTTGGCGCTCACGTTCGTGGTGTTCTCGTTGGTCGTGGTGCCGTTCTTCGAAGAGCGGTTCGAGGCCCGACTGCCTCGGACCGTGCCGAAGAAGCGCGACTACGTCTTGGTGTTTCGGTACGGCCCGGCCGTGCTTCCGTTGCTGGAGGAGCTTGGTCGCGCCGAGGTGCCCACGGTCGTGCTCGAGCGCGACGAAGCGGTCGCACGTCGTCTCTTCGAACGGGGGCAGACGATCGTCTACGCCCCCGACGAAGAGGACGAACTCGATGTCGCGTTGTTCGAGCGGGCCCGCGCCGTGGTGCTGGCCGGCTCGGACCAGCAAAACGCGGAGATGCTCCTGAGTGCTCGGCACCTGGGCTACGAAGGGGAACTACTCGCACTCGCAGACCATCCGCTTCACCGGCGGCCGATGATGTTGGCCGGGGCGGACGCGGTCTACACGCCACTGCACATTCTGGCGGCCGCGATGGCCTCGCTCGCGCGCGACCGGGTCCGCCCCCGCATGGAGGGGCTGGGCGGAGTCGGTGCGTTGCTACGGACGATCGAAGTTCGGGTCGCCGAAGGCAGCTCGCTTGCCGGCTCCACGCTGGCGGGGTCCCAGGTACGCACCAGGACCGGCGCGACGATCGTCGGACGCTGGGTCGGCGGCGCGTTTCGTCCGTTTGCGCGACCGACCGAGCCGATCGGGCCTGGCACGATTCTGATGGCGGTGGGCAGCGCCGAGGCCGTCGAAGCCTTGGGAAAACTCGCCACACCGCTCGGGCGACGCGGACCCTTCCTCATCGCTGGTGCCGGAGAGGTCGGGCGCAAGGTCGCCGAGCTGCTGCGCGACGCTGGCGAGTCGGTGGTGGTGTTCGACAAGAGCCCCAGGGACGGCTGCGAACAAGTGGGAGACGTGCTCGACCGCGAGACCCTCGTCAAGCTCAACGTCCTCGACGCAGCGTGCGTCATCTTGGCCCTGAGCGACGACAGCACGACGTTGTTCGCAGCTTCGGTCGTGCGCGACTGTGCCCCGGACGTCCCGATCGTCGCCCGGGTCCAACGAAGCAACAGCGTCGCTCGCATCCACCGCGCGGGGGCCGACTTTGCGCTCTCCTTGGGACAGGTCGCCGCCGAACTCCTCGCGCAGAAGATGCTCGGCGACGCATGGATCAGCCTCGATGCCCGGGTCAAGCTGCACGAGGTCGGCAGCACCGGCCTCGAAGGGCGCAGCCCGTTGCAGGCCCAGGTCGGGGCGTCGACGGGGTGTTCGATTGTCGCGGTCCGGCGGGACGAAGACGTGACCGTGTCGTTCCCCGATGATTTTCGCATCGAGAAGGGCGACCGGTTGTTCCTCGCCGCCCCGCAAGAGGGACTCACCCGCTTTCGCGAGCAGTTCCCACAGGCCTAGTGCCTCATGCCTGAAGTCCGTGCCGGGTTTCTGCGGCCCCCCCCTTTGGGTGTGGGGGCCCTCCGAACCCCTCGGTTGCTCAGGCCTGCGTTCGGTACTTTCCGTCTTTCCCGCTACGCATCCCTCCGGGACGCTTCGCTCTCTTGCTCCGAACACCTCGGAAACCCGGAACGAACTTCGGAACTGACGTACTCGCTCGCTTCGCGCGAGCGGGTCTCAGCCGGGACAGAGGTACTCGACGTCGACGATGCCGCCGTTTTGGATCGAGTCACACGCGGTCCCGCACAGCAGGATCGAGTTGAACGGGCCTGCGCCGTTGGGATACGTCCACCCATTTTCGGTCTCGCAGTCGTCGACCTGGCTGTAGCCCTCGAGGTCGACCGACACGTCCACGCTGTCGGGGTGCAGCGGCTCCACCTCCAAGTTCACGGTGCACTCGATGTCTTCGACAACCTGTTCCAAGGAGTCGAGCAGGTCGAGTTCGTTGAACGCGTTGTAAAACGGTGTGCCGCCGGGGGCAGGGGCGCCGCCGACCATCGCGGCATCGGTGATCGCCTCGAAGGGGTTCACCGCCGGCTTGGTGCCCATCTCGTCGAGGATGTTGATGCCCACGACGTAGACCGGAATGCCCTCGTCATTGTAGGTCTGCTCGATCAGCTCGGGAACGCCGGCGTCGTACACGAAGAGTGTGTCGCCGGGAAGCTCGGCGGGACTGCAGTTCGCGGCGCCATCGGTGATGAAGATGATGGCCCGGTTGCTGTCGACGGGCGCTTCGTCGATGAGGTGGTCGATGGCCGAGGTCAGGCCTGCGACCGCCGGAGTTCCTCCAGAGAACGTGAAGTCCTCCGCCGGCGGCATGACAGCCGTGATGTTTGCCGCGGTGTTGTGTCCCAAGGACACTTCAGGGTCGCCCTCGACCAAGCAGGAGAAGTCGTTGGTCGGCTCGTCGAGGTACGCGTCGGCGGACGGGAAGAGCTGGGCACCGAAGTTGATGTCATCGGAGAACTCGGTGACCAGATTGCGCACGACGTTGTGCAGGCTGTGGTAGCGGGAGATCGTCGGCGTGGCCCCGTTGAGATCGTGGTCCCACAGGTTCGACATGCTGCGCGACTTGTCGAGCACGAGCATCACGTTGGGCGTCTCGGGGGTGAAGGTGAACGAGTATTGGGCCTGCTCGCACTGCTCGCCGCCCGCGGTCTCGTCCCCGCCAGGATCTCCGGTTTCGGAGGAGCCCCCGGTCTTGCCGTCGCTCTCCAAGGTGTCTGCACCGGTGGATGCGTCGGCGGTGTCGCTCTCGGTGTTGGTCTGTGAGGCGTCGGTGTCCGTCTCGGCCGTGTCGCCGACCGTGGCCGATGTGGCGACGCCCGAGTTGGCCCGACCCTCGGGTCCTTCGTTGCACGCCCCGAGTGCGGCGAGCATCGTGAGGGTCGTGATTGTGCTGTGAACGCTCCGGGTACGCATGGTTCTCTCCCGCTGTAGGTGATGTCGTACAACATCCGACCCCTCGCGCAACGCGGCCTCCCGTGAAGGCCAGGATCAGGCGTACAGCGGCGTTTCGCGTTCTCGACCACCGAGTGGCGCCGGGAGCGCGGGCTCTATCGCGCGAGGAGCGAACTCAAGACTTCCGCCGAGAGTCCACCGCTCGCGCCCAGTTCCATCAGTCGTCGCTGCGCGTCTTCGCGGCGAGAGGTCTGCCCGGGGACTCCAGCCAACGTCTTGATCACCCACTGCCGGCGCCGCTTCGGAATGCCTCGAAGCCGACGTCCGACCTCCTCCGCCCGTTTGGGGATCGCCGTCGCACCCACGAGTTCTTCGCGGTGGGCGTCGGTCGTGAGCACCGAGCGGGTGAATTCGCGGATGACTTTGCGCGCGTCGGAGTCCAGCGGGGCGTCTCCCGCCAACACAACACACGCCGCGTCGGTGACCAGTTCGGCGAGCGCATGCTGACCTTCGGTCCAGGCCTCGCGCCAGAACTCGAGCTGGACGCCCTCCACTCCAAGCTGCGTTGCGATGCGATCAAGCGCTTCGCGTTCCGCATCGGTCCGCTCACCGTCGGCGACCGCGACGGTCCACGCGGTCTCGAGGATCTCTCGATGGGCCGAGTCGGCGGGGGAGGGCAGTTGAACGAGCATCTCCTCGAGCCTCGCGCGGTCCGAGATGGTGCTGAGCCACGCGCTGTACTCCTCCGCGTCGGCCTCACCTTCGACCATGGCAAGCAGGAGGTCGCATTCCTCACCGTCAAGGACCCCATCGGCATGTGCCATCACGCCGCACGCGACAATCGTCCACTGACTCTCAAGGCTCAGTGCCATGGGGCATGGTATCGCGGACGGCAGCCATGGGAAGCTACTGCCCATGGTGGAGCCGCGCATGTGGCTGGGCTGCCCGATCTGGGGCCGCAAGGACTGGGTCGGCGAGCTGCTGGCCCCGGGGACGAAGACGTCTGACTTTCTGCGTCGCTACGCCGAGGTCTTCGACGCCGTCGAAGGGAACACGACGTTCTACGCGACGCCCCCTGAGGACATCGTCCGGCGCTGGGGCGAGGCGACGCCACAGACGTTTCGGTTCTGTTTCAAACTGCCCAAGACCGTGACCCACGAGCGAGGCTTGATCTCGGTGGCAGGGGCGACCGAGCGGTTCCTCGACCGCATGCGGCCGCTGGGTCCCCGGCTGGGCCCGTTCATGATTCAGCTCCCGCCCAGCTTCGGCCCACCGCGGCTGTCGGTCCTTGACGCCTTCTTGCGGGGCCTCCCGCGGGACCTCCGATTCTCGCTCGAGGTTCGTCACCGTGGGTTCTTCTCGGAGACGCCCGCCGAAAAGCGTCTGAGCGCGATGCTGGTCGAGCACAACGTCGAGCGGGTGGTCCTCGATACCAAGGCGATCTACGCAGACGCCCCCATCGACGAAGCCCTCCGAGTGGCCCGAGAGAAGAAACCCCGCCTGCCGATCCCGACCGTCGTCGAGGGCAAGAACCCACTGTTGCGCCTCATCGTTCCACCGGATCCCGCGATGGCCGTGCCGCGGATCGATGCCTGGATCTCCCGGGTCGTGGCCTGGCTTGCGCAGGGTCGATCGCCCTACGTGTTCCTACACTGCCCCGACGACTTTCACGCGCCTCGCCTCGCGCGGACATTCCACGACCGCCTCGCGGAGCGCTTGGGAACCGAGTCGATGTCGCCGTGGCCCGCCGAGCGTGCTCCGGCGAAGGCGCAGACCAGCCTGTTTTAGCTACGTCTCAGCGCTGAGCCTTGCCCGTCATCTCCGACGTGCCCCAACCCCAGAACTTCTTGATCTTGGGGCTCGCGCGACGCAGCTCTTCGACCCTGCGAAAGCCATCCCCGTAGCCAGGGAAGATGTCGATCAGGGCAACGTTGGCGGTCAGTTTGGGAATGACCTCGTAGGCATCACCGATGATGACGTCGACCGTCTTGCGGATGTGGGGCTGGATGACCGGCATGATCCAGTCGGCGAGCTCGCGGTCGAGCTCGACCACGGTCACGCGCTTGACGGGCAGTCGCTTCGCGACCTCGATCAGCTGGTGTCCCAAGCCGAGCCCGGCGATGACGGTGTGTCCCTTGGCCATTCGGGTTCCGGGTCGCAGGGTCATCAGCTCGGCCGGGGTCAGAGACATCCCTGTCTCTTATACACATCTCCGAGCCCACGAGACCTCTCTACATCTCGT
>CAJXVA010000361.1 GCA_913061055.1 uncultured Pseudomonadota bacterium
GCCCCAAGTTTCGCGCCGAGCTCTCCGACGAGTTCGCCAAGCTCTACTACGACATGGAAGGCGGCCTGAGCCTGCTGGCTTTCTTCGCGCCCAACATGCCGATGGTGCCCTCGTTCAAGAAACGGGATGAGGCGCGCGCGCGACTGGGCGAGCTCATCGCGAACATCGTGCGGGAGCGTCGGGCCAAGAACGACAACTCCTCCGAGGACTTCCTCCAGACGCTGATGGACGCCCGCTACAAGGACGGGCGCGAGCTGACCGAGGACGAAATGACCGGGCTGCTGTTGGCCATCATGTTCGCCGGTCACCACACCAGTGGTGTGACCGTGGCGTGGACGGGAATCCTGCTCAACCAGAACCCAGAGTGGATCGGCAAGTTGCGGGCGGAGCAGGACGCGGTCCTTGGCGGGCGTACGGACCTGACGCTCGACGATCTCAAGTCGATGACCCAGCTCG
Source organism: uncultured Pseudomonadota bacterium (assembly GCA_913061055.1). Classification (GTDB taxonomy): domain Bacteria; phylum Myxococcota_A; class Polyangia; order Nannocystales; family Nannocystaceae; genus CAJXVA01. The sequence continues at coordinate 457 of CAJXVA010000361.1, forward strand.
AGTGGTGCATCAAGGAGACGCTCCGAATGTACCCGCCGATCATCGTGATGATGCGCCGAGTGCTCAAGGCGTTCGACTATGCCGGCTATCACATCGAGGAGGGGTCGATGATCATGACCTCGCCCGCGATGGCCCATCGCATTCCCGAGGTGTTTCCGAACCCCCACAAGTTCGACCCCGAGCGCTGGAGCCCCGAGCGCGACGCGGACAAGAAGGACCCGATGTCGTGGATCGCGTTCGGCGGTGGCCGGCATCGCTGCTTGGGCATCGTGTTCGCTCAGCTCCAGCTCCGAGCTGTGTGGAGTCACCTGCTGCGGAACTTCGACTTCGAGCTGGTCGAGTCGCGCTACGAACCCGACTACTCGCGTCTGCTCGTCGGACCGCGCCTTCCGTGCCGGGTTCGATACAAGCGTCGGAAATAGCGCTCGCGCTGAGCTGAAACGGCCCCGCGGTGGTGACTGCGGGGCTTTTTCATTGGTTGCCCAGGTCCCCAGCTGGGACCGCAAGAACCACGAGAAAGCCCGGGCGCTTTCACGTCCGGGCTTCTCGTAGGGGGCCTCTAGCAGCCCTCAGTTTGGCTCAGCCGCCGGTGCTGCCGCCCTCACCGCCGCCGGAGGAGCCTCCCATGTCGTCGGTGTCGCCGGTCTCTCCGGTGTTCATCTCCTGCAGCTCGCAGATGTTGTCGGGCAGGAAGTCACCGTTGCAGGCGGCGCCGTCGGTGGGCCACAAGCGGCCGTTGGCGTCGACGTACTCGGCGTCGGTGGGGTCGAAGGCGAACGGGCACTTGTCGCATTGGTCGCCGATGCCGTCGTAGTCCTGGTCGACCTGGGGCAGGAAGCAGATGTTCTGCCACAGGGCGTCCAGCGCGTTGTCCTGGTCGGCGAAGTTGAGATCCGTGAGCGGGTTCCGGAGGTTCTCGAGGGCCGAGAGCTCAGCGTCTGCCAGAGCAGTCTCGCAGCCCGGGGGCGGGATGAGGATGCCAGGCTGGGTCTCGAGCGCGACCGGAAGCGAGCGGCACTCCAGCGCCTCTTCCTGGACGTCGGAGCAGTTCTCCCGGGTCCGGACCGGAAGCGACAGGATCAGGTTTCCTTCGGCGTCGCGAGCGTTGGGCAGCTCCGGGTGCGGAGCCGTGAGCGGCAGGCACGTGGAGAGGTCGGCCGGGTCCGTGCAGGTTCCGGCAATGAGCAGGTCACCGACGCTGAGCACCTTGCCGGCGTCGGTTGCGGTCGTGACCGCGGCTTCGTCTGCGGGGACGAGCTGCGTGGTGCAGCAGTTGCCCAGCGCGGCGACTTCGTAGAAGCCGAACGGACGGGCGTTCTTGCGGTCGCCACAGCCTTTGTCGGCACCGACTTCGCAAAGCTCGCCGACGAAGTCTCCATCGGGGTCGTCGTCTTGCGAGCCACCTTCCATGGCCTGGCTCGGGTTCGGCTGGAACGCACAGGTGTCGCACGCGTTGCCGACGCCGTCGCCGTCGCTGTCGAGGTGGTTGCAGATGCCCGCGGGGGAACAGGGGCGGCCTTCGCCACATGTCGTCTCCGCGTTGTCTGTGGTGCACTCGATGGGCTCCTCTGCGAGGGGCTGACGAGGGCAACCGTCGAGCGAGTTGATCAGGCCGTCCTGGTCGAAGTCGTCTTGGTCACCGAAGCCGACCGGTCCGCCAGCGAACGCGTTGATCATCTCGCCTTCGCAAGCGTCGCCGATCATCGAGCTGTCGTTGTCGCTCTGACAAAGGTCGTTGTCGTCGTAGGCGATGGGGTCGGCAACTTCGTACTCGTTGTCCGGGCCGAAGTCCTCGCAGTTCGCAGTGACCACGCAGTTGTCACAGACATCGCCGATTCCGTCCTCGTCGAAGTCGCTTTGGTCGGGGATGTTCCGGACCATCATGTAGTCGGGAACCGCCGCGGACATCGCGTTGGCGTTGTACTGGTTGAGCGTCTGGCGACAGCTGTCGCACTCGTTGCCCACGCCATCGTTGTCGGAGTCGGCGGTGTTGTTCGGGTCGCCGCCGGCCGCGGGGCAGAGGTCGATCGCATCACCCACGCCGTCGCCGTCAATGTCGGCTTGGTCGGGGTTGAAGGTGGTGTCCGCGTTGTCGCAGGAGAGCGGGATACCGTCGTTGTCGGTGTCCTCTTTGCACTTCGGCGTGTCGATTCGGAAGTCGTACGCGTACGACTCAGCGTCCTCAGCGACCAGAGGCATGCCGCAGGCGTCCCAGAACACAGCCTGGTACAGCGCCGGGTCTGCTTGGGTTTCGGCCAGCGTACCGGCGGTGGGGGCGAGCATCCGGTAGACCTCGTTCACCTCGAGGTACTGACCGAACTCGATCGGGTCGATCTGCACGCTGACCTCACCGATGAACTGGTTCTCGATGTCGATGGTCAGGCAAGGCGCCGCGCAGGCGTTGGTCTGCAGCGCGGCCTCGAGCTCCGGCTCGGTGTCGAAGCAGCCGGGACCGCCTGCAACCGGGGAGGGAACACAGCAAGCCCCCGGGGGTGGGTTGGCCGAATCGCAGTCGGGGTCGGGCGAGGTGATGGTGCACTCGCGGTCGTTGCCCTCGCCCGTACAGGTCGTGCGGAACAACTGCAGCTTGGACATGTTCTCCGGGCTGGCGTCGTACTTGTTGGAGAAGCGCAGCGAGAAGTCGTCGCAGGCGCCGATGCGCAGGTTGTCCGTCGGGAAGCCGGAGTCCGGCTGCACGTGGAACTGCGCGGTCTCGAACTTGTAGACCGACTTGCCGGCCATGGTGTTGTCGGCCTTGTCGATGACGTAGGCCGGGTTGTCCGTGCCCGGCTCGTTGAACGTGACCGTGTACTCCTGACCGGAGCACATGGCGCGGTCGAAGTCCTCGAAGTTCTCCGGGGTGAAGGTGTCAGCAGCGCGCCAGCCGTCGTGACGGTTGAGCGGTGCGACCAGACGGTCGGTGTTGTTCTCGGCGCAGTTCTCGATGTCGGCTCGGGGCACGCCACCGACGTCGGCCGGGCGCCAGTCGAAGCCCTTGATGGCGGGGTCGTAGACGATGCCGCCGGCTCGCGAGATGAACTTGATCGCGTACTCGCCAGCGCGACCATCGACGAGCTTGCCTTCGGAGTTGTAGCAACCGCTGCGGACAGCGTCTTCACAGGCGTCGTCGACCGCGTCGATACCGTCCGCGAGGTTCTCATTGCTCGGGCACACGCAGCCACGGCTGGGTGCGGGCAGGTTTTCGTCGCGCTCGTAGCGAGGCTTCGGCGTCAGGTTGCCTTGATAGAACGGGTCGCAAGCGAAGCCATCTTGGCCAGCCTGGGCGGGGCCGTAGAGCGCGCCTTGGCAGGCTTCTTCGGCCGTCAGGCGTCCGTTCTCGTTCCAGTCGGCGAAGGCGAGCTCGGTGCCACCTCGGCGCTGGACGCAGCCGGCTCCCTCTTCATCACAGTCGGTGAGGCCTGCACCGCCGACGCCAGGGGCACCGTAGATGCCGTCGACGATGTCGTCGGTTGCCACCAGGCACGCTGAGGAGCCTGCTGTGCCGAAGCGGCGGTCTTGGCAGTACGCAACCTCGGCGCCGGTCGTGGTTTCGTCGAAGCGACAGGTCGCCATCCACTGCGGCCGACAGACGGCGTTGTCGCAGGTGTCAGCATCCCCTTCGGCGTAGGCGTCGGCGAGGCACGCAGCGCCGGTCCCGGAGTGGGTGCCGACGCACTCGGTACCGGTCAGCCCATGGACGTCGGTGCACGCTGGAGTTGTCGAGCACTTCGCATCGAGGTTCTCCATCCCGGTCGGGCGGAGGTCGGGATGGGTTTCCCGAATCTTGTCGAACAGCGGAAGGCTGAAGACTTGAACCTCGAGCGGGCAGTCAGCGCCTGCGGTGCCTGGCGAACACCAGGCGTACTGCCAGGTCTGCTCCTCGTCGCTGCGGTCGGTGGAGGCGATGAATCCGGAGCACGCGGCGAACTTGTCGATGTTGCCGTCGGTGGTCTCATCGCCACACTGGATGGCATCGACGAATCCGGGGATGCCCGGGTTCGCGTTGCGCGGCGTGCCTGCCTCATCGACGCCGTAGCGATCGATCTTGGTGGAGAGCAGGTAGTCGCAATACGAGCAGCAGGTGTCTGGGCCTTCCTCAGGGGAAGAGCAGCTGTTGCCGGCCGCGGTCCAGATACCGCGTGCAGCCTTGATCGTCCCATCCTCGTCCATTTTCATGGGCTTGTTGTTGGAGGGGTTGAAGGCGTTGCACGGGTTGGTCGCCGGGTCTTGGTAGGACTCGTGGCCGAAGCTGCCGCCGTTGGCTGCGACGTTCTCGATGCACGACAGGTTGACCAGCCGGCTGATCGTGTCGGCCTCGTCGCGGCCGCCGCGGACGTAGTCACCGTTGAATCGCGTGATCGGACCCTGGACCTGCAGGACGTCGGTCTTCCAGTCGTAGACCTCGAACAGCTGCGGGTTGTCGGGTCGCTTGCGAACGAGCTCGATGGACGTCGGGTCGAGCAGGTTGTTGAAGATGAACTCGATGCCGAACGCGGTGACCAGCGGGGAGAGCTTGCAGTACTCCTCAGCGTTGGCCGACTCTTGGGCTTCCTCGGTCTCCTCGCACTTGATGATCTTCTCGATGAAGTACGTGCCCGAGCTCAGGTCCGCCGGGCAATCGTCGCCCGTGCAATCGGGGCTGAGGATGTGGACCTTGTTGGACTGGTAGTTGATGCCCGAGATCGACTCGAGGACCAGGTTGTCCGGGTCGCAGATTCCGCAGTCCGTGTCCTGGATGCAGCCGCTGGAGCCCAGCGCGAGCGTTGCGAGACCAGCGAGCGCGAGCGAACTCGCAGCGGTGGACGCGAGGCGACGAAAGCCTGGGAGCTCGCTGCGATTTGGCGAAAGACGATGAGTAGTCATGAACCGTGTGCCCGTGTGTGCTTTTGGCCGTTACCCGATAGCCTAGGCGGGCCGTACCCTACATAGAACCCGCCGGTTTCGGAAGACCTTTTGGTCCCATAGGTAGGACCTGCAGATTCGGCGCCTAGGGCGGCGGGGCGGGCCATCAGGGCCCTTTGTGGCTCACCGGCAGTTCGCTGGGGAACGCGGGGCGGGCCCGGACGCGCGAGGCGACCGGACCCGAGTGTGAGGAAGCCCTGCAGGCGAGATCATTCGCCAGTGTCGCCGCCGCCGGTCGATCCCCCCATGTCATCGGTGTCTCCAGGGTCCTCGTCCTCGCCGGGTTCAGCCATCTCGCGAAGCTCGCAGACCTCGTCGGGTCTCAGGCCGCCGTTGCAGGCAGCGCCAAAGCCTGGGTCCAGGACGCCGTTGGGGTCGCGATACGGGCGGTCGAAGGGGTCGAAGGCGAATCGGCACTTGTCGCACGCGTCGGCGATCCCGTCGTAGTCCTGGTCGACCTGCGGCAGGAAGCACATGTTCTGCCACAAGGAGTCGAGCGGGTTGCTCTGGTCCGCGAAGTCCAGGTCGGTGAGAGGCCGGATCAGGTTCTCGAGCGCCGTGACCTCGGCGTCCGCGAGCGCCGCCTCGCATCCAGGGGGTGCGGTCAGCACGCCCGGCGTGTTCTCCAGCCCGGCGGGAAGGGAGAAGCACTGGAGCGCCTCCTGTTGCTCATCTGTACAGTTTTCGCGGGTTCGCACCGGGAGGTCCAGGAGCGGGTTGCCCTCGGCGTCGTCAAAGAACCCGCCCTGGTCATCGAAGGGGATCCCGGTCAGCGGGGTGCAGGTCGAGAGGTCTGCGACGTCGGAGCAGGTCCCGGCGAGCACGAGGTCTCCGACCGCGAGGGTCCCACCCTTTTCGGCCGACGCGGTGGCGGCCGCGGCGTCGGCTTCGATCAGCTGCGTGGTGCAGCAGTTCCCGCCTGCTCTGACACGGTGGAAGCCGAAGGGGCGGGCATTGTCTCGCTCCCCGCAACCTTTCTCCGCCCCGAGCTCGCAGACTTCGCCCACGAAGTCGCCGTCGGGGTCATCGTCCTGCGAGCCGCCGTCCATGGCTTGCGTCGGGTTGGGCTCGAAGGCGCAGGTGTCACAGCGATCTCCAACGCCGTCGCCATCGCTGTCGAGGTGGTTGCAGAACCCTGCGGGCGAGCACGGACGGTCCGGGCCGCAGTCGATCTCTTCGGTCTCGCGTTCGCAGGCGACGGGCTCCTCGGCGAGAGGTTGCCTGGGGCAGTAGTCCAGGATGTTGACCAGTCCGTCCTGGTCGAAGTCATCCTGCCCGTCGAAGCCGACCGGGCCGGCCGCAAACGAGGTGACGGTGACGCCTTCGCAGGCCTCGCCGGCCATGCTGCTCTCGCGTGCTGTTTGGCAGAGGTCGCTGCTCTCGGGCAGCGGGTCGCCCACTTCGTGCGGGTTGTCGTCTCCGAAGTCCCCGCAGTTGGCCGTCACGATGCAGTTGTCGCAGACATCGCCGATGCCGTCGTGGTCGGTGTCCGTCTGGTCGGGGATGTTGCGGATGCGGAGGTAGTCCGGCACCGACGCCGCGGCGGCGTTCGAGTTGTAGAACGTCGTCGTGTCACGGCACGAGTCACACTCGTTGCCCACGCCGTCCCGGTCGGAGTCCGCGGTGTTGTCCGCGGGCCCAGCGATGACTGGGCACAGGTCGTTGAGTCCGAAACCGTCACGGTCGAAGTCGAGGTCGTCTTGGTTCGGGCTGAAGAGGGTGTCGCCGTCGTTGTCACACGACAGCGGCACGCCGTCGCGGTCTTGGTCCTCGACACACTTGGGTTCGTCGATCCGGAAGTCGTAGACGTACGCGTCGGCCATCTCAGCCACCAGCGGCATGCCACATGCGTCCCAGAAGACCGAGCTGTAGACATCTGGGTCATCGAGCGCTTGCTCGAGGGTCCCCGCCATCGGTGCAAGCATCCGGTACGTCTCGTTCTTCTGGAGGTAGCGGCCAAACTCGATCGGGTCGACCTGAACGGCGACCTGACCGATGTCCTGGTTCGCGACGTTGACCACCAAGCATGGGGCGATGCAGGCGTTTCCTGCGTCGCGCTCCGCCTTGAGTTCCTCCTTCGTCTCTGCACACGCGGGACCGCCGGCGACCGGGGTGATATCGCAGCACGCACCGGCATCGGGCGTGTCGCTCGCGCACGTGGGGTTCGGCTCCGCAAGCTCGCAGACGCGGTCTTGGCCCTCTCCAACACACGTGACGCGGTAGAGCTGGAGCTTGGCGAGGTTCTCCGGGCTGGCGTCGTACTTGTTGGAGAAACGGAGCGAGAAGTCGACGCACGCACCGATGCGAAGGTTGTCTCTGGGAGCCCCCGACTCGGGGACGACGTGAAACTGCGCGGTCTCGAAGGTGTAGACCGACTTCCCGGCGAGCGTGTTGTCCGCTTTGTCCACGACGTACGCGGGGTTGTCCTCGTTGCCGGGCTCGTTGAAGACGATGTCGTAGGTCTGCCCGGAGCACATCGCCGTGTCGAAATCGTCCGACGTCTCCACGAGGCCGGTATCACGGGCGCGCCAACCATCGTGACGGTTGAGCGCGCCGAGCTGACGGGTTCCTTCTGCGCAGGATTCGACGTCGGCTCGAGGCACGCCGCCCACATCCGCTGGGCGCCACTCGAAGCCCTTGAGTGTGGGGTCATAGATGATGCCGCCCGCTCGCGTGCCGGGCTCGGGCGAGGCGAACTTCACCGCGTATCGGCCGGCTCGGTCCTCGACCAGGCTTCCATCGGGGTTGTAACAACCCCGCTCGACGGACTCCTCGCAGCCATCCGCTTCGAGGGCATCGCGGTTGAACTCGAGCGAGCCACTGTCGGGACAGATGCACCGTCTGGCCTGGTCGGGGAGGTTGCGGTCGCGCTCAAATAGGGGAAGCGGGGCCAGGTTGCTCTGGTAGTAGGGGTCGCAGGCGAAACCGTCTTCTCCCGCTCGCAGTGGTCCGTACAACGAGCCTTGGCAGGCCTCTTCCGCCGTGAGGCTTCGGTTCTCGTTCCAGTCGGTGAAGGCCAAGCGGGCCCCCTCCCCACGTTGAGCGCAGCCGTCGCCCTCGACGGTGCAGTCGGACAAACCGGCGCCTTGTGGTCCGGCCCCGCCGTAGGTGTTCTCGTCTTCGACCGCCGCGGTTGCAGCCAAGCACGCTGCACCGCCGACGGCATCGAATCGGCGGTCGACGCAGTAGCCGTTGTCGGCCCCGGTCGTGCTCTCGTCTCGAACACAGTCGACGACCCACTCAGGTCGACACACCGGGTTCTCGCAGCTTCCATCTTCGTAGGCTTCCGCGAGGCATGCCGTGCCTGTGTCCGCGTGGGTCCCGATGCACTCCGTTCCGGAAAGCTCGTGCACCGTGCCGCAATCGGTCGTCTGGGAGCACTTCGAGGTCAGGTTCTCCATCCCCGAAGGGCGAAGGTCGGGGTGTGTCTCTCGAAGCTTGTCGAACAGCGGAACTCGGAACGTCTGGACCTCCAACGGGCAGTCGGCCCCGGATGTCCCTGGCTGACACCACGCGTACTTCCAGCGCTGCTCCTCGTCGCCTCGGTCGACCGAGGTCACGAACCCCGAGCAAGATGCGTAGCGGTCGATGACCGACCCGGCGTCGTCGGGGCCTGCGCAGGAGATCGCGTCCGCGTAGGGGGCTCCACCGGGTTGCGTCGTGTTCGGGTTGGGGCTGCGCGGTGTGTTTGACCCGTCCACCCCGTAGCGGTCGATCTTCGTCGACAGGATGAAGTTGCAGTACGAGCAGCAGGTGTCCGGTCCCTCTTCGGGGCTCGTGCAACTGCTGCTGTTTGCGGTGGTGATGCCGCGTGCAGCCTTGACCGTTCCCGACTCGAAGAGCTTCATCGGCAGGCCCGTGGCAGGGTTCACCGTGTTGCACGGGTTGGTCGCGGGGTCCTCGTAGTCGAGGTGCGAGAAGCTCCCGCCGCTGGCGGCGATGTTGTCGATACACGACAGGTTCACCAGCCGGGTGATCGTGTCGGGGTCGTTTTGCCCTTGGCCTCTGGCGTAGTCCCCGTTGAATCGGGTGATCGGACCCTGAATCTGAAGGACATCTGGCTTCCAGTCGTAGACCTCGAACAGCTGCGGGTTGTCCGGGCGCTTGCGAACCAGCTCGATGCTGGTGGGGTCGAGCAGGTTGTTGAAGATGAACTCCACCCCGGAGGACGTCACCAGAGGGGAGAGGCGGCAGTACTCGGTCGCGTCGGCCGAGGCCTGGGCTTCGTCCGTCTCCTCGCAGGGGATGATGTCCTTGATGAAGTAGGACCCCTGGGAAATGGGCCCGGGACAATCGTCGCCGTCGCACTTCGGGCCCAGGATGTGGACCTTGTCGGCGGCGTAGTTGATGCCGACGATCGACTCCAGCATCAGGTTGTTCGGATCGCAGATCCCGCAGTCCGTATCCTGGATACAACCGCTGCTCCCAACAGCCAGAAGAGCCAGCCCCACGAGCGCGAATCCGCGCCCGGGTAGTGTGCTCACACACAGGCGTCGAGCCTGGAATGTCCGTGGTTTGTCGAATTCGGCCGTTTCGTTGCGCATCAATGGAAGTCCCGGCGCGGACCAGGCGCCTGTCCTCCCCCAACGCACCCCCGCGGCGCTGCTGACACGAATCCATCCCAAACCTACCGAGACTGCACCCGACGGGGAGAGGGCGCGGGCAAGTCGTCCGCCGAGAACCAACGGCCCGAAAGGGCCGGGCGACAGGGAGAGGGGCCCCCGACGGCTCGGCCGACGGGGAGAGGGCGCGGGCAAGTCGTCGGCGGACAACCAACGGCCCGAAAGGGCCGGGCGACAGGGAG
>CAJXVA010000362.1 GCA_913061055.1 uncultured Pseudomonadota bacterium
TACGAGATGTAGAGAGGTCTCGTGGGCTCGGAGATGTGTATAAGAGACAGGGCAGATGACGATGGGGCGCAGTCCCTCAGCAGCCATCCCAGCGGCGTGGGCCGGAAGGACGGTGGGACACAACGGCGTGGCGAGCAGGCGGGGGGCCAGCTCGGAGTCGTCGGCCGCAACGCGGGTCAGCCCCAGCATGGTGCCGTCGGCCACGTCTTCGCCCAGCACGACGCGACGGTCGTCGGCGCGGAGCAGATCGGCGAGCACGGTGGCGAGATGTTGCAAGACGTTCATGCGGGCTCCGTGACAGATTCGATGGCGCGATCGAGGCTTCCGCGAACTTCGGCTTCGATGACGTCCTGAAGCGTTTGCGTCCAGGCTCCGGTTTGGTCGAGGTGGCGCCGGAGTCGTTCGACGGGGTCGCGGTGCGCTGGGGGGTCGCGGCGCATCTGGGTGACAACGACTTCGACCAGACTTGCGCCCCGACCCTGGCGGGCACGGTCGGCAGCCGCCTCGATCGCGGCATGGGTCCCCAGCGCATCGGCGCCATCGACTCGGCGGACCCACAGGCCCGCTGCCTTGGCGCGATCGGCCACGCTGTCCCCCACGGCTCCGGCCTCGGCGGGTGCGCCGTCGGGCCACAGTTGGCTTCGGCAGACCATGACCAGCGGCAGCGAAAGCGACGACGCCAACATCGTGGACTCGTGAAACGCCCCGGTGGTGGTCAGGCCCTCGCCGAACAAGCCGAACGTCACCCCGCGCTGTTCGGCGAGTTTCTGGGCGTGGGCACGACCGGTCGCAAGCGCGAGGTGCATGCCGAGCGCGTCGGTGGGAGGTGCGATCCGGTGCTCTGCCGAAGCGATGCGTCCGGGCCCGATCCCGTCGGAGCGAAAGAGGCCCGTCACGATGGCTTCGATCTCCAGGCCCCGCCCCAACGCAACGGCGACATCGCGGAAGCCGGGGTAGATCCAGTCCTGTTCCTGGCTCACCAGAGCGGTCGAGATCAGCGCGGCTTCTTCGCCCGCGGCCGATGCCCACATCGGTAGACCCGCGCGGCTGAGTTTGAGGTCGAGGCAGCGCGCGGCGACCAACAGCTTATAAAGCTGCTTCGTGTCGATGCTCGTGGGGCTCGTGCCCACCAGCTGACCGTTGGGGTCGAGAACGACCGTGACGCCTTCGGGATCCCAGGGTGTCGGCTCCATTGCAGGGGGGCGCCGCTCGGCTGTGGACCGCCAGAAAGGCAAAGACCAACCGTGACGCGAAAGCGTTGTATCTACGGCCGGTGTGGAGCGTCAAGGCGGCACATGGGAGGCCCTGCAAGGGCGACCAGCGGAGGCTCGACCACGTTCCGATGAACCAAGCGTTGGCTCACGCAGTTTCGCTCATGACGCTGTGGCACGATGGGGAGGCGGGAAGGGGTCTCGAGCAGCCGCGGTGCTCGCGTTCGGAGTCGGGCTCGCCGGCGTCGGCGCGTGTTTCCAGTCGGTCGAGTACGGATGCGACGAGGACGCGCAGTGCCGCGTTGGAACCGCCGAGGTGGGGCAGCGGGCTTCTGCTGCTGGTGACGCTGGCGAACCTGATGGGGGTGGAGACGAACTCGTTCGGGGCCCCGGACATCTGCACTGGAGCCGTGTCGCGCTAGCTCCGTCGTCACTGTGGAGGGGGCTGCTTGCGGACGCAGACCGCCATGTCGAGCGTCTCGCTCTTGGTGGTCGCGCGGGCGGTTCCTGCCCGTCCGTGGACGACGAATGCGACGCCGTCCGTCTTGAGGGCGCGGGTGCGGGACCAGAGTGCTCCGTCCGGAAGGACTCGGGCCTTGGCCAGCGCGTTGAGCTGTTTTGAACTCGGCGTCGACCACCCTCGGACGCCAGCGTGGGTTCGTCCACGGCAGAGATTCATCGCCGCGTACCAATCGCGAGGTCGTTCGCGCGCGGCATAGACGAGAAGTCCATCCGTTGCCGTGACCCGTTCGTGTGCGATTGCGACGGGGTCTTGTGCGGTGGGAGTCGGGGTCGTCGAGGGGGGCGGAGGCAGCGGAGCGGGCTTGATCTCGACGCGGTCCGCCGGCTTCTCGGGCGTCTCAGCGTTCGCCACTGCGAGGTGTGTGACGGCAGGCTCTTGGACCTCGGCCTGGGGCGGCGGTTCTTCGGCTGCGGGTCGGAACGCAACCATCCCGAGCGCAGTGGTCACCGCTCCGAGGAGCGGCCACACAAGCAGCTGGGCGCGGAATCCTCGTACCGGCCGGGCTGGCTGCGCAGCGGAGGCGGGCGGGATCCCGACGACCTCGGGCGGGACGACCTCGAGCCGCGGGACGAACGGCGCCTCGATGGTCTCCTCGCATCGGAGCGTGTTCATGCGTGCGCAGACCTGTCGGAACAGTCCTTGGCCACATCCGGGGCGGGTTCGATCGAGCCACGAATGCTCGCGCTCGAGTTCCCGGGCGAGCCGGGACCGAAGGACCGGTGTGTCGAGTTCGTCCGCGGTCGCGACGAGCAGGAGCGGTGCCCCGCCGCCTCGGAGCGCCTCGGCGCACGCGTGGGGGGAGGCGGGCACGAGCCGGGTTTGGTGGCCTTGCCCGCGGAGCGACCCCGCCAAACGGCTGGCGTCGAGCTCCGAGCTGCGGCTGTAGATCAGCGCAACCTCGTGGTCGGGAGCAGGGTCGACCGACAGGGAGGTGGCGCGAATGTCCGACGCGGCGAGCACGTTCTCTCCGACATCGACGGATTCGGGCCCCGCTTGAGCGACTTGGGGGGCTAGACGCGGCCCAATCGGGGCTCGAGGGGTGTGTGACCTCTGTGTGTCGGGGCGGCGTGGTTGCTCCAGCGGTCAGCTGCTAGGCTGACACCACGATGCTGACCGTTGCATCACTGCTTGCTGCGATGACGATCGCAGGTGCGTTCTGGGTGGGCGTCCTCGCCGCCCGGCGCCTTCGCGACTGGGGAGAAGGGCGTCGCGCGCTCGACGAGGGACACGGTCCGCCGTTGGCCCTCGCCGCAGCATCTGGCGCTCCACCCGACGATCCTTCCAGTCGCCGAGTTCGGGAGCTGGTCGCCGAGCGCCTCGCGAATCCCCGCCGGCGCGCGGGCGCGGTTGCGCCCCGTCAGCTGGCCTCTTCCGATCCTTCCTCCCGCAGCGAGCTGGGCTTGGCCTCGCTCCGCCAAGGGGACGTCGTCGTCGTCGAAGCGGCCGATGGTGGAGCGGACGGAGACTACCTGACCGAGGGCGTCGTGCTGCTGCGCGAAGGCAGCCACACCACCACGGTCGTCAACATGGCGGACGGCTCACGTCGCCGGTGGCTCGTCGGGGGCGCGCACCTCGATGAGTGGTTCGTCCTCGAGCCGATCGCAGCCCATGGTCTCAGCGGGGAGCCGCCACGTAACATTCGTCGTGACCGCGGCGACTACACGCTGCAGCGTCGTGGGCAGGCCAGTGCGGCCTGCACTGGGCGACACGAGCGGCCGGAGCAACCCCGCGTTGCCAGCTACGTCTACGGAGGATCCTCCCGCAACGTGCTGTGGCTCGAGCGTTGGGGGCACGAAGTGTTGATGGCAGAAGGCATCCGCCTCGATGCCGAGTCGGTCTCATTCCTCCCCGGGAGCTGAACCGTGGACTTCAACACCGCGCTCACCTGGCTGCTCCCGTGCCTTCCGTTCGGGCTGGCCGGCTACGGCCTCATCACCGGGAGGATCCCCGTTCGTCGCTGGATGGCGCCCGACGGGCAACTCCGACGCAGCGAACACCCCCTGAAGTACTGGATCTACATCGGGATGCTGGTCGTGATCGGTGGCGTTTGGCTTTCCGCGGCCGGATGAGTCAGCCGCGACGGTCCTGCAGATTGGCGCGCCGCTTCTGACCGCGGCGCCGGAACAGGTTGCTCAGCGTGCTCGCGGACTCGGGAAACACGTCGACGAGTCGGGCCATCCAGCCACGGTGCCGCGGGAGGAACACCTCGAGCGGACGGCCGATCATCGCGTCGAGCACCGCCGCCGCCACTTCGTCCGGGGTGAGTTCCCGAGGACCGCTGAAGACCATGTCAGCCTCTTCGAACGACTCTTGTCGGTCGAGCATCGGCGTGCGGACAGCGTCCGGGCAGATCACGGTCACCGCGACCCCCTTGCGGCGCAACTCGGTGGACGCGGCGAGGGAGAATCCGCGCACCGCGTACTTGGTGGCCGAGTAGACCGCGATGCCCTCCACGGGTGCGAGCGCGGCCAAGGACGCGACGTTGATCACGTGTCCACGCCGCCGTTGCACGAACCCGGGCGTGACCGCTCGCATGCCCCGAACGACACCCATCAGGTTCACGGCGACCTGCTGTTCCGCATCTTCGAGGTCGAGGTCGTGAACCCATGCCGGGTGGATGACGCCGGCAACGTTGATGAGCGTGTCGAGGCCGTCCATGGCACCCACCGCTGCGCCTACCGCCGCCGTCCATCGCGCGTCTTCCCGAACATCGAGGGCTGCGGTGTGGACGCGGTCATCCGGCCAGCTGCGCTCCTTTGCTGCCTCGCGGAGGGCCTCGCCGTCGGCATCCGTCGCAAAAACCGAGGCTCCCGCTTTGGCCAGCCGATCCGTGAGTGCGAGGCCGATCCCGCTCGCAGACCCGGTGACCAGGACCTTGAACGCGCGATGGGTACGCATGCGGGCACGCTACCTCGTTTTGACCGCACCTGCGCGGCGTGCAACGATCCCTGCAGATGGACACGGTCAAGGGGCTGTTCGGCTACGTCGTGCTCGCGGTCTGCTTATTGCTGGCCTACCAGGGCTACCAGAACACGTCCGACCCGAACGCCACCGAGTCGCTCGCCAAGGCCGTGGTCTGCGATGTTGACTCGCAGTGCGTGCTCAAGTCCGACCGACCGAAGGAGATTCGTTCGGACGTCTTGGGCCGGTACTACGATTGGAAGACAACCGTAGGCCCGGTCGAGGTCACATGCCGACGCACGCTGTGGTTCTTCGGCGAGTGGGCCTGCACGTCGGCCAAGCCTGTGCCTGCTTCGCTCTGAATTGAGCCGCTACGGAAGGTCGGCGGGCTCGCGGGCCTCGGGCGTCTCAGGCAGGTCGTTGCAGGCCTCTTTGGTCCAGCACCGCGACTGAAGCGGGTTGGTGTCCGGCTGGAGCATGAACGTGCCCAGCATGTGGAACATGGCCCAGCCAACATCGTAGGTCTCGCCGATCACGTCCCCGCTCGCGCACGAGTCTTCGACGTCTGGGTCGCATAGCTCCAACGCCCAGTCGCTCATCTGACCGGGTAGTGCGAACCCGTGCTGGCCTTCCGGAATGGCGTAGGGGAAGACCGCGCCCGAGTACCCACCCGTGTCGTTGCCGTACGCGTCTTTGGTGCTGACCAAGTGCAGCGGCTCGTCGAGGCGCGGGATGTTGTCGCCCCAGATGTCGTCGCCTTCACTGAAGGACTCGACGTCGACGTGCACGCCGAGCGATGCATCCAAACCGAGCAGCGAGCGATCTTCTTCGCTCTCGGGCGGGTTGGTATAGACGTGGCGACGGAAGATGTTGACCGCTTCGGCGCTGTAGCTGTCGAGCAGGACCTGGTTGGGCGGCATGCCCCACCGAGGGTCGGGGTCGAGGTAGTTGACCGCCCCCGCAGCGCGAGCGACGGTGACCCCGGAGTGGGCCGGGACGCTCATGTCGCCGGTCGTGGTGACGATGAGGTAGCGGGCACCGGTTTCGTCGCCGGTTCCCGGGTAGACGAGCGAGTCGCGGGAGAGGTAGCGACTGACCACACCAGGGTCGGTCGGGTCGAGGACCATCTGGCCCAAGTCCATGAAGCGACGCAGCGCCGGACGGTTGCGCTCGAGTCCCAGACCTTCGGCCAGCGCGACCAGGTCGCCGCCGGGTACCGGAATGCCCTCGACGGTGTAGGGGGTTCCATCCTCGCGGATGGGTGTCTGCATCTGGTCGATGACCATCAGAGGCTCGCCTGGGTCTTCGATCAGCTCACACTCTTCGCTGCCGGTTTCGAGCACCGGTCCTCGGTACAGCGCGATCTCAACGCCGTCCCCGAGGTCGCTGGGCAGGGAGATGCGAGCCCGGCCTGCGACGCCGTTTTCGTCCGCGTCGGGCAGGATGTAGGCACAGGCGACCTCGTCGTTGACCATGTTGGTGACGACCATCGTGTCGCCAGGCTGCAAGCCGGGATCGGAGCCGGGCCGGCCCTCGGCGTCGACGGCCGACGGCGGGATGAGTCGCCGGATCGGGACGTCGATGAGGTTGTTGAGCTCGGTGAACTGCGTGAAGATCTGCGCCGAGCCGTCGTCCGCGAGCGTGATCTGAAACGTCGGCCCGATGACGCGCATCATGACCGCTTGGGGGACGCCGCCCTGCATCGAGCGGGCGCCGACGTCCGCCAGGCGAGCGCCGCCGGCGATGGGGACGATGGCTTCGATCTCGGGCTCGACCGCACCGAGCGTCGTGGCCATGATGCCGCCGAGCGAGGCGCCCAGCATGTAGATCGGGGACTCGCTGCCGATGTCGACGATGCCGTCTCCGTCGAAGTCGCCGGCGAGGTCGTCTTCCTGTCCGTTGCCGTTGACGTCCCAAGACCACTTCTTGGTGCCGTCCCAGGTCCGGATGGTGCGGATCAGCTGCATGTAGTCCAGGGAGGACTGCCGCATCATGTCGCGGGTGTGGAAGAGGTAGGAGGTCCAAAAGTCGACCCCGCTGTCGACGATGCCGTCGCGGTCGAGGTCCTGGAAGCGGCGCATCATGCCGTTCTCTTCGACGAACCCGCCCCGCACGAACTCGAGCGCCTCTGCGCTGGGTCCCAGACCCGCGGTGTCGAGGAACCCGCGCAAGAGGTCGCCCTCCTCCGGGTTGAGCCCCAGCCCGTGGCTGACGTTGTCGGTCGAGATCGTGGCCATGCCGAACATCGACAAGAAGCCCGAGAAGCCGATCATCTCGCCGACTCGGTTGCTGCCGTAGCCGTGCCCGAGCAGGACGATCGGAGCCATCTTGCCCTCACCACGAACGGAGACTTCCTTGCGAGGTAGCACCGCCCAGAACGGGACCTCCTCAGCGCGGGCGCCGACCGGGGTGCGGTCGAGATCGTGCGGCCAGGACTGGAGGTCGAGGTTGAGCGGCTTGCCGTCCTCGTCGAATCGATCGAACAACTGCGGCGACTGGTACGTGCCCATCGCGTGGAAGTCGACGTAGGCGTGGCCGTCGAGCATCGAGGTGGCCTGCTGCGATCCGAGCTCGAGGTCGAGCAGCGCGGTGCCAGCCAGCGTCAGCACGCCGACCCAGTCCTCGTGGTGCATCACGTAGGGGGTGCGCCCGGCGAAGCGAGTGCCCGGCTCGGTCTCCTTGAGCTTGAAGAGCTGCGCGAGCTCGGGGGCGAACTCGTCGGCGATGTGGGACTGGACCCCGTGGCCGTACAGACCGTCACGAACCGCGACCCAATCGTCGGCAGCCGACATCGTGGTGTAGGGGAATGCGAAGGCGATGTCAGACTCGCTGAGGCCCTCCGGCAAGACTTCGAGCAGGGGCTCGAGCGCTTGGGTTTGGCCGGCGTGGTTGACGTAGTTGAAGGGCGAGCCGACGGGCTCTCCGTCTTCGTCTCGAACCCGACGGGTCACGACGATCGCGTAGGTGGTCTGCTCGCGCAGCGGCATCATGGGCTTGGCGATGACGGTGTTCGTCTCGCGCTCGTAGAAGCTCATGAGGGCGTCCGCACGTCCGGCCAAGTCGTCGGCGGACGGGTTGCGGCCGGGGAGGTAGTTCGGCTTGTCGAGAATGCCGTCCGCGTCGGTGTCCTCCGGAAGGTCGAGCACACCGTTGCCGTTGGCGTCCTCGCCGGCATCGAGCACGCCGTTGTGGTTGGCGTCCTCGCCCGGGTCGAGCTTGCCGTTGCCGTTGAGGTCCTCGTCGGTCTCCTCGAACATCAACGACAGCGAACTGCCGCGCGGGTCGTTGGTCCCGTACCGGTCGTTGCGCTCGAGCGTGACCGGGTAGTTGCCCTGGCCGAAGTCGAGGTGCATCACCTCGCCGAACTCGTCCGAGTCACGATCGATGTTGATCAAGTAGATGGCGTCGTCGCTCGAGTCGTAGTCCGCGTCGTCATGGCGGTTGAGGATCGACATGGGGTCGATGGGCGCCGTGAACGGAATCGAGATCGCCTGGTACAGACCCCATCCGTCGAGTTCGTCGATCAGCCGACGGGTCCGCTGCTCCATGACGCTGGGAGCGATCATCGAAGCGTTGACGCGCCTGCCGGTCCGCGAGTGATCGTCGGGCCGCGTCGCGATGTCGTTGGGCAGCGGAATCTCGGGCAGCGGACGGGCGTCGAAGTCGAACTTCACGGTCACGTCCGCGTCCTGTGCCAGCAGAAGACCTTCGGCAGGACTACAGCCGGCGAGAGCCACCAGCGACAGTCCCCACACCCACGAACGCATCGGTTTCCTGCTACGCATGACGAGCTGCGCTTATACCGCGGTTTGGGGGGCGCGCGTCAGGGCGGGGTTCTCGCCGGTGCGTGAGCGAACGCGGGGCCGAGGAGGCCGATGTACAAGTCCCGGGGCCTAGTAGCGGATCTCGGTGCGGAACCAGACCGCGCCCACCGGGCCGTCCGTGTTTCCGACGTCGTTCGCCACACCGCGGCCTGGCAGCAAGAGTCCGCCCTGAAGGCCGGCTTGCAACCAGAACTTGTTGATGTCGAAGCGGGCGCGGACGCCGAGGTCGAGCTCGGTGCCGTAGTAGCGCTTCTCGCCGTCGCCAGCGACGGAGTTGGTGGGCGTACCACCCTCGAGTCGGGTGACGAACGGATCCACGACCGGGACCGGTGCGGCGGCGAACAACGGGCCGCCCCAGATCTCGAGCCTCTCCCACAGGGAGTAGCGGAACTTGGGATGCGCGTACAAGGCGTTGCTCACCCCGCCGCGGGTGGGGATGAACTGGGTGCCGTTGAGCGGTACGCCGGTGAGTTCACCATCGGTCGCAAGCATCTCGCTGCGAGCGCTTCGCCAGCCCTGGACCTGCTTGAACAGGACCAGACCCACCGTGTGACCGGCATCGAAGGTGAAGTTGTTGATCTGGCGGTCGGTCGGGTTGGGATCGCCGCTGGCGTATCCGAGGTCGGCCCCGAGCAGCCACGTGTCGTGGTTGCCGAAGAAGCCCCGTGCGACGGCGCCACCCTGCCGAATCTTGTGGGTCCCGTTTTCGTCGCGTGCAACGGTGGTGCGCCCGGCGATGAACGTGCTCTCGAACGCGCCGATCAGCTGCATGTCGTCGCGCAGCCACTTGGTGCCCTGGCCGGCGATGTTGTACGCGCCGACCTCGAGGTCGTTGTCGTTGGCGTAGAGGTCGCCGTCGTTGGCCGTGGTTTGGTTGCGGTAGACCGCGTAGCCACCGACCCAGTTGTGCGGCGTCTTCTCCGGTTGGTAGCGGACGATGACCAGCGCCTGCCCGGTGAGGTCACCCTCGGTCAGGACGGAGCGCTCGTCTCGGAAGACGATGTCCCCACCGAAGCCGATGGCCAGGTGTTTGATCTTGCCGGCTCGGTACGCGAACGGCTTGGTGACGAACAGCAGGCGTTCGTAGATGTCGCCCGGCCCGTCATCGCCGAACTTCATGTCTCCGAAGCGGTCGAGGTTGTTGCCGTCGTTGGCGAGCATGCCCTGACCCCACGTGAAGGACTGCTGACCCAGCCGGATCAGGCCGAAGGGGAGTCGGGCTTCGAAGTAGAGTTCCCGCGGGTCGACGATCGTCAGCTCGGTGCGGTCCGGAGGGTGACCGCGGTTGATGATCTCGTCGATGACGGGATCTTCGCTGCCCGAGGGGGCCCATCGTCCGTTGGCCAGGTCGAGCGTTCCGACGAGGCGGAACTTCTTGCGGATCTCGAGCTTGGGGTTCCAGCGGATTCGTCCGGTGGAAAAGCCGCCCTCGTCGTATTTCTCGCCATTGCGATCGATGGTGAACTCGTCGACCCAGCCGATCTGGTTGCGGACTTGAATCCCCGGGTAGAACTTGACGCGGCCTTTGCCGATGAACGCCACCTCGTCCTCGGGGACGCCGGCAACGGTGGTGAGCGCGCGAGGGGCCTCGCGCGGCTTCTTCACCGCGGGGGGTGGCAGGGCCGGGGGCGCCTCGACGACGGGCTCGGGCTCGGGCGTGTCTCTTATACACATCTCCGAGCCCACGAGACCTCT
>CAJXVA010000363.1 GCA_913061055.1 uncultured Pseudomonadota bacterium
GAGCAGGTGCTTCGGCGGCGGCGTCCATCTCGCCAGCATCCTCTTCGACGACTTCATCCGCGGCCTCGTCGTCGGTCTCGTCGTCGACGGATTCGTCGTCGTCGGATTCGTCGTCTGCCGATGCGTCGTCGGAAGGGTCCTCCGCGAACGGATCGGCGTCTTGCTCAAAGTTGGTCGGCACGACCTCTTGCGATTCGGCCGCGTCGTCGTCGGCAGCCTCGTCGGCGGCAGCGGAGACGGCGGGGAGATCGGCGAAGGCGCCGCCGGGATCGGCGACCGCGGCGTGGTTGACGGGATCGATTGTCGAGCCCGCGGCCGGCTTCGTAGGCGCGACCGGAGCTGCGGTGGGGGCCGCAGTGGCGGCTGCCGGTGTGGGTTGCTTGGCCGGGGCCGAGTGACGCGCGATGCGAGGCTTGGGGGAGACCTCCGGTGTGGCGACCTCTACGGTCGCGGCGCTCTGGAGGTGGGCGGACAGGGCGGAGAGGTCGCGGACCGGTCCAGGCAGGGTGCCCGACAGCTTGTGGGGCTCGGTCGTGCCGCCCAGCGAAACGGCTGCAACAATCGCGGTCAGCAGGGCGATGGTTCCGGCGCCGCCGAGAATCATCCAGCGGCGCTCGTCGCCACGATTGCCACTTTGACGCGCATGCGACTCGTCGCGGTCGAGGATGTCTTCTTCGAGCGTTCCAAGCTCGTATTCGTGCTCTTGCGTGTCCATGCGGACCCCTTGGGTTTGCGCACCATAGCTTGCCGGTGGGGGCGGTCAAGGAAATGAAAGAACCGTGTGTTTGCGGGTCGCCAGGTTGGTGATCCGCACGACGCTTCTCCCAAAACTTGCGCCGGAGCCGGAAACGACCTCGCGCTACTGTGGCTCCCGTGTTGGCCCGGCTGACTCTGATTCCTCTCCTTCTGCTGTTGGGCTGTGACACCCCCGAGCGGGTCGATGGGCTCGAGCGGATTACGGCGACCTTGGAGGAAGGTGTCATCGCGAGCACCAAAGAAGCGCAGTCGATCCGGCAGGACTTCGAGGCCATCGAGACCCGGGCGACGAACGCGGAGACCGACCGACGTGCGCTCGAGGAACGCATCGTGTCCCTCGAGACGGCACTTGCGCGAATCGACGCCAAGCTCGACGCCCCGCCTCCCATCCCCGCGCCAGCCGAACCCGCGATCAAAGCGGGTCGACCCGATCCCGCTGAACGCTACCGCGTCCCGGTCGGTCGCTCTGCCAGCAAGGGGTCGGCCGACGCCAAGGTCACGTTGGTGATGATCACCGATTTCCAGTGTCCGTTCTGCAAGCGCGCTCAGGCGACGATCCGCGCACTCGAGCGTCGATACGGCTCGGACCTGCGTATCGTGGTGAAGCACAATCCGCTCGCGTTTCACGACCGAGCTCGACCCGCCGCGCTGGCCGCGGAGGCGGCCCACGAGCAGGGCAAGTTTTGGGCGCTGCACGACCTGCTCTACGAGAACAACCGGTCGCTCACCGACGGAGATTTGCAGCGATGGGCGAAGAAGGCGGGGTGCGAGATGTCGAGGTTCCGGGCCGACCAAGCCAAGGCAACACTGGCCCGGCGCATCGACGAAGACATCGCCCTTGCACGGAAGGTTGGCGCTCGCGGGACGCCGGCGTTCTTCGTCAATGGCCGGTTCCTCTCGGGCGCGCAGCCGGAAGCCGCGTTCGCCAAGGTGATCGACGAAGAACTGGTGGAGGCGAACCGACGCATCGCCGCCGGCACACCCCAAGACTTCCTCTACGAGACGCTGATGAAGGGCGCGAAGTCGGGCGTCTGAGCGTTCCCGACGGCAAATCTTCGAGCGATTTCGCCCATAAAATGCCGCGCATGTGACGCGACAGCAGATCGATCCCGCGGCCACAAGTTTTTTGACGATTTGGAAACGCCGTTTAGGACTGGATATCGAGGTCGCAGAAGAATTGACTACATTGTGACTCGACGTGGGTGTGTGTAGGTCTAAAACCCAGGTGCCGACACGGCCCAAGCGGCCACCTGACTGGGATCCTGATCATGACCTCCTCGACCAAACTCTTCTCGCTCGTCCTCGCTCTCGGAATGACTGCTTGCGGCTCCTCGGACTCCACCACGGACGACGAAAACGGTGGCCCGGGCGGCAAGGCTGACGACACCGAGGAGATCGAGTGCGCGCCAGTCTCCGAGCTCAGCATCGAGCTGGTGGGGCGCGACGCCAACGAGTCCGTCGACGGCGACCAGCTCACCAACTCCGTCACCGCGACCTGCTTCAACAACAGCGGGTTCGAGAACTCCGAGTGCTGCGCCGAAGCCGGGCTCTTCGAGGCCTACGAAGAAGCAACCTCTTGCACCGAGCAGGTCGTCCTCTCCGCTCCCGAAGGCGATGCCTCGGCTCAGCGTTGCCGCGATGCCGCGACCGGTGCCTTCGTCTCGAGCGCTTGCTGCTCGGACATCTGTGACCCCGAGGCAACCTTCAACTCCAACGATCGCTGCGTCGACAGCAACGGTCAGTTTGAGGACACGCTGTGTTGCTTCCTCGCCAACTCGCTCGCAGCGGACTCGTGCGAAGGCGCCGTCTGGGAGACGCTCACCATCCAAGGCGAAGAGCGCATGGGTTGTCGCAATGAGGCGACCGGCCAGTTCGCGATGAACAGCTGCTGCGCTGCCGAGTGCGTGCAGGCCATCAGCGAGGAAGAGTTCGGCGTTACCAGCATTCCCGCCGCCTGCGAAGCGGCTGTCGACCTCGAAGCTCCCGAAACCGAGTGTCCCGACCTCTCCACCGAGAACGTTGCTGGCATCTGCCACAACCCCGACAACGGCCAGTTTGTGAAGGCCGCCTGCTGCGAAGCCAAGGGCAGCGAAGCCACCATCTGTGACTGGGACCTCAACCCCGAGTTCGGCAAGGACTACACCGGCGACTTCCTCGACGAAGAGGTCGCCTCCTTCGAGGACATCCTCGATGTCGACGCCGTCGCAGGTCTGCAAGGCGTTGCGCGCGACCAGGTCATCGCCGCCGCGCTTCACCTCTCCTTCCTGCTCCCCGGACAAGAGCTCTCCAACGAAGACCTCTTCGACGTCACCGACGACGGCTACTACCTCACCAACGTCACCGTCGAAGGTGTCACCTACGACTGGGTCCAGTTCTACGCCGGCGACAACGAAGTCGGCGCGTTCTTCGAGTCGGGCTCCGACCGCATGATCGCCGAGGTTTCCGACGGCGACATCATGGGCTGCACGCTGTAATCGAGGTCCGGACGGGGGGTCTCCGAACCCGCGGACGCTTTCCGACGGGCCGATCTCCGACCAAGTGCTCCGGGAGCGTCCAAGATCAGCCCTGCCGGCTCCCCAAACGGCTCCGCCGGCCCCGATCTGCCCCGCGAGCGCACGCGTTCGGGATCCGAACC
Source organism: uncultured Pseudomonadota bacterium (assembly GCA_913061055.1). Lineage (GTDB taxonomy): Bacteria > Myxococcota_A > Polyangia > Nannocystales > Nannocystaceae > CAJXVA01. The sequence goes on from CAJXVA010000363.1 coordinate 3,392, forward strand.
AATACACAACGGCGGCGAAGCCCGAAGCAACGCCGCCGCAGCCGTATGTCGAACCGCCTACGGAGGCTTGACCGGGACTTTGTAGATCACCGGCAGGAAGTACGCGCCATGCGGAAGCGTCGCGGGTAAACCGCGACGAAGGTTGTCGCGCTGCTCGGCATACTCTCGCCGCCAAGCCTCGTTCTTCCGCAGCTCTTCGCGTCGCTTGCTTGGACGCGATCCTGCGACCGTTGGCACAATGCCGAAGCGCTTCTCCGGCGACTTCGCGCGCCGCCACCACTTCGTCTTGGCAAGCTTGCGAACGCCCATGAACCGGCGGTTCTGCGCCTTCATCTCCGCTTGGACGCCGCGCTCAATCTCGAGACATCGGTCAAAGAGCTTGTCGGACAACTCGTCATCCGTCAGCTCGGGAAAGATGTCGGGCCGGGTCCGCGTCAGCTCGATGACTTCCGGATTATCGGGCTTCTTCGGGTCGTAGTACCAGTCCGGACGCTTGAAGCGCCGCGTCTCCCCAAAGCGCCATCCGTACGTCGTAAACCCAGGCCAGAGGTGCCCCCACTTCACCAACCCGGCGCGCTGCGGGTTGCAGTCGCTGTAGGCCATATCCTCCAGAGTCTCGTCGTCGGACGGCGTGACCGTGTCGCACGAGCCACCCCCACTCCAAACAGAGTCGAAACGGCCGAAACGAGCGTTCAGCCCCCGGGCTAGATTTCCATGCACCGAGTTCTTGTAGTCCGGGCGATTCCCCAACCGGTCGGTGATGTTGTTGTGGTGGTGGTCCCCCATCTGAACCCCACCGTGGAACAACGCGCCGTACTTCTTCACCGCGCGGGCCACCGTGTACCCATAGAAGTTCGACGTTTGTTCGGGCGTGTGCCCCTTCCGTGGGTCGCCAAACGCCGAGAGGAAGAACCGCCGGTCATGACATCGCCGCGTAATCATCACCCGCGTGTTCGGCAAGACCGCTCGGGCCCGAACTCGTTCATAGTCTCGCGCCTTGCCTCGGGCACGGTTCGCCTTTCGCCGTGCAGCGCTGGCCGCCTTGCGAGCATCGGTCATCGCGCCCCCCGTCGACCGTCGCGGCGTTCTGTCCCGGAAAATACGTGAGCGCGTCCGCGTCGGTGGCCAGAAACGCTGGGCCACTGGGCCACAGGGCGGCGCTTAGGTTTCTGAAAACGGAGACCCTACGTCCGGTCTCCAACACGTCCGGTCTCCAACCAACCAAACTGGGCCCAGGGCGGCGCTTAGGTTTCTGAAAACGGAGACCCTACGTCCGGTCTCCAATCGGTGGCCAGAAACGCTGGGCCACAGGGCCACAGGGCGGCGCTTAGGTTTCTAAAAACGGAGACCCTACGTCCGGTCTCCAAACCGACGACGGGACTACGGGCCGGCCCAAGGCTCGGCGGTAGGAACGATCTCCGGCGGCTCCTCGCCGGTTCCGAATCGCGCGTCGTACAGGACCTCGCCGGGGCCCACGAGCGTCGCGGGGTAACGCGCTTCGACCCGTGCGAGCGCTCGGTCGACCAGCAGCCTCAGCTCCCAAACGGGCTTCTGTGGCGCTTGGTCGGCGAGCAGCGCACTCAGCTTTCGCAGTGCTCTTGCAGCGGCAGCGTTGTCGGCAGGGTCGTTGTAACCGTGGTCTGCGTCGTTCGCCTCCTTGGCGAGCCGGTCGAGCTCGGCGAGAGTCTCCGCTTCGAGGCCCCCCTCTCGAAGAGGCTCGGCCAACTCTCCAAGCTTTTCCCAGGGGGCACCGGGGTACGTTGCGAGCGCCGCCCGGAAACACGTTGGCGCTGCGGAGTGTTGGGCGAGTCCCTCGAGGAGTTCGAAGCTGGACTCGCAGGGATTGGCGGCGCCGAGGAGTGCGGGCAGGGACCATTCGCCTTGCAACCCGTGGGACACGAGGCACCAGCGGTCCTTGCCGTCCGCGTCGTCTGGGACGTCGCAGTCGGTCTCGGCGTAGCAGCTTGCAGCGAGGTCAACGTCGCCGCTGACCAGATGGACGGTCCGCCGGCGGTAGTTGTAGTCGGATTCGTCCTCGAGCCACTCGATGGTGCTGGCGAACTCGATGCTTCGGTCGCCGAGCTGCCACGTGACGCCGCTCGACGTCCGTTCGAACGAAGACGCCGCGCAGCCCGGGGCGGCCGGAGGGGCGGTCGGATCGAGGTTTGTCGCAGGGGCTGTCGGAGCCGCGGCTGGGACGGTCCTCGGTTGCCCGGTCCGGGTACAGCCGGTGGCCCCGAGGACCAGGACCAGGAGCGCGCGCAGCGGAAGGCTGAACCGCGGGGCCGCGTGGTTTGGGGGCAGAGGACTCAGCATGCGCGCTTGTGCTCAACCCTACGACGACCCGCAGCGCCGGTGGTTGCAGCGTGAATGCGGCCCGACGTCGCACTGGCCAAGGCCCGCCATCGACCGTAGGAGAGAAACTCGGCATGCGGTGGATCTGGACGAGCTTTGGGGGTGTGTGTGTAGCCTTGGGCTCGGTCGGCATCCTCTTTCCGTTGCTTCCCACCACGCCCTTTCTCCTGCTGGCGGCCTACGCGTTCGGGAGGTCCTCACCGCGAATGCACGCCTGGATGATGAACCATCGGTTGTTCGGATCTGGTCTGCGTCAGTGGTCCGAGGACGGCGCGGTGGGACGAGGTACGAAGGTGGCGGCGGTGTCGACCATGGTGGCGATGTTCGTCGCCGGGCTATTGCTTGGCGTATCAGCGACGGTGGTCATGGTCCAGGCCGTCGCTTTTGTGGGTTGCGGCGTCTACATCCTGACCCGGCCAGCCCCCAGAACCGAATCCCCGGGGTGAACGCGCTGAGGCCGGGCTGGCGGATCAGTCCCACGCCGCAAGTTCGATCCCACGCCCGACTCACATCTGGTGGCCGCCGGGTCCGGGCGCGTTGACTGGAGTGCATTCCAGCGACGCACTCTCGCCGCCGCCGCAGTTGTCCCGATCGGTCTTGCAGTCTGCCTGGGCGGCGGACGAGCTGGAGTAGATGCCTTCGGTCTGCGTGTGGCCGTCACCGATTGTGCAGGTGCACGCCAGAGCGGTGGCTTGGCGAAGAACCATCTGGTCCGTAGGCCCATCAACGGCCTCCCACTCGTCGCCTTCGAGTTCGAAGACGCGGAGCTCTTCCTGCCCGTCTTCGTCCATGTCTTCGCCGCAGGCCGCGAACGTGACGCTAGCAAGAAGGGCTGTAGCGATTGCGAGCGAAAAATGTTGGGCGCGTGTTTTCATGCTTCGACTGTACGTAGCGGCTCGCTTAACGGAGTTAAGCTCCTCCAAAATCGCGATGGGGGGTCGACCGCCTTGGTGAAGGCGGTCGATCTCGGAGTCGGTCGTAGCTCCAAGAAACTCAGCTGGAGGCAGACTTCTGCTGTCTGTGCGAGGGGTCGATCAAGTGGGGCGTTTCGGCCGCGGTGGTCATGATCCTGGCCATCGTCTTTGTGGGTCGAGGCGTCTACATCGTGACCCGGCCAGCGCCCAGAACCGACTCCCCCGGATGAACGCGCTGAGGTAGCCTGCGGCGATGATGTCCCGCGGGCGACCGTTGTTCTCGTTGCTCGTGCTCTCGGCGTGCGCGCGGCCAGGCCCAGAGGTTGTGCCACCGACCGAATCCACACCGTCGCCCGTCGTGGACGAACCCGCGGTGCCAGACCCCGCGCCCGCCTCCAAACTCGGCTGTCCGGATCCGCTGCCGGCGGAATGGATCGCATGCGAGGACTTCGAGGACTTTGCGGGGTGGGGTCGCTTTTGGACGGTGGAGGATTCGATCGCGGTGGAGAAAGCCCCGTCGCATTCGGGCGAGAACTCGCTGCGGATCAGCCACAAGGTTGGCCAGTACGGATCGGGGATGGCGGACCTCCGGTTCGGGCAGGGCCCGGCCGGTGACGTCGTGGCCAAGCCGGACGCCTCGTTTCGCGAAGTCTGGGTGCGTTTCTACATTCGGACGCACGAAGACTGGCCTGCGGACAAAGGCATCTCGGAAGCTGTGGAGGTGATGAGCGTCGTTGGGGAAGAGCGGTCGATCGCGGTAGACGCGACCGTCTACTCCCCAGCGCAGGCGCAGGCGCAGGCGATCGCGTGGAGCTGCGTGCACGACTCGGAAATGCGTTGCTCGACGGGCAACAAGGATTGGTTCACCAAGGAGTTGCGCACGTTGAAGTCCGAGCTTGGCTCCTCGCCGTTGTTTGGCAATGAACGCGCTGGAGATTGGCAGTGCCAGGAGATACACGTGCGGCTGGACGACCCGGGCCAGAGCAACGGCATGCTCGAGTTCTGGTCGGATGGAGTCCGCGAGGTCTCGATCGACGGGCTCGAGTTCGTGAATGCCTGGACGGGCGCGGGCCTCAACAACGTCCGCTTCGCGTCGTTCTGGAAAGAGCAGGCTGGGCTGGACCACCACGTGGACGATGTCGTGATCTCGACCGCGCCGATCGGCTGCGACTGAAAGCCCCGAAGACGAACGGTCTTCGAGCCAGCTATACTGAGCTGTGGCCGACGATGACGACGACCTGCACGGGCCGCCGTCGGAGCAGGAGTCCTGGCTCGCCGAGGTCGCCGCGGCTCCGGCCATGCCAATCTCGGTCACCGTCGAGAAGCTCGCGCCGGGAGCGATCGTCGATGACCACTACGAAATCGAGGGGGTGCTCGGCACGGGTGGGATGGGCGTGGTCTACCGCGCCTTCGATCTCACGCTGGATCGCCCGGTCGCGTTGAAGCTGCACCACTCCACCGACGAGGAGTCGCGCGAGCGCCTGCTTCGTGAGGCAAAGGTGATGGCGAAGCTCTCGCACCCCAACGTGCTGGCCGTGCACGAAGTTGGGACGTGGCGCGAAGACGTCTACTTCGCAGCGGATCTGGTGGAGGGAGTCACCGCGCGGGAGTGGCAACGGACGCCGCGCGCGTGGGGGGACGTGGTGCGCCTGTACCTCGATGCCGGGGAGGGACTTGCGGCGGCCCACCGGATCGGTCTGGTGCACCGTGACTTCAAGCCGGCCAACATCTTGGTGGGCGACGACGGCCGCGTCCGGGTCGCGGATTTTGGCTTGGCGCGAGCCGTGGGGCCGCAGGAAGAAGCGGGAGGTGAGGTGTCGGTCGCGTCGTCGAGCCGCGGGGCGACGTCCGGGTTGGTCACGAACCTGACCCGGACCGGCACACGGGTGGGCACGCCGGCGTACATGCCTCCCGAGCAGTTCATGGCCGAAGAGTTGGATGGTCGTGCGGATCAGTTCGCTTTTTGCGTCTCGCTCTTCGAGGGCCTCTACGGCCAACGCCCGTTTCCTGGCCGCACTGCGGCTGCGATGGCAGCGGCGATCGGTCTCGGCCCGCAGCGGCCCAGCACAGGCGCACGGGGGCCCCGGCGCTTGTACGGCACACTGAGGCGCGGGCTCGCTCCCGATCCGGTCGACCGCTTCGCGAGCATGGATGACCTGCTCTCGGAGCTGCGCGCCGCGTTGCGGCCGCGGCGTCATCGACTATGGCTGGGCACTGGCGCGTTCGTGGTGGCCGGCGGTGCGGTGGCGATCTTCGGTGCAGGAGCGCCTGCGGACCACGATGTCTGCACCGCAGCGGCGCAGGAGATCGACGCGGTGTGGAGCGCCGAGCGGATCGAGGCGCTCTCGAACGCACCGGCCGTGACGGACGCTGCAAGCGCGACGCCCTGGGATCCCCTCTCGGCGTTCGTCGGTGCCTATGTCCAGGAGTGGCGCGACGCCCGGGTGGGTCTCTGCAAGGGGCTGGGTGCGCGTCCATCTGATGTCGAGGATCGGGCGTATGCCTGCCTCGATGAGAGCCTCCGCGAACTCGACGGCTTGTTGGCGGCGTTGGGCGACACATCGGGGTCGATGCGGCGGCCTTCGCTGGCGTCGTTTCAGCTGCTTGCTCGGCCGGCCGAATGCCAGGATGCGGACTACCTGATGCACAGCGTCGCGCCACCCTCCGATCCCAAGGATCGGGAACGGGCTGTCGAGTTTCAGGCCGAGCTGCGTCAACTTCGGCGGACTGTGGTCACCCCGGATGCGCTGAACTCAACCCTTGCGCGCGTCGACGAGATTGGCGCGCTCGGAGAGCAGATGGGGTACCCACCGCTGCGGGCGGCCGCCGGGTTGACCCGCGGCAACCTGATGCGCCACGCGGACCAGGCCAAGGCGGCCGTCGAGGTGTTCGAGGACGCATATTTCCTGGCGCACGAGTCGGGCGACCATCGGTTGGCTTCATCGGTGGCGAGACAGCTGGCATCGCTGGTTGGCTATACGCTGGCGAAAACGGAACCGGCGGCGCTGTGGGCTCGCTTGGCGGTGAGCGAGGCGTACCAGGGCGGCGTGCCGGTCGGAGCGCTGGCTTCTGCCGAACATCACTTGGGCATGGTCCACGAAGGGGCCGGGCACTGGGAACGGGCGGAGACGCTGTACGACCGGGCACTGCAGCGGCTGGCCGGCGGACAATCAGACTACCGCCTGACCCGCGCGCAGATTCTTGTCAGCATCTCGGCGCTCGAAGGCGGGCGGGGCAAGGTGGATGAGGCGATTGTCGCGGCGAACGAGGCGATCGCTTTGTACGATGATGTTTACGGCCCACAGCACGCCGATACCGTCCCGGCGATTGGCAACATCGGCTTCGCGCTGCACGCAACGGGCCGGTTCGCCGAAGCGTACGATTGGCACCATCGGGCCCTGTCTCTTATACA
>CAJXVA010000364.1 GCA_913061055.1 uncultured Pseudomonadota bacterium
GTAGAGAGGTCTCGTGGGCTCGGAGATGTGTATAAGAGACAGCTCGAGGACCCGCTCCTCGTCATCGGCCGCGCGAACCCGGGACGCCAGCAGGCTCGAGGCCGCACCCGCCAGGAGTACGCGGCGGGGCAGGGGGCTCATTGCGCTGGGCTCGCGTCGTCCGACCCCGCCTGGTGCGCCCGCTCGGCGGCGAGCTTCTTCTGGTAGCGCCCCTGAATGATGTCGACGATCACCAAGACCGCGATCGAGAAGTAGAACGTGCTCTTGGCCAGCGGCTCGACGTGATGGCCCCACAGCGTCAGCGAGGCGGTGTGTCCGCCTTCGCCGAGCAGCACGATGCCGACGATCAGCAGAATGAACAGCCCAAGGATCTCGTACTTGCGGTTCTTCTTGAGGAACTCGGAGACGTGGTCCGCGAGGAACAGCATCGCCAACCCCGACCCGATGATCGCCAGTGCGAGCACCGGAAACACGTCGGTGATCGCCAACGCCGAGAGGATCGAGTCGAACGAGAAGATCAGGTTCATCAGGACGATCATCGAGATGACCTGACCCACCGTCTTCTTGGTGCCGTCATCGGTGACGTCGGCGCTGATGTCCTCGATGGACATCATGTGCCCGATCTCCTTGACGGCGGTGTACATCAGGAAGCCGCCTCCGAGCAGGAAGACGATCACCAGGAAGTTGAACTCCCCGTGAATCGGCCCGCTATCGATGACGAAGAACGGCGCCTCGAAGCGCTCGATCAGACTCACCATCACGAACAACAGCACGACCCGCAGCGCGATCGCGATCAGGATCGCGTTGCGCCGGACCGCCTGCTGGTGCTCTTGCGGAGCCCGCTTGGACTCGATGGCGATGTACAGGAGGTTGTCGAAGCCCAGTACGGCTTGCAGAAACAACAGCACGCCCAGGTTGGCGAAGTTCTCGACTGACAGCAGATCCATGGGACGGGCCCACTATGCCCGCAGGCCCACCGGTTCGCGAGGGGCCGAGGTGAATCGGCCCTGTGGCGGTGGCTACTGACCGCGAAGCGCCCGGCGGATCTCTCGAAGCGTCTTGCGCTTGGTCTGGCGCAGCGCTCGACGTCCCTGCCGATTCGCCTTGTTGGCGGCCAGGGCCCGGCTCGCGCACATCCGGATCTGCTGCTTCATGTTCTTGCGATCACGGGTGATCGCGTGCCGAGGATGGCGGATCCCGAAGTTGAGCATGCCCGGCACGGAGCCACGGGCGTACTCCAGCATGTATGTAGGGGTCTCGGTCGCGTAGACGCGGTGCCCGCCATGCGGCAGGTAGGCCCACGCACCGGCCGTGAAGTCATGCGATTCGAAGTCGTGTTCTTCGAAGTCATGCATCAGGCCGGTGAACACGAAATCGTGCACTTCGGCAGGGTAGCGGCCGGAGTAGCCGTTGACGTTGATCGGCGCGCCGACGATCAACAGGTACTCATCGAGGGCGCAGTACATGGCCCGGATGTGCGTGGTCGCCCCGCCGGCAAAGTTGTAGATGTAGTTCTCCGGCCACTGCGTCCGGTCGAGCGCATAGGCGCCGGCGAGGTTGTCCTCGAGGTTGCCGATCAGCGTCCGGGGGTCGGTCGTGGGGGTGTCCTCCGCGGTGCGCTGGACGATCCGCTGCAGCTCGTCGGGGTGGAACTTGTACTCGTGGGCGTCGGCGAGACAGCCGGCCACCTTCTTGGACGGCTTCTGAGCGCAGTACAGGTACTGCGGGGTTTCCAGGTGGCGATCGCCGATCGCCTCGAGACAGGTGCGCCGATGCTTGGGGCTCTGCAGCGCTCCGCAGGTTTCCAGGCCCAGGGGCGAGAACTGGCGGTCGGCGGCCCGGGAGAGACAGTCGATCACCGCCGCCTCGTCCGATTCCGCGCCGCACAACTCGAGCGTCTCCGGAACAAAGCTCCAGCCTTCGATCAAGGTCTGACACCACGGCGCGGATGCCCAACGCTGGCAGCTGGCGGCGGGGTCGAGTCGCTCGGCGGGGAGCATCTGCGTCTCCTCGAACAACTTGGTGGCGAACACGTCCGGGTAGCCTGGGGCCCGCTTGACGTTTCGGCGGCTGTCGCTGCAACCGGTGAGCACGAGGACGCAGGGCAGCAGGAGCGCGAGGAAGGCTCTCACGCCGCGGAGACTACACCCTCATTCCGGGGCCGGGGAGGGGTCGCGCGGGTGCGTGGGTTTGGCGCCTTCGAGGGCGGCGGCGAAGTCTGCCGCGCTCTCGAACCTCTTTTGGGGGTCTTTGGCGAGCGCGCACATGCACACCTGCTCGAGGCCAGGGTCGATGGGGGTTCGCATGCGCGAGGCGAGGCGCGGGGTCGGCGTGTTCACGTGCTGGCGGAGCACGCTGGCGGCGTCGGGTCCTTCGAACGGTGGACCTCCGGTGAGCGCGAAGTACAGCGTCGCACCCAGCGCGTACACGTCGGCCGAGGCGGTGGCGGTCTCGCCGGTCGCGACCTCGGGGGACATGTACGTGGGCGTTCCGGCGACGAAACCAGTCCCGGTCAGTCCGACCTCGTCCTCCGACATGCGCACGATGCCGAAGTCCAGGACCTTGATGACATCGGCCTCTCCGCCCAATGCGGTGACGAACAGGTTCTCGGGTTTGATGTCCCGGTGGACGATGCCGCGGGCATGCGCCTCGGAGAGCGCCCGCGCGGCCTGGTGCAGCAGCGAGACCGCTCGCTCGGGGGGCAGGGGGCCCACGCGTTGCACGAGGCCTTGCAGCGTCTCGCCCTCGAGCAGCTCCATTGCGTAGTACCAGAGGCCATCCTCGCTGACGCCATGGCTGAAGATCCGGATCGTGTTGGGGTGACGCAGTGCAGCGGTCGCCCGAATCTCCCGTTCGAACCGCGCGACCGCCTCTTCATCCTGGTTCTCGCTGGGCCGCAGGACCTTGAGGGCCACGTCGCGGCGGAGCTGTTCATCCCGTGCGATCCAAACCTCGCCCATGCCCCCCTTGCCGATGCGATGGCGAAGCTTGAAGCGGCCGAGGTTGCGAGAGGCAAACACCTGTCGGCGCAAGGCCCAGGCGTGGTGGCTGCCCAAGACGACCAGCGTCCAGGCGCCGATCAGGAGCGCCGCGTAGAACACGTAGGTACCGCGGGCGGCGGGGTCGAGCCACTGCGCGCCGATCGAGGGCACCGCCAGGCTTGCGATCCCCAGCACCAACGGGTCGACCAGGGCCGGAATCGCAAGCCGCCACATCCCCTCTTGCCATCGATGCGGGAGCACCGCGGCGCGGCCCAGCATCACCAGAACGACAAATGCGTGGTACGGGCTCGCGACGCCGCCCGCGAACAGGCCCATCAAGCTGATGCAGCCGGCGGTGGCGACCATCATCGACGTGTCGAGGCCGGTGAGTAGGGCGGGGGAGGGCTCGGCGGTTCGCCGCAGGATGAAGCCCGCGGTCAGCAGGACGACGAGCCCCGCCAGCCGCAGCAGGAAGAACGGCAGCACGTCGGTGGGAAACACCCACAGCGCGATCACGAGATCGAGCGAGAAGAACGCGATCCAGCCGATCGCCGCGGCGGGGACGAGCGTTCGCATGCGCCCGACCGTTGCGCGGTGATCCACGCGGGCGAGGTAGTGCTCGCGGTCGTCTAGCAGCGGCGCGGAGTCCTGCGCGAGGGCGAGCTCGCCCCCGGGGACGCCGAGCTCGGTCGGGGCTGACACCGCTGCGGATGCCTGTGGAACCTCCTCGGAGGGGAGCTCCGACGGCTTGAAGACTTGCGTCGGGGGCACCACGGGTAGACCGACCTGCGGCACGTACGCCTCGGTCGGTTGTCCTGTGGGTCGATTTGTTTCGCCGGTCAACGCGCCGTTGCTACGGCTCAGCGGCCGCGATGGATCATTGCACGGCGAGGTCGAAACGGACATCCGCATCGACGTCGCCAGGCAGAGCGTCGCCCGCTGCGAAGCTCGCCGCCAGATCTCCGGTCTTCACGGGAGTTCCGTTCAGCTCCGGAAGGTGGCGTAGCATGACCTGGAGTTCACCGTCTGCGCCAGCCGCGCCGGTGGTGATGGTGCTGAGGATCCCGACCGGAAGGTCGTCTCCAGCGGCGTTCTGCGTGTAGTCCGACTCGACGTCGGCGTACTCGTGGGTGACCAGGCCGTCGCCTGTCGATGCGGGTCCCGTCACGGAGGCTCCGTAGATGAAGACCTGATGCTCCTCAGCCTCTTCTTCGACCTCGGCGGTGATGTCCTCGGCAGGCTCCTCGAGGTCGTTGGTGAACTGGACCGTGAGGGCGTAGGTCGTGTCCGCCGCGAGGGTGATCGGGTCGGCCGTCCCGGATGCTCCACCGTCGCCATCGGGGTCGCTGAACGCCGCCGTGACGGTCGGTGCGGTGTCCGAGGTGAAGGTGAGCGTCACCGTCGTGATGAGCTCGGTCTCCTCGTGGTCGTGGTCGTGGTCGTCCGTGTCGTGGCCTTCAGTCGCGTGACTGCCCTCGTCGCCCTCGGCGTCGGAGTCACAGCCGAGCGGGAGCGCAGCGATCAAGCAAGTGGCCAGCAGCGTTTTCCAGTTCATGACGCGGCCAGCCTTATGCAATTCACTGACAGATGCAACTCGCTTCGTGTTGCAGGCGATCTGCGTAACGCTGTTGTTGGGACTCGGCGATGCAATCTCTTTGATTTTGCATGCCTATTGCAAGACGAGGCCGCGCTGAGGCGGGCATGCTCTCCGGGGTCTGCGTGTGGCAGCGGGGAGGGGCGGCTGGGAATGCGGTCGTGGCGCGGGCATTGGGGACGTCAGCGGGTCCCGCCGTGATTCGGGGCGGCGTCCAGGATGCGCGAGAAATGGCCGACCATCTCGTCGATGTAGTGCTTGCCGGGCGCGCGTGGATCGTAGCGACACGCGTCCAGCGTCCCTTCGAGCTCTCGAACCTCCAGACGGCCCTCGCGTGCAAGGAACACGAGTTCGGTCTGCGGCGGGCCCTCCCAGGTGTTCGGATGATGTCGGAACTCCACTCGAGAGCCGACGACCTGCACCAGCAGCTTGGCCTGCGGTGCTTCACCGATGTGGACGAAGCCTTTGGCCCGAACCACCGCATGCGGCAGCCGCTCGAGAGCCGAGCGGAGTGCGACCGCAGACAACGGGTCGGTTGTTCGGTACGTCCAGGTCTCGAAGAGATGGGCGTGTTGGTCATGGTGATGGCCGTGCGCGTGCTCGCCTGCCTGGTGCACGTGCGCCGGGTCGTTCGCAGGGCGGGCCCGGGCGATGCGACCCGGCGTCCACAGCCCGGCGGCACCGAGCAAGACCGCGGTCGGGGCTTCGTTGAAGCTGCTCTCGAGGATCCGTGCTTGGGGAGAGAGCGTGCGCACCAACGCGGAGGCGACGCTTCGCTCCCCCTGGCTCGATGCGTCGGACTTGGTCAGCACCACGAAGTCGCACGCCCGCAGCTGCGTGGTTGCCAACGACCAGTCTTGGCCGACCAGCGTCGGAAGCTCGGCCGGATCCACGCAGCCGATGACCGCGGAGAGCTCGACGAGGTCGGCGATCCGCGGATCGATGAACGTACGGGCGATGGCGGCGGGTTCCGATATCCCGCTCGCCTCGATGACGATGTGCCGCGTCGGCTGGGGCCGGCGAATCAGCGAGAGAACCGCCGTGAGCAGGTCCCCGCGGAGCGTGCAGCAGATACACCCGTTGTGCAGGGCGACCTCTCCGTGCACCGAGGTTTGCCCACAGACCAGTTCTGCGTCGATGTTGACCTCACCGAAGTCGTTGACGATCACCCCGAGCGGCTCGGTGGTCTCGCGCAGAAGGGTGTTCAACAAGGTTGTCTTTCCGGCGCCAAGGAAGCCGGCGATGATGCTCACTCGGGTACGCAGCATGTCTCGGCTCCACCGAGGGCTGCCGGGGAGGGGGCCGGTCGCAGGTTGAGGAGGTGTCCCGTCACGAGGGCGCCGCCCGACAGGACGCTCAGGCCCACGCCGAGTCCATGTCCGTGTCCGTGTCCGCCGAGGTCCTCGAGGAGCCGAGCTGCGAGGAGTCCGGCGATCCCGATCCCCAGCCCCACGGTTGCACCGCTGACGCCCCGACTCCGCCATCCCAGGGCCAGCGCAAGGCTCGCGAAGCCGACGGCGACGAAGGTGAAGACCCACTCGGCCTCATGCTCGAGCAGCGCCGATGCGCCCAGCACCGTGAGCGCGGTGGGAACGAGAGCGGTCGCGGCGCAATGCAGCGCGCAGACGGTGCTTGCGACGAGTCCGAGTCGATCGACCGGCGGGGATGGGGTTCGACGGTCGGCATTCGCAGTCATCGTTGCAATCTATGGGCAAATGCATATGGTTTGCAATGGAGTGTGCGCCGTGAAAAGATTGCGTCGTGTGTAAGAAGGGGGGCCGGCGGGGCGTCAGCCTGTTCGAACGAGCGCATACCCAAGCTCGCGAACCAGGAGTTCCATGAAATCGTACCGAATCTGTCCGTGTGACCGCTGCCCCGAACACTGCACCTGTGCCCATCGAGAACCCGCGGAGGGCGGCTGTTGCTGTGGCGAGCGTTGCGGCTGCGCCGGGTCGTGCAACTGCGATTCCAGCTGTGGGTGCCCATCCCCGCAACGCTGAGGCTTCGATGCGGGGCACGTCAGCCGGGTCCCGCGTCGAACTCGTCTCCTGCGGTCTACGGCGGTTGCGCCCACGCCTGCATGCGTTCGTCTCCCGCCGAGTCGAGGGCAGCCTAGTCGAGGATGTCCTTCAGGCCGCCGCGGTTCGGGCCCTTGAACGCGCGCAGGCGCTGCGTGAGCCCGACCGCCTCGACGCCTGGCTGTACCGGATTCATCGCAACGTGATCGCCGACATCGTCCGGCGTCAGGGAAACGAGCGCCGGATGGTGCGCACGGCTTCGGTGCTGCAGCGGACCCACGAGCAGCCTCTCGCGGCGGAGCCGGGGTGCGGCTGTGCGCTCGTGCTCGCACAGCGGATGAAGCCCAGCTACGGCTCCATCCTCCAACTCATCGATCTCGAGGACGCATCGCTCGTGGATGCCGCTGCGACGCTCGGGATCTCGACCAACAACGCCACCGTCCGGCTTCACCGCGCTCGGCGGGCGCTCGCGGTCCGTCTGCGCGAGCACTGCGGTGTTTCGAGCGTTCGAGAGTGCGCGGGGTGTCCCTGCGCCCGGTGACCGCAACGCGGCGGCTGCCATGGCGCTCGCGTCGTCATCGGGGTCGCCTATGCCCGACGCAATGACACGACGCGCGGGAACTACTGCGGTCGCGAGGGCTCCATGCGACTGCGCCGCGGCTCGCTGTGATGCGCATCCAGGCGGGCGCGACCGAGCCGTTGTCGTGCCGCCAAGTCGGCGATCGCCTCGGCGATGCCACCTCGTCGCCGCGATGTGATGCCGCCGCGGTAGGCCTGTGGGGGCGTGCGCCACCGGCGGTTCTCCCACCGAGAAACCAAGAAAAAGAGCGCACTGTGCAGTGCGCTCTTTGGTGCCGAGAGGCGGAATTGAACCGCCGACCTAGGGGTTATGAATCCCTCCAGGGCGGTTTCGGGGACTCCAGCGAAAACAGGCGTTTGGGGTCTAAGTGTCTGTGATCGCGAAGGTTGTTCGTGGCGTCCCGTGTCTTCCTATGTCGTCCTGTGTCGTGCCGCGCGAAGCTGAGGTGTGACCACAGGTGTGACCACGCCCGGGTCGCTCAAGAGTTGAGCGGGCAGAATCAGTGAAACAGTTTCCGCCGGTGGTCGACCTCTCCGGCATGAGCGTCATGCACTCCACCGCCGCCGGCCCGGTCGTTCTCCACGGCGGCCGGCCTGACGGCCTCTACCCGGTCGAGCCCCGCGTAGTGCTTCGGCGCCCTGCGCATCGTGATGTACCCTCGGGGCAGTGCCTAGGACGGGCGACGATCAGACGACGTTGGACTGCTCCGTGGTCGCGCTGCGCGATGTCGCGGAGCTGACTACGACGCCGATCAGACTCGAGGGCGCGTGCAAGCCGAAGCTGTACCTCGCCGGAGGGCAGCTCTGGGTCGGAAAGCGACTCGCGGCAGCACGGAGACGGGCCGAGGTTCTTGGGTCGCTCCTCGGACCCGAGCTCGGCGTCCCAGTCCCACGAGTCGGACTCTGCGACAGTATGCCCGACTCCGTTTTCTCTGAGTGGGTGGCGACGCCGGCCCATTGGGATCTCGCGGGCGCCGGGGTCGCCGACAACTACGAGGCCCTGGGCGCAGGACTCGCGCTTGACGCGGTGATCGGGAACGCAGATCGCAACCCTAGGAACATCCTCATTCAGCCCTTGGAGAAGCAAGACAAGACTCACATGTGCACACTCTGGTTCATCGATCATGAGGCGGCGGAAGCCGGGGAGCTTCGACGCCTGCGGGGCATGGGCAACAGCGCCCATCCTGGTGAACTACCAGGGGACTACCCGACGGACTTCGCGGTGGAGCAAGCCTGCGAGGCCGCGGCTGCTCGGGCCGCAGAGATCCCGGAGTCCCGCATACGGGCGCTCGTCGCAGCTTCTTGCGGCAACGAATCGCCCGCGATACAGAACAAGTTCGTGGATGCTCTCGCGGAAAGACTCGCTGCCGCGCCGCGCATCGCGGAGGCCTACTTCCGCAAGGTGGCAGCCCGATGACCGCAGCGGAGTACCGCGTCGTCCACTTCATCCCGAACCCGGTCTCGGGTGCGCGTGTGCCCGTCGCGGCGTTGCTGCGTGCGGAGGGTCGTATCCGTGTGCTGAGCCCCGAGCACTATCCCGGGGCCGAGTGCCTCGGAAGCTCGCGCGCCGTAAACTTGCTGCGAGCCATTCGGCCGCAGCTGGAACGGATCGACGACTTCGGGAACCTGCCCGAGTCGCTCGGACCGCTTTTCCAGCTTGGTCACGTCCAGGAAGTGGCCATGGTACAGGACGTGGACACCGCGTTGCGGCGCTTGCTGTTTCCGATCGTCTCCAAGCCTAAGATTCAGCGGGGGCCGCAAAGGGCGAGACAGGGGGCCAACTGGCTTGAGCGCAACGGGGTCTCGTCGGACTGGATTCGTGGCGGGTTCCGGCCGGCCGATGTCGGCCTCGAGTCGAAGGTGAAGATCGCGACCCACTTCGTCAAAGGGAACTCCGGTCTCTTGCTGATGGAGCCGATCGTCGCGGCCGCGCGATCGAGGTCAGACGTCCTTGGCGCGATCGAGCTAGCCACCACCCGCCTGCGAAGCGCCGATCATGTCCTCAACTCGGCCGGCTTCGAAAGAGAGCGTGGGTTCGTCGCGTACCTGCTGCCTGGAAGCTCAGAGGACGCGGCCGATGTCGCCCGACGAGCGCTGTTCAACTTCGAGGGCGCAGGCGTTGTGGAATGCGGCAAACCAGAACAGGCGGTGGCGTTCACCAGTAGAATCCGCCAGATAGCGGAACCTCTGACGCTGAACTAGCCCAGCCCGCGAAGACGCCGTCGCCGAGGCGGCAGCTGCGACCGCTCGCCGCAGGCATGTCCCTGAGCCGCTGCCCCATCCGGGCCCCCTGTAATGGGTGTCCTCCCGGCGAAAAGTGACCCGCGTTCGCCCAGGAATCGAACCTGCCCGGCGGCTTTGTCGGCGTCGCGCCCGTCGAACGTAAACGATTGTCCCTTTCGGAGTCGTCCGCCCTCCTGTAATGGGTGTCCTCCCGGCGAAAAGCCGCTGGACATGCCGCCCGGGCCGAACCGTCCGATCGTAAAGCCGTCATTTTTCCTGATACACAGGGCCCGTCCGGCCCCCCTGTAATGGGTGTCCTCCCGGCGAAAAGCCGCTGGACATGCCGCCCGGGCCGAGCCGTCCGATTGTAAACGATTGTCCCCCTAGGACCATCCGGGCCTCCTGTAATCGGTGTGGAGTTCATCGCAACACACCTCCGGCGCCTTGGCATGATCATAGCACTGTCGCTTTTCCTGATACACAGGGTCCGTCCGGGCCCCCTTTGATAGGTGTCCTCCCGGCGAAAAGCCACTGGACATGCCGCCCGATCGTAAAGCCGTCGGATTCTTTGTCCCCTGCGGGTCGTCCGGGCCCCCTTTGATAGGTGTCCTCCCGGCGAAAAGCCACTGGACATGCCG
>CAJXVA010000365.1 GCA_913061055.1 uncultured Pseudomonadota bacterium
CACTAGATCGCTCGTCGGCAGCGTCAGATGTGTATAAGAGACAGCTACGGGCTCGACCTGCGTGACGCGGGGCTCGGGCTGTGGATCAGGACCGGCGACGGCCAAGCCGATGACGCCAACGACCCCCAACAGCGCTGCCACCAGGCCGGCCTTCGCGGTCGTGGAGAGCCCCGCGGTCGCAGCGGTCGCGCCAGCGGTACCGACCTGGGCGGTGACCGACTGCAGCGCGGACTCGACCTGAGCACTGCTGCGGTGCGTCTGATCGCGATAGGCGCTCAGCAAGTCCTGCATCTGCTGCGTCGGGGGGATTTCGGGCAGGTCGGGCAAGCCGTCTGAATCATCGGTCATCGGTTGTGTTCCTTGCCTGCTGTCGCGCCAGACGGCGCGCGAGCTTTTCGCGGGTGAGCCGGATACGCGAGTGGACGGTGTGCCGTGACAGCCCCAGCGTCTCTGCAATCTCGCTGCCACTTGCGCCGTCGAGTTCGTACATGGCGAACACCAGGCGCTGCTCTTCGGGGAGGGTGTCCAAGAAGTCCTGCAGCAGGCGGGCCGCTTGATTGCGCATCGCGTTCGCCTCGGGGTTGGGCGCGGCAGCTGGGGTGGCCGCATGTTGCTCGCGGGCGCGGGCTCGGCGGTCGCCGCGTTTGTGGGTCGCCGCGACGTTTCGTGCGATCCCCATCAGCCAGCCGGCGGCCGAAGCGTCGGGCCGTAGTTGGTCGTACTTCCGGTGCGCGATGATGAAGACCTCTTGGGCAACATCGTCGACCGCAGCTTGCGACACGCCCAGGACGCTCAGCCAGCGCACAACCTTGGGGTAGTGGCTACGGAACATGTCCGCATAGGCCGCCGACATTCGGAGGGAGGCGTTAGCGTCGGGCATCTCCCTCCGCAGGCTTGGGCTCGCTGACAGCACCACCCCCCCATCGCCGCTGGGGGTCGGCTGCGTCAGAAAGAATCACCGTCGCCTCGGGAGTCGCACCAGGAGGCCGATGAGGGCCCGGGCACCGACAGGCGCGATCTCGAGCGTCTCCCCGAGGCCGTCGATGTTCACGCGGGGTCGGACCAGGTGGAACTGGGCGTCAATGCCCGCAAACACGCCCACAGCGGCCGGGCTGACCCACGCCACCTCGAGCCCAGCGGTGGCGGTCAGCCAGGGGAGGGCGGTCGTCTGAGGGCTGTCCAGACCCACGCCCCGAGACCACGACATGCCGCCCTCGAGCCCTCCACACGACGATGCTTCGAAGCTGCCGACCTCGGGCTTCAGACACGCGCGAGCGCCCAGGCCGGCTTGCTGAAGCCGGGCACCCACATCGGGAGCGGTATCGAACGGACGGATCGCTCGCGGTGCCCAATACAGCGCAGACACGTCCGCCCGGAACCACGGTCCGGCCACCCCGAAGCCCGCCTGTGCGCCCCCGCGCAGCGCGGACAGTGAACCCACGTCGAGCATTGCGGCCAGCCGGAGGTCGAATGCCCGGGCCGGGCGCTGTGGCTCCGGCTCCGGCTCCGGCTCCGGCTCCGGCTCCGGCTCGGGGGTTGCGGTCGGCGGCCGTGGAGGGTCCGCCCACGCCTGCGGAAGGCCGGTGCGGACCGGTTCGGGCTGCGGCGGCGGTCGAACTTGCTGGACTCGCAACGGGTCGAGTGCGACGGCGATGATGAGTCCTGCGGCGGCTGCGAGTTCGTCACAGGTGCCGGCCGTCAGTTCCCGATCGACCGCGCCGTCGGGGAGCCGCACCGAGACGTTCAGACGCCAGCCCTGCGCACCCTGAAGGATCTCACCCTGCACCCGCACGGTGTCGAGGGCGTCTCCAAAGTCCTCCCGGGCCAGGTTGCTCGCGATCGAAGCTTGCACGGCCTCGCGCTGAGGACAGCCCGCCGGAGCGTTCCAAGTCACCTCCAGCGGCTCGCTCGGCCCCACGAGCGCAAGCGCGAGCATCGGCCCCAGCACGAACGCCAGCGTATCAGTTTGGGGATGGAAATCGGCGGTGCGGTCCGGCCGTCGAAGCGACCGGCGAAACAGTTGGCCGATTTCTGTGACGCATGTCGGTGTCCGTGGCGATGACCCCGTGATGACCGTCCGCGTTCCCTGGTTCCTCGCCCTCACGCTCGTTCCCGCGGCCTGCGCAGAGGCTCGAGAGACTCCCGCTCCCGAGCAGGGGATGACGACCTTAGGGGCGGAGACCGGCGTGGCTGAGCCCGAGGAGGGCGAGGGAGGCGAGGGCGAGAGTTCGAGTGGTGGAGGCGAGGGCGAAAGCTCCGGGGGCGAGGGTCCGGACATTCCTTCGCCCGAGTGCGCCTCGATCTCGGCCTCGACCGAGATCGAAGATCGCCCCTCCGACATCATCGTGATCGCCGACGACGACATGGACCGGCAGTTCGTCAAAGACAACATCACCAATTTGCTTCCTGGCATGGAGACCGAGGGGGTGTTTGACGCAACGGTCACGCTCATCGTCGCCGGCGATCCCCCGCCGACGGTGGAAGGGGACAAGTTCGCCTGCGGTGCGTGGAACTGCCGGGGCGCGTCCTCTTTCGCTGGATTCACCGTCTACGATCGTCCCGTCGCAGTCGACGGGGCGCTGACCGCCCTGCTCGACACACAAGCGGACTGGTCCGGGGCGCTGCGCGAGAACACGTGGAAACACGTGTGGGTCATGTCCAGCACCTCGTCCGACTCCACGACGAGCAACGATGCTTTTCTCGACGCGTTCGACGACGGCTACATCGTGCACGTGGTCGTCACGGAGGATGGCAGCGGAGATCCGGCCGGTTACGAAGGGCTGAGTCAGCAGACCGGGGGTGCCTACTCGCAGGGCGACTACAACCTCGGCGACTTCCAGGATCCAATGATCGAGCGCATCCAAGGAACCGCGCTGGCTTGCGAGTACGAGATTCCCGAGCCTCCCGGCGGCATGTTGTTCGCGCGCGACAAGGTCAACGTGCTGTATGACGAGGGCGTCGGGGCGTTGCCGGTCGGCTATGTCGACTCACCCGCGGGATGTCTGACGGCGGGCTACGGCTGGCACTACGACGATGCCGAGTCGCCGACCCAGATCGTGATGTGCCCAGAGTCGTGTGAGCTGTTCGCGACACTCACCAATGCCACGGTCGACATCGAGTTTGGTTGCGACACGATCCCTGCGGCATGACGACGAGGTGGAGCCGCGGGTCAATCCGCGAGCTTCGCCCGTTGCCGGTCACGACGGATTGCGACGCCGCTGAAGACGGCATCGAAGATCACCGCGGCGATCGCCATCCGCCACACCGCCCATCCCTGCAGCAAGAGCGCAAGGTTGAGTAGTTGGAGCGCCGCGATGGCAGCCGAAGATCCTCGCCGACCCGCGTAGAAGTGCCCGGCGCCGAAGGGAAGGACGACCGCCAACAACGCGGCCGTTGTGGAGCTGCGAGTGGTGTTGAACTTGGCGGCCTCGCGAGTCTGAAACTGCTGCAGAGACTGGTCGTCCGGGTCAGGTTCGACGTCTTCGGCCGGAAGATGCTCTGCGTAGTCGAGCTCTTCGATGAGCTCCCGGGCGTCTTCGAGATCCGAAAACCGAACCATCGCCCGAAGCTCGATCATCGCGCCCAGCAGAGCGCCCTCCATCGCTCGATGGTTCTCGCCATGAACGAAGACCTCGATGCCCTCGGCCTCGAGAAGCCCGCGGATGCTCATTGCCTCGACTTGGTCGCGGCAGATCTTCACCAACACCAAGGCGTCTGGGCCGGGCCGCTCTTTCGCCGAAGACAGAACCTCAGCATTGCACAGGCTTAAACGTTGTGCCGCTCGCTCAAGCGCGGGGCGCTATGCGTCGAGTCTCGTAGGTATGAAAAGCACCATCGTCCTCGCCCTCGGTCTTGCCCTCGCCGGGACCTTCAGTATCTCCGCCACCACCGAAGCTGCGCCCGAGGTGGCCCCGAAGCCGACGGAGGTGAAGAAGAAGACCAAGAAGAAGCCAGTGATCGAGCCGGGGGCGAGCGACGGCGGCAGCACAAACCGCCTTGTCGATTGCTGGTGTAGCGGAGGTGCGGACGGCAACGGACCGGCGCAATGCCAAGCGGACGACTGTGACGGCGCAGACTCTTGCTGCGTCACGGCGTATGGCGCAGGCGCAGAGGCCGAGGACCAATAACCTTCGGCGAGGTCCGGGACTCTACTCGCCCTGGGAGCGAGCTTCGCGGTAGCGGGCGTACAGCTCGCTGTCGCGGGAGAACTTCGCGAAGATCGGGACTTCTTCGGGCTCGATGTCGAGGCCGATCTTGATCGTGCACTCGTTGTTCACGAGCCACATGTCGAGCGCGAGCAAGAGGTACGTGTCCTCCTCGGTCGTGCCTTCCGCGTTCTCGCTCCGCAGCGCATACATCCGCTGCAGCAAATCCAGCTCCTTCTCGAACTTCGTGCCTTTGAGGCGGGACTCGACCTCGGCCATCAGGTCGTCGTCGTCGAGACGCTGCAGTCGCGGGATCTCCTGCTCATCGATCGGGAAGATGCTCCCGTTGTCTCTGAACAGCAGCACGTTCGCCGTGAGGTTGTGGCCGACGCCGCAGAATCCACAGCCGTTGAGCAGGCCGGCGAATCCGACGATGTGGTTCGCCTCGGCTTCCCCGTAGCGCTTGCCAAGGACGGCGAGGACATCGCCGATCATCTTGCCAAACTTCAACAATCCGGAGACGCCGTAGGTGCGGACGTACTCCTCGTTGATCGCGTCCTGATGCCAACCGAACATCGTCGCGAACATGGGGTTGTAGGCGGCGAGGAAGAGCCGCTGACCGACTGACAGCTTGGTCTTCATGAGGAGGCTCCTGCCTTGATCTCGGCCAATCGACGGGCGACTCGCTTGGCGGCGTCTTCACGAAGGCCGTCTCCAGCGAACCATTCCTTCGCTTGCTGGAGAGTGGTGACGACCGAGGCTCGGGCATCGTTGGCTTCGTGGCAGACCAGAAGTGCCAGCCCGCGGAAGCGCGGACGTGTGGCAAACCATGCCGTTCGACGCTTGCCGAGCTTGATACGACGCTGCAGCTCGATCAGTGCGGGCCGAGCGAGAAGCTGACAACCCTCAAGCTGAGTGAGGTCGAAGAGCACACACAGCGAGGGGTCGGCATCGGCCAATCGGTCCCACACTTCCCGACCCAAAGCGGCCGCGTCATCTTCGACGAGGGTGCCGGTGAGAACGACCGTTGCGAGTGAATCGCTGAGCGTTATGCGGTGGGACGACGAAGCCAAACAAACCTCAGCGACTACGACGACGACGACTATCTCAGTGGCTTCTACTTGTCCAGATCGCAATGCAGTGGCTCTTTGCTCGAATTCGCCACCGGCCGGAGAGACTGTTCCAAAACGGAAATTTTGGATCTTGAATTTGTTGCAGCTTGGATTACGGTGTTGGTGCCGAGCAAAGGAGTCTTGCTCGCCCCACTGTTCGTTTCCCGAGTTCCTGGTGCAATGGAGCTCCGAAAGACCACTCCCCGATGAATAGCAAAACCAAAACCCTCATTCCTGCTTTCCTCTTCGTCGGCCTCCTGGTCGGTGGCTGTGACCAAGCGGAAGGACCTGGGGATGCAGAGCGTTTGGAGGTTCAGGATGATGCCGAGGCTACGCCGGAATTCGACCCCGGCTCGGCTGACTTTGCCGCCGAGACGCAGACCCAGGAGGGCAACTACGGCAACAACAAGTGCCAGAAGGGCATCGACCGCTATCCCGAGCACGGGGTCTACGACACGACCATCGTCTATATGATCGATGAGGTCGCGGCGCCGGGTGAGGGACCGTTCCTCCCCATGGACGTCGAGCGGAACACCCTGGAGTACCGCACAGATGCGTACGCCTTCTTCGATGAGCAGTACGGCATCCAGTTCGACCCCAACGACCCGGCCAACCAGAACGCGTCCGACGGACTTGGCGGACTTGTTCAGGTGCAGCCCATCAAGACGGGCTTCGGCGACACGAGTACCCACCAGGTCTACGGTGTGGATGCCCAGGATATCCCGCAGTGGCGCAACAAGATGCCGCTGACGAACGTCGCGTTCCGAGATGATGGCTTCTTCGTCTTCATCCTCGCCGACTTCACCGCACACGGTGAGTTTGGCGGAGCCGCTGGCCAGACGCTGCGCGCCGGCGACATCCTGGTGTTTGGTGACTACCGGATGTTCGACCACAAAGATCGCCTGCTGGACACCATCCACTACCGGGCGCTCACACCGGCCACGGTCAACCCGTTCGCCGGCGCGGCGTCGGCCTCCGACGGTGCCAACTTCGTGAGCATCACTTGCGACCTTCAAAGCGACATCTTTGGCGAGGGTCTCGTACGAGGCCTCGGCGAGATGCGGCCGCTACCGGATGGATCGATGGATCTCGACTTCCGCTACGTCATGCGCTTCCCCTCCCGCCTCGACGAGTCGGAGCTGGAAGACGCGAAGTGCAAGATGCTGCGCCCGCTCTAAGCGATGTCGCTCAGCGGCTGGCGTGATGCTGGCCTCACGAAGCCCCGGTTCGAAAGGACTGGGGCTTTTGCGTTTCGACTGGCGGAGCGCAGTCTTCTGCGACGAGCGAGCGAGAGCGATACGGTGAGCCTGTTCAGCGTATCGCCTGCGGGGGGCACGCCTGCGACACGAACCCCTCGGCCGGCCGGTCGTCGACCGCACACGATCCGCGCTCCGCTGCAGGGCGCAGGACTCGGCCTGATCGAGATTTTTTTGCACCTCGGCGCGGATCCGAACGCGATCATGGCGACTCTCCGGGCGCCTTCACTCGATCGTGAGGCTGATGCTGCCGGTCGGAAGACTGACCTGCACCGATGCCGACAGCGTGGTCACGGGCCAGCTCCATGGGTAAACCTCGCACGCGTCCTGGTCGTTCCAGCACTCGCAGGTCATCCCGTCGCCGTCGCAGTCGGTGGAGGCAACGACGTCGAACGTGTACTCGCCGGCCAGGAGTTCGTGCTGCCGATCGCAGATGCTCGAGCACGCAGGGTCGGCACACTCGGCGGGGAAATCGAGCAAGTCGTATTCGGTTGGAGTCCAGTCGTAGGTGTACGTCGCCCCTGGGCCGATGCGGAGCATCGTGGCCTGGGGACACGGACCGCAGTCGAAGCACTCGTTCCCCATGACCGCCTCGCAGCTGGGCGTGCAAGCGCGGCCATGCCAGTTGACCGTCGATCCGTCCGCGCGGGTGAGCTGGAACAGGTCGACGAAGCACTCACTCTCGTAGCCGACGTACACCGGACTGCTCAGCGTGTTGGTGATCTCGACCGGGACCACCAGGTTGGGGATCGGGCCGTCGAGGAGCTCAGGACAGAGGCCTCCATCGGTGTCTTCTCCGCCCGTGCTGGTGTCCGCCGCGCTCGTGCCCGGACCGGTCGAAGCGGCCGACGACCCACCCGAGTCGTCCGCTCCTGAGCTGCTCTCGTCTCCCCCGACGGCCGGCCCGCATCCGAGTACCAGCCCCACCGATGCCGCAAGCCAACGACGTTCCATCGTTGGTCAAGGTAGCACCGCGGTCCCCCGGAGCCCCACGCCGGGACCCGGTAAGAACTGCGACCGCCGGTCCCAGCCATCGGATCGGTCGGGGTGCGGAGACTGCCCCCCGCGGGGCGAAGAGCCCCGGCCTCTGACCTGACGCAAAGGAACAAACCGGTGGCACGATGCTTGCTCGTTCTTCCCCTCGTGCGGCTGTTGTTCCTCGCGTTCACGATGGCTCTGGCGGGCTGTACGGCCCGGCCGCTTTCGGCGACGAGCGTGGCGCCGCTGGCGAGTCACGTCGAGGTGCCTCTCCATCTGTACGTCGGGGTGAACCGGCGCGGACCCGTGGTCACGCCCGAGATGCTCGGTGAGTGGGTTGGGCAAGCCGCGACCGACTTCGCCGCAGCGGGTTTTTCGTTCGAGGTTGCGTCGGTGCAGTACGTGCCAGCTGCGTCCATCGACGCTCGGACCCGACGTGGCCGCCGTGGACTGGCAGAGCTGGGTGCCGGCGACGGGGTGCACATCGCCGTCGCCGGTCCACTTCGCCGTCCTCGCAAACGCGCGACGACGCGGGGCAGCTGGCTGCCTCGACAGCGGGTCATCGTGCTGAGCACTGAGGCCAACCGGACGACGCTCTCCCACGAGATCGGGCATGCGTTCGGGCTCGAACATGAGCGCGCGGCCAAGAACCTGATGTGCAGCTGCGACCGCGATCCGCAGGCCCGGTTCTCGGAGCTGCAGCTGGCCCAGGCTGCGACGGCGGCCGCCCGCTGGCAGCGTTGAGGCGACCAAGAAAGAAAAACGTCGATCTGCCCGATCCGTTGGGCCCGCCTCCCCGTAACTCCCCCAGATGGGGATTAGCTGCGCCAATGGAGGAACGTTCGCGGACAACAGCACCTGTCGTACCGACGGCTCGAGGGACTTTCGCGGTGCGGTGACGCCCCAGCTTCGGGCGTTCGAGGACCGTGTCCTGGCTCAGCACTTTGGCGACGCGAGTGTGGCCCAGTGGGAGCGAAGCCCTCACTACCACGCGTACCACCTCGTCAACGTCATCGCGGTGGGCAGCACGATTCCGATGAGCACGATCTGGCATGAGTTCGCGAGACGACCCGCACCGACGATCGGGCTCAAGAGTCGGCCCGCACGGACGGGCGAGCGGAGCCTTGCGATGGCGGCACCGGTCCTGGGTCGCGGACGCGGAATTCCGATCCCTTTGCCGGGCGGACCGGTGAAGCACTACGTGGAGCGAGGGCTGCTCGCACTCATCAACGCGACGATGTTCGGCCACGTGTTGCACGAGGGCCACATCATGCGGTGGTTGGTGCGCAAGCCAGACTCGAGCGTCGATTGCCATACGGTGGGGCGCGGAACGACGCGCTTGGCTCGGACCAACGAGACCATGGGGCTGGAGATCTTCGACGACCTCGACATGCGCATTCGGGCTGCGCTCAGCAACTAGTTCCTCACGCCCGAAGTCTGTCCCGGGTTTCTGCACGACCCCCTCCTGGGTGAGGGTCGCTCCGAAACCCTTCGGTTCGGGAGGCCTGCGTTCGGTACCTTCTATCTTTTCCGCTGCGCATCCCTTCGGGACGCTTCGCTCTCTTGCTGCGAACCTCTCAGCGAAACCCGGAACGGAATTCAGAACTGCGGTCCCCTCGAGACCCGTCCTCAACGCTCGGACAAGATCTTCGGCGGGCTGGGCTCGCCGTCCATGTAGTCCGCGGCTACCAGCCGACCGACGGTCTGAAGCGCGCGCACCATGACTTTGCCCGTGTCGGGGTAGCCGCAGACCTCGTTCGGATCGCGGCGTCCGATCGCGAGGTAGACGAGGTCTTCGTCGAAAGGGTTGGCGATCTGGTGGGCGACGCGCGTGCCGGCGGGGCAGGAGATGCAGTCGCCCGCCCGGAGCTCGCGCGTCTGCGCGCCGTAGCGCAGGGTCCCGCGTCCGGAGGTGACGACGAACACCTCGTCCTCTCGGAGGTGCCAATGAAACGGGCACCCAACCATGCCAGCGCCGAGGGTGTTTTCGACGACCCCGAGCGTGCCGCCGGCGTCGCGCATGTGCGGCGTCAGCACCTTCCAGCGTGCGCCCCACGGAGCGTCCCCACCCCCTTCGCTGGGCGCGTCATCGATGTTCACAACGGGGTCGAAGGGCGTGGCGGTCATGGGCTCGCAAAGCCTACGTCCTCGCGGACTCTGTTGCGAGCGGGGGCTACTTGCCCGCCTCCTTGAGTTTGATCCACGCCTTCACGATCGCCTCGATCTGCTTCTTCGCCTTCTTGACCTCCGCGACCGACCCAAGCTTGATGACGCGAGAGGTGTTCCCGGTGCCTTCCATCAGCGGATGCTTGCCTGGAATCTTCGCGCCCTGATGAAACATCAGCGACGCGTGCTGCTTGCTCTTGGGATAGAAGCTCGCGAGGTTGCCCATGAACGTGAACGTCGGCGCCTTCCATTTGATGCACTCGTCCATGCGCGCGTCGGTGCCTGTCTCTTATACACATCTCCGAGCCCACGAGACCTCTCTACATCTCGT
>CAJXVA010000366.1 GCA_913061055.1 uncultured Pseudomonadota bacterium
GTAGAGAGGTCTCGTGGGCTCGGAGATGTGTATAAGAGACAGGAACTGCAGCGCCGGCGCCTGCGTGGGGCAGTGTCTGTTCCATGAGGACTGTCCTGGGAGTGGCTGCGACTTCTCGCGCGGCTTGTGTGGCCCGCTCGATACTCGTTTCTACGTCGACGAGACGGTGGGAACCGACGACCGCGACACCTCGGGTTCGCCAGGATCACCGTTTGCCACCGTCGAGTACGCGATCTCGCGCGTCGCGGAACCCTCGAACATGGCGACCGCGATTGTGACGGTGGTCGTCTTAGCGGGGAACTACTCTGGACCGATCGCGACCGGTTCGAGGACTGTGATCGTGGTCGCCGATCCGGACGGTGATCGGCCTCAGTTCAGCGCTCCCGATGACAACACCGCTACGGATCCCGTGTTTGTGGTCGATGGTGCCGGCGCCGTGCTGTCTCTTGCCGGCGTGCGGGTGGAGGACTCGGAGCTCGTGGCCCAGGTTGTCTCCCCCGGACGATTCTTCGCCGACGGGGTGGAGATGGTGGACAACCTCTCTGCGGTGCGCATCGAAGGGGCTGCGGGCTTCGTGAGAAACTCGTTGGTGACCGGGAGTTCGGAGCCTCCCTTCGTGCTCGCGCCCAACGGCGAAATCGGTGTCATCACGACCACGATCGTCGAGAATACGGCAACGGTTCTCTTCGAGTGCGAGGACGAGACGCAGCTCAACCGGATTTCTGTCGCGTACAGCATCGCCGGTCAATTCGACGCCTTGCCGAAGGGGTGGTCTGTGCTTGGCCCCTTGTGCGAGTTCGCTCCGGGGTATCCGTCGCTGGAGGACAATGCCGAAGGGATGGTCCCCGGTGAAGACTCGTTCGCCCCGGACACGTTGTTCCGGCTCGACACCAACGCGGCTGAGGCCTATCGAGCGGACGAGCGGCCCGAGGCCTGTGCTGAAGGGACTCCGATCGAGGACGCTGGGTTCGTGCTCCCGTGCCCGCCGGACCGAGACGTCGATGGTGTGCTTCGCCCCGAGGCGTACTGGCGAGGGTTCAGCGCGAATCCGTAGAATCCGGCGCGTCGCTCGGTGCGACCGGCTGTGTCTCGACGACCCGCTTGGGGCCGACGAGTCGTCGGCCAAGACCGATGAAGTCCTCCAGCATCATGTAGTAGGCGGGCACCAGCAGGAGGATGATGAACGTCGCGAACAAGACGCCGAAGCCGAGGCTGATCGCCATCGGGACGAGAAAGCGAGCCTGCACGCTGGTCTCGGTGATCATGGGGATCAGGCCGAAGAACGTGGTGAGGGACGTGAGCAGGATCGGGCGGAAGCGCCGGATGCCAGCGGCGTGAATCGCCTCGAACGCCGTCATCCCATCGCGCCGATATCCGTTGGCCGCATCGATGAGGACCAGGGAGTCGTTCACCACAACACCGGCCAGGGCGATCAGGCCCATGATGCTGATCATGCTCAGCTCGAACCCCATCACGACGTGCCCAGCGAGGGCACCGATGAAGCCGAACGGGATCGCGCTCATCACGATGATCGGTTGTGCATAGCTGCGGAAGGGGACCGCGAGCAACCCGAAGATGGCGATCATGGCCAGCATGCCGCCGCGCGAGAGGCTGCCCA
Source organism: uncultured Pseudomonadota bacterium (assembly GCA_913061055.1). Lineage (GTDB taxonomy): Bacteria > Myxococcota_A > Polyangia > Nannocystales > Nannocystaceae > CAJXVA01. Next base: position 1,619 of record CAJXVA010000366.1, read on the forward strand.
TCGACTTGGCCTGCTCGCGTGCCGCTCCGCCGAACTCGTACGAGAGCCCCGGGAACTCCTCGACGAGCTCGGGGAGGGGACCGGTCTTGAGAGCGCTCAGCACGACATCCGGGCTGGTGCCGGGACGAACTTGAGCCGAGACCGGGACCATCCGCCGACCCTCGGCGCGCAGGATCGAGGGGCGGGACCGGCCGCCTTCGATGTCGGCGACCTCGGTGAGTGGAACCTCTCCGCCGTCGGGGGTTCGCAGCATCAGAGTCTCGACGTCATGGATGCTGCGACGTTCGTCGGCGGGAAGCCGAACCAATACGCGTACTTCGTTGCGGCCCTCTTGTTGGCGCAGAGCCTCGGCGCCGTAGAACGATGAGCGTACCTGCCGCGCGACGTCGGCGGTCACAAGGCCCAGGCTCGTGCCTTCGGGCGACATCGTCATCTCGAGCTGGGCCTTTCCGAGCGCGAACCCATCGTCCACGTCGTAGACCTCGGGATAGGCCCGCAGCTTCTCGGCGAGGACTTGCGACGCGGCGTCGAGCACCTGCATGTCGTCGTGTTGCAGCTCGACGTTGATCGGGGCTCCGGGCGTGGGTCCCAGCGCGCTGCTGAACGTCAGCTTTTCGGCGCCGGCGATCTGTCCGAGGCGGCGTCGCCATTCGTCGAGGAACGCTTGGCTCTGAAGCTCGCGCTCGCCCGCGTCGACGAAGAACACCTGCACGTTGGCGAGGTGACCACCGGGGACGGACACCATCGCTTGGGCGGGGTCGCCCGGAAGTGGCGTCCCGACCTGGCTGAACACGCCCCGAACGATGCCTTCTTCGCCGTTCTCGGCGAGGATCTCCTGGGCGACGCTGAGCATCCTGCGGCGGATGCGTTCGGTCTCGGCGATCGGGGTGCCGAACGGCATCTGCACGTCGGCGATGGTCACATCCCCGGCGATGTCGGGCATGAATCGGAACGGCGTATGGCCGCCCGCCACCCAGCCTCCGGCCGCGATGAGCATGGCGAGCCCCACGGCAAAGGATGTGTAGCGCCATCGCAGTGCGACGCCGAGCACGGGTCCGTAGACGCGCTTGATGAACTGCTCGAGCGCGCGTCGGACCTTCTGCTGCTGGTGGTGCACGGCCGCGTAGACACCGGTGGCCTTGGGATCCTTGAGCGCGGCAAGGTGCGCTGGCAGCACCCACAACGACTCCACCAAGGAGATGATCAGCACCGAGATCACGATCGCCGGGATGACCCGGTAGAGCTTGCCGCTGACCCCGGGGACAAACGCCATCGGCAGGAACGACGCGACCGAGGTTGCGATGGCGAAGCACACCGGCACGCCGACCTGCTGCGCACCCTCGACGGCGGCCTGTAGCGCGGGAACACCACGCTGGCGCATCTCGTAGATGTTCTCGCCGACGACGATCGCATCGTCGACCACCATGCCAAGGACGACGATGAACGCGAACAAGGAGATCATGTTCACGGTGACGCCCAGCGTTGGCATGAACAGGACCGCGCCCAAGAAGCTGACCGGGATGCCCATCGTGACCCAGAAGGCCAACCGGAGCTCCAAGAAGAGCCCCAGGATGAACAGCACGAGCACCAGGCCGATTGCGGCGTTGCGCAGCAGCAGGTCGATGCGTTGTTGGTAGATCTCCGACCAGTCCAGCCAGGTGTTGGCCGAGACCCCCGGCGGCAGTTCGTCCTCGAGCCGGTCGAGGTGCTGGTGAACCACCGCGGCGACCTCGAGCGGGGTTTGGTCCCCAGTCCGGAACACCTTGATCATCAACGCGGGTTCGCCCTCCCAGTACGAGCGCTCGTCGGTCTCGGCGAAGCTCTCCCGAATCGTTCCGATCTGCCCGAGGGTGAGTTCGGTTCCCGTGCTGCCGGTCAGCAGCGGGAGGGCCTCGAAGTCCGCGGCGCCGTAGCGCTTTTCGGCGGTGCGAAGCAGGACCTCACCACCCTCGGTTCGGACCGAGCCGCCGGCGAGCTCGACGGACGTCGCGCGAATCTTGGTGGCAACATCGTCGAGCGTGATCCCATGCGCCCGGAGCTGGGCTTGTGGGACCTCGATACTGAGTTCGTGCGCCGGCGCGCCAACCAGCTCGGCTGTGGTGATGCCGGGGTCGGCGACCAGCTCGTCGCGCAGACTCTCGCCGAGCATCCGCAGCTGGTTGTGGGGGATGTCGCCGTGCAGAACGACGGAGATGACCTCGAACTTGTTGGTGACCAGGCTGACGATCGGGCGCTCTGCATCTTGGGGCAGCGAGGTGAGCCGATCGACGGCGTTCTTGACGTCGGCGAGGACCGTCGTGGGCTCGGCCTCCAGCTCCATCGAAACGTAGACTTGACCGGAGCCCTCGGTGGCCGCGCCACTGACCCGGTCGACGCCATCGATGCCCCGGACAGACTCCTCGAGGGCCAGAACGATGCCCTGCTCGACCTCGTCGGGGCTGGCGCCCGGGTACGGCACCACGATGCGCACCATGCCGAGCTTGAACTCTGGGAACACCTCTTGCTTGATCGTGCAGGTCGAGAACAGACCGCCGAGCAAGAGGATGAACATGACCAGGTTGGCAGCGACGGGGTTGCTGGCGAACCAGCGGATCGTGCCCCGGCGCTCACTCACCGCTGGACTCCTGCGGGTCGACCGTGACCTTCATGCCCTCCGTCGCCAACGGGAGGCCGCTGGTGACGACACGATCGCCGGGCTCGAGGCCCTCGGAGAGGACGACGGTTCCGGCATCTCGCCAGCGGACCCCGACCTCGCGCCCCTGGAGCCGATTGGCATCGTCGAGCACCCAGACGGCGCCGCTCTCTTGAATCGCGCTCCGAGGGAGGACGGACATCCCGACGAGCGGCTCACCTTCGAGTTCGACCCGGACCGAAGAGCCGATCAACAACGGGAGCGGTCGCTCGGACGGGGGCTGGCTCAGGGAGAGGGGATCCTGGACGGCGAGGTGAAGCTTGGCCATGCGGCCGCGCTGGTCGACCGCACGCTCGAGTCGCAACACGGTGCCTTCGAAGACCGCGCGGTCGCCCGCCGCCTCGTTGAAGACGCGGGCCTTGGACCCCGCGGGGTCGTCGGTGTTGACCCCGGGAATGCGTAGCTCCTTGAGCTGAGAGACTGGAATCGAGACCTCGACCCGGAACTGGTCGGTCCCCGCCAAGGTGACGACCGGCATCGTCGGACTCACCGTCTGGCCAAGCTCGACCGACTCGGAGATCACGACCGCATCGAAGGGAGCCCGGAGTAGGGTGCGCCCCAGGTCGCGCTTGGCCTTGGCGATTCGGGTGCGCGCGGACTTGACCTGGGCCTTGGCGACATCGAGGTGGGGCTCGCGAAGCGCAAACGCGAGCGTCTCGTCGCTGAAGCCTTCGGGGCGGTCCTTCCACTCGTGCTCGGCGACCTTGCGGAGGGTGTCCTCTTCGCGAACCCGTAGCCGGGCCGCTGCGAGGTCGGCCAAGGTCATCGCGAGTGCATCGGAGTAGTCGCGCCCATCGACGCGGATGAGCGGCTCGTTCTTGGCCACCAACCCGCCCGGCACCAAGGCGAGGTTGGCCTCTTTGATGCGGCCGGCCACTTCGGGAGCGAGCGCGACGCTGCGCTCGGCTCGAACGACTCCCATCGCGCGAATCGTGGGTGCGTACTCCACGGGGGTGGCGCTGACGATCCGCACGAAGGTCTGCGCGACTTCGGCCTCCTGGGGGGCCGCCTCGGAGCCCGTGGCAACGAACAGCGAGGCCACGGCAAGGCCGACACCGACGGCGGCGAGGGGGAGCAAAACTTGTAGCCAGCGGCGCATGAGAAGGTTCCGGCGCGGGGAGTGTGACCGCATCCTGCGAGCCGACAAGCATAACCTTCAGAGGAAAATGTTGCGCTCGCGGGCGGATTTCGGCGTCGGTCCATGCGAGGCTCCTCGCATGAATTTGCGTGTTTTGCTCATCGCCACCTCCCTTGGGCTCGCCGGGTGTGCGGGGGGAGACGATCCGGCCGAATCTGGGACCGACATCGGCTCGGCAGGGACGACTGGCGATTCGGACGAACCGACCGACTCCACGACCGCCCCAAGCACCTCGAGTTCGAGTTCGACCTCGACGAACCCCACGACCGCGGAGTCGAGCACGACGGACGCCGAATCCTCGAGCAGCACGAGCGGCGGTTCGACCGACACCGGGAGCTCCTCGACGGGGGACTGCGTGCTCTCCACGGAAGGATGCGGGTGCGACCCGGCCGCGGATCCGGAGTGCGGAGACGGTCTGGTCTGCAACGCGGACAACGTGTGCGAGGTAGCGCTGTGTCCGGAGAAAAAGGCAGACGAACCGAACGACGATCCGTTCGAGCCATTCGCGCTGATGGACCTCGAGGACGATGACGACCCCGTGCTGTATGAGAGCCAGCTTGCAGGGGAGGATGACGTTGACTGGTATCGCTACGAATGCAACGACCCGTTTATCGGTCTGAGCGAACCCAACGTAGACTTTGCGGTCCCCGAGGGCGTTCGCGCATGTCTCTTTCTCCACTGCGTCGCCGACGTCAACCCGATCTTCGAGTGTCCTGCTGGTACAGAGGCTGAGACAGCGCCGATCGGTTTCTTGCCCGGGTGTTGTGTGGTCGGTCCCGGGGCGTTCGAAATCGCCTCGTACATGTGTCCCGACACCTCAAACGATGCGGTTGAGACGTTCCTCCGGGTCGAGGATGGGGGGGCCGCGGAGTGTTCAGACTACAGCGTGACTTACGGTTGCTGAGGGGCGCTTCTGCTTAGAGGGAGAGGCGCGCGACCCAGGCCTGTCCCTCGATGACCGGATTGCCGTCGTCCGCGGCCACATGACCGCGCAGCCCGTATGCGAAGACATCCTCTGATGTTGCGGCGCAGCCGATAGTGTAGCCGCCGCCGAGTTCCGGTTCGATCACCTCGCGTGTTTCCCAGACGAGGTTCAGCTGCTCGTCGTACAGCGCGACGAACGGGGTGGGAGTGAACCCCGTCTGGCCGAGCCCCGCTACGAACGGTCCGTGCGTTCCGCACACTACGATTCCGCCAGACGGGTGGGGGCTGGCTGCAGCAACGCGGTCACCTTCCTCAAGTTGGGCATCGAGTGCTTCCTCTCCGTGTCGGGCCTCCAACTCGACGGCGCCGGACTGCGAGACCCTGAGTAACAGGTAGCTTCCGCCGCCGTCCGCATACACGTCGGTCGCAACGAACACTTCACCCGTCGGGCTCGGTGCGAGGTGCGGAATGCCTGCTGTCAGGTCCGTGAGCCCCACCTCCCAGATGGTTTCACCCTGCGGGCTCAAGGCCGCCACGCAACGTCTCGACGTCGTTGCGCAGGGCACGTCGCTAAAGCCGAACACGCTTCCATAGCCGATGAGAACCGTCTCACCGTCGCGTGCGGTGGCGAGGTCGAACACCACATCCTCCGATTCGAACAACACGCTCCGTCTCGTGGTGTTCAGGTCGCCGAAGCGCACGACATCGAGCGGGTTCTCTGTGACGTCGAGTCGCTCACCGGCGACGCTGAGCAAGGGTCCGAGGCCACCATCGGAGAGGGGGGCTGGCCCGAGCACCCATGACTCGCTCGTGCTCCCATCAAGCTGGCTGACCACTCGGACCGTCCAGGATCCGTCCTCCTCGACGCCGACCGCGACCTGGCCATCCGACGTCGGAGCGGGAGCGGTGCGAATCCCGTCGCCAAACCTCTGTTCCCACTGCACCTCGAGATCGCTGTTTGTCCGAAGCAGCACTCCTTGGTCGTCGTCGCTTACCCCGGCGATGAATACGTCGGTCCCGGTCGCAGCAAGCCCGCCGCCGACCGCTTGGTCCGCGCCCGCATCATGAATCCCGCCGGAGAAGAGGTCTCCATTCACAGCCTCGACGACTCCTCCCACGATGTTGATCGATACATCGAGGGTGTCGCTGGCAGTCTCTCCCTCGGCATCTGTGACAATGGCTTCATACGTCCGAGCGCCGCTATCAAGGCTAGACATCGAGAGTGCGACCTCATGGGGGGCCGTGGTCGTCGTTCCTATCGGAACTCCGTCGCGGAGGAATTCAACTTGGACGGGCTCGCCATCGTCGGTCACCTCGGCGGAGAGGATCCTCGTCCCATGGCTAGCGATCGCGTTCGGCTCCTCCTCCCCGTTCAAGAGGAGGGTGAGCATGGGCGGGTCGTTGCCCGCGTCCTCGGTGCTCGAGCTACCGCTCGAACCGGCCTCGCCAGGTTGACCTGTGGCCGTTGCGGGCTCTGATACCTGTGTCGCCTCTCCTCCACTACCGGTTGAGTCGCCGCCTCCCTCGCTTCTTCCCTCGGGTACCGTGGGTGCGAAACACCCGCTGAGACTAGTCAAGAGCGCAAGTCCGGCTCGTTTCACGGGTGAAGCATGGGCTCGGGACTCTGTCGCGGCAAGAATCAGCACGCCCGAGGGACACGTGGTACGGCGATCCCGAGGAGCGCGCCTCGGCCGCTTGCGCTCGGTGCTTCCCTGGCCATGGGCGAAGGTTTTCGAGTGCAGACCGCACGAGGTGTGATGTGGCGAACCGTCCGGGTGACTGAGACTGAGGTACCTTCGCCTTGGAATGGGAATCGATCGAAGCCAACGACGTGCTCCGTGGCTGGTGCTTGCGCCACTCGCCTGGGGGCTGCTGGCCTGCGGGACCGGGGAAGACCCCGCGCAGGGGGAGACCCCGCTCGGCACGACGACCGCACCGGCTTCCACCGGCGAGGAGGAGAGCTCGAGCACCGAGCCTGAGCCGACGGCCTGCACGCCTGGAACCCAGACCACCTGCATGTGCACGGCTGGCGAGGTCGGTTTTCAGATCTGCAACGACGCGGGCGCTGGCTACGGCGACTGCATGTGCGCAGACGACACGAGCGGCCCGGGCCCAACGGGTGATGACACCTCGGGCGGTGGGGACTCCACGGGCGAGGTTGACCCGTGCGGCGACACCGTCTGCGACGCGGATGCGGGCGAGGACTGTGCGACCTGCGAGGACGACTGCGGTGTCTGCGAGCCGTGCACTGAAGCACCGACGTGCGAGGGAGCTGAGATTCCCCCGATCATCGAGACGCACGCGATGTTCCTCGATGACCCGATGGCCTACATCCCCCCCGCCGAGGTCCTCGACCAACTGACCACTGCAGTGCAGCAAGGCGGCATCGAAGCGAGGCTCATCGCCGCTGCGCTGGCGCCGCAGCGGACCGACGAACTCAAGATCGTCGGTCGGCTTCGGGATGTCTTCGATGGACACCCGACGGCCTCGGCGAAGATTCGTGCCTCGTTTGCACGCGCGGGCATGGAAAACCCCGCCGTCTACGTCGCCGAGCGCGGAGGCCCGACCGAGGCGGACCTGATCGGCCCCTCCTCGGCGCCCAACGGATTCGTCTCTGGCAGCGATCCGATGCTGGCACCCTGCGACGATCCGCGCCTGCGGATCCGGGTGGCCCGCCTGACGGTTCACGAGGAGGACGACGACTTCCTCAACGACGAGGTCTACTGCGCGATTACGACCGAGGCGGCCGAACACGCGGAGCTGAAGGTCACCCCGCTGACCACCCCGCTCGACGAAGGCGACAGCATCGACTACAGCCTCGATGGTGGTCTCATCTGGGGACAGGCCGGACTCACCGCACCGATGGGCAACATCCTCATCAACTACAACTGCATCGAGTCCGAGGGCTCCGCTGAGGGGTACTCCAACCTCTTGGGCGCGATCGGGGACGCGGTTGGCGACTTCGACGGGAAGTCCGTCGGTGCCGATGGCTGGGTCTTCCCTGCTGCGGGCGTCGTCACGAATCTGCTGGCCGGGTCCCTGACGCTGGACGGCGACGACCTGCTCTTCAACGGGACGCAAACCATCCCGGCCGCCGAGATGTTGCCGCTGACCTTCGGCGCGTGGTGGTCCGTCCGCCGGGACGGCACCAACCTCCTCTCCGATTGGGACTGGGAGCTGCGGATGGAGATCTGGGGCTGTCACGACTACGGCACCGGCGAGCTCCCGCCCGCCAAGTAGAGGCCGCGCTGCTCAGCCCCACAGGGACTCGAGCGTGTGCGGTGAGCCCTCGGGGCACCAGAACTCTCCGGTGACGTAGCGCTCGTCCCGGTTGAGTTCGCCGATCCTTCGGAGTTCGTCGTCGCTCAGCGTAATCTTGGTGGCGGCAAGGTTCTGGGCGATGCGCTCGGGGTTGGTGCTCTTGGGGATCACCGCGGTCCCGCGGGCAAGAGCCCACGCGATCAGGACTTGGGCCGGGCCACAGCCATGCGCCGCTGCGATGTCGCCGACCGTCGGGTCGTCGAGCAGGCGGGTCTCGTCCTCGCGCCGCATCGAGTCGGGCCTGCCGCTCGACCCCAACGGGGAGCTGTCTCTTATACACATCTGACGCTGCCG
>CAJXVA010000367.1 GCA_913061055.1 uncultured Pseudomonadota bacterium
GAGATCTCCACTAGATCGCTCGTCGGCAGCGTCAGATGTGTATAAGAGACAGACCGGATCTTCAAGCCCCCCCCCATGCACCAGTCTGCGAAGTCGGCGAGCAGCGCATCCCGCCCCATCATCGGAACGACGCCGTAGCGCGGCATCAACAGACGCGCACCCGCGAGGTCGCGGCCCGGTTTCAGCGCTTCGTCGTACGGCGGCTCGAGCCACTTCTCACGCCGAGCCTTCTCCGCCGGCCCAAAGCCTGTATCCGCGGCATCGAGCTCGAGCGCGTCTCGCAGCGACGGCAAGAAGCTGTGCATGTCGACGTGTTCGAAGAACTGCGCGCGGGTCCCCGCGGGTCGGAGCACGTCTTCGATTCGAGGGTCCTTCTCCTTGCGGGAGCCCCAAAGAACATCGGGACGGTCGTTTGCATCCGCCGCGCAAGCAGCAACGGCCTCCATCAGCACATCCCTCCAGCCCGAGTATCCGAGCACGACGACCGTTGACTTTGCGATCAACCGCCGCAACGTGCTCTGAAGCTGGGGCCGGGACTCGGAGGTCTGTACCTCGGTATGCAACGTATCGACCCCGAACCAATACCCGTGCAGGTACACCACATGTGTTCCGATACCGGCATGGTCCCCTGGGTTGCCGTCTCGCCTGACGACGCTGCGTCGCGCCACCCCGCCGCCTCGCGCGACCGCAACCTCGACCAACGGGTCGAAGTTGGTGGTCAACACTGTCGCGAACTTCTTGGAATCGGATGCCAAGACTTGTCCGAGCGCGATGACGGACTCCCGGAGATACCACCCTTCGTCGTCTAGACTGCTGCAGGCGTCGATATGCGCATCGCCGGGGTCCAACAAACGCCCGCGCTGCTCGTCGCCGAGTGTCGTGTACGCGTCGAGAACTGCCTTTCGCACGATCGCATCTGCCGCGTCCTGACCGTGCGTCCGAATCAACTCCTCAAAGCCGAGTCGATACGCCTCCGCATGTTCTTCGCGCTCCCGCGCGGCTGCGAAGTTGGGGCCCGCATCCTCCCCGAGCGTTTCCGCGAGCCGCGCGGCGATGGTCTCGACGTTGGAGACACCACGAGCACCTCCGACCTCGGGCTGCGTGAGCGCCGAGCCGAGCAGGAACACGACCGGTCGCCGCGAGTTCCGAATCCTCGCAATCAACACAGACTCGTCCGACGGCTCCTGCTTCGTCATCCGAGCATTCCAGCACCAATGCGACGGAGAGTCACGAAGTCCTTCCCCGTAGAATCGGTGCTTCACAAGGGATGGCAGCGAACAGGCCTACCGTCGCCCCCCGTTCCCAGGGACCGCATAGGCACGTGTGTCCGCGAGAGCGTGTCGCCCTTCGCCCTCGGACGAGCTCTGTTCATGACACCAGCGGCCGGGTGCTTGCGAGAGTCGCATCAGGGGGTTTGCCGACACCGGATCACCACGCTTCGTTGGACGCATTTGAGTTGGTCAGCGGCGCACTCCGGCTACAGTTGCAGTGTCCCGCACGGCCGAGCCCCAAGGCGGGCCCACGAGCCGGACTGCGACTCCTGTAACATTGGGTCGTGAGCGCGACGCCGCCTGTTGAGGAAACGGAACTCGACGAGAGAGAGCGACTTGAGTTGGAGAAGCTTCGAGAAAAACTCCGTCAGCTCAAGAAGGAACCGCGCAGCTGGTTCACGCGCAACGTCCTGCAACTACTATAGTAGGCCCGGATACTACCTCAGTCTCGGTTCTTCGGATCGCACATCGACCGCGCTTCTTCGCACGAGCCATCTCCCGGCGTTGCGACTCGATCGCAGCTATGCACGCGGCGGCTCCAGAAGCGTATGCAGTCCCGGCTATACGGAGCCGATTCCGTGCATTGCAGTGGATCGAGCTCCCTGCCAACTACCGCCAGTCGCCTCGAACAGCGCTCCTCGCACATCTCTGTGTCCAAGAAGTCCTGGAGCTCTGATAGTCCTCCGCCCTTGGAGAACGGGTTTCCGGACCTTTCTGACTGCGACCAGCGCGATGATTTATGGTCATCTTCGATCGTCAAGGCTTCTCCCGGCCGTCCTCCGACGGCGGAATCTGAAGTCCAGGGACCCTCCTCCTCTACCCTGCAGAATTTCTTGTTACAGTCGAATATTCGCTCGCAGATATCTACAGCGCGCTCCGGCGCAATTTCAAGAGATGCCCCTGCCGGAGCGGTAGTAGCGGCTTGGTCCGACACGGCTTGCCGATCCGGTGTGTCCGCAAGACCGCAGCAGCCTGTGGTCGTTGCAGCCATGAGCAAGGAGAGGAGGGTGTGTTTCATCGGCGAAGCCGTCCCGGTGCAACGGAGCTGACACGCGAATGAGCAACATGGACCTCGCGTCAAGCTGTGTGTGGTGCTCACTCTTGAGGGTAGAGGGTAGAGGGTAGAGGGTAGAGGGTAGAGGGTAGAGGTTTTCACGCGACTAGTCAGCACCGGAACTGTTCACGGTCATGGAGAGTTGTCTTGGGGCGACTCCGGAACACGAGCCTGCGGCGGCCCAGCACCCAGAAGGACATTAGAGCACACCGGGGACCCCGCACGCGAACCGACTGGCCGGTCTTCCTCTCGCGCCCGTCACCCGACCGGGTCGTCAACGACAGGCGGTAGCCAGGGTGGCTCTGGAACCGCTTGCGTGGCTCGCGAAATCGCGGGGCACGACGCCTGCCCAGGCCACGCGGAATGAACACGCGGTGTGGTCGCGTGGGGAGTCGAACATCTTGAAGCTCGGCCACCACGGGTCGGATACCTCGAGGGCTGGGTTGCGGCCGTGCATCCCGAGCACGGCGTGATCACAACCGGCATGCACGGGGGAGACAAGCACCCGTGTTGCTCGGTGGTCGAGAACCTCGAAGCGGCATCGCTCAAAGGCACCACGACGAACCATCCGATCGGGTGCTACGAAGGGAGCGCCTGGGCCGAGATCACGGCGAAGCACTCGGCGTGGAGCACCTGCGATTCGGGGCACATACGCCTGACCGTCCCTGCCACCGGTACCCCAACGCTGAAGCGCGATGTGTTCGACCAGGACATCGCCGGCGACCGGCGCGGGGAGAAGTGTCCGATACGGTTCGCGCGGTGAGCCCGGTAGCAGAGCACACCCGCCCGCGGGTGGTAGGTGCACAAACGGCCGGACGGCCTGCGAAAAACGAGTCCGGGTTCGACCGGAAGTCACCCCTCGACGCGCCGCACCTGGCGTTCTTGACCTGGAAGCAGGAAGGACGGTCCGAATGGAAGTCTGGGGCCATGGACAACAACGCGGATTGGCTGCCACTCAGTCTTCCGCACGTGCCTTGTCCTCGGCGGCGCTCGCTTCACTCTTGCTTGGTCCGAGATCTCGCGCGTTGCGACAGGCGAAACGTCGAATAGGGCCCTGCGCATGCTACTCTTGGGCAGGTGAACGTCACCCAAGAACTCGTCAGCGCGGTCCTTGCTGCTGTCACGGCGATGGCGCGAACGTCCGCGACGACGGGCGTTGAGCTAGCATATCGACGACTATCGGAATTCCTGACCAGCGTCGGAGTTGAGACTTCTCAGCTGGAACGAATGCCGGATTCGACGGCAAAGCGAGAATCTCTTCGCGAGGACATCGAAGCTCTGGTCGCATCGGCAACGAAAGAACAGGAGGACGGGCTTCGGGCAGAACTGGAAGCCCTCAAGAACGAGCTAGAGCTTCGTCGTTCACCGGCACCCGCGGCTGTAACGGTCCACAAGACGAGCGGGGATTCGGCAGACTTCGCCAACATTGAATCGGCTTCTGGCCCCGCGGTGCTTGTTACGAATTCGGTTTTTGCTGGGAAGCTGCGCTTCAGCGGCGTGCGGAGCGGGGTCCCAAACCCCGAGCAGGAGTAGGCTCCCGCAGTGAGCCACAGCCTGCTCCAACACAAGAAGGCTCGAAACCCGCATCTGCGAAGGACGCATCAGAAGGTGCCGTTCCCCGCGGCGGCGCTCCGACCCTCGTCGCTCACAACAGCTCGTTTCGTGACGTTGTCTTCCACAATGGTCCCATAGTCGTTCTTGGAGGGTCCTTCGGAGTGACGGTCGCGCTCGTAGGGGGGGTGTGGGCAGTAGTATTTGGGCTACTCGCTTTGCTGTGGGTGCTCGTCTCGGGATCGCGACGCCAAGGGCAAGCGCGACACCTTCACCGCGTCGGCCTCCTCGCCGCAGCCGCGTGCCTCGGAACGGCCGGCGCCACGCTTGGTGATCCCGGACCAGCCGTTCTGCAGGGTGGAAACGGCGAGACGACCACCACTCGTGGCACGGCAGGTGCCACGCATCACCGCGACGATGCCGGAACCGTACGACCCTATGCGGGGGACATCTGGTCAGAACCGACCGACATCCCCCGAGCCCAGCCGGATGTGCAAGGCCCACGGCCCCATGGTCCGAACAATGAACAACCTCGACTATATGGCTCTATTCGATTATTCCCGCGAAGCATGGAGATTGAGCCTGCACCTGACAACCCGTGCGTGGAACCGGGCGAGTGGGAAGAGAACTCCTCCGTGCTCAGCCGGATCAGGATGGTGGATGCGTTCGGACATGAGCCTCCTCAGCAACTCGTCGCGAGGAGCTTTTTCTACCGTACCGCGCCTGAGAGGGTCGACTGGAGGATTTGCGCACGGCCGCCCAGATACGACGACGATTTTCGCATGCTCCGAGTCGGGGCGGGGTACGCGATTTTCGACGCAGACGCAGACGCAGACGGAGCACTCCTTGAAGAACACGAGGTGCACATGATGTCCGGCCTGATGGAGGCTCAATACAAATCGGAGTCCTTCGCACGCGAGGACCTCGTCGTGCGACTACAGTTCAGTCTCTGCATGGAGGACGATGAACGTACCCTCCCCTTGCTGCACAGCGGTTGTTCCTATTTCGTAGACTCTATGTGGGACAGGGTGGACACCCTGCGCAGCCATTGGGGGCCGCAATCCATCCATCTGGACGGTCAGAAACATCGGCGTCCAGTCCGAGGGACGGTCGAACAGCTTCAGAAACGGACGTTCCGAAGAGATCGCTGACCCCGCGCCACGCGGCGACACGTGAACAAGTAGTTGAAGAACGAAGAACGCCTCATGTTTCCGATCCACCAGAGCGATGGTCACTCCCGGGCCAGCAACAGTTTAAGCGACGGACCGAGGGCCCGGATGACGGGGCCGCAGGAGGACAAGGGCGAGAAAATGGGTGCGAGGGCAAGTTGGAGCCGCACACAGGTCGTGCAGGCGATCGGGCAGGGGACGACGTTCGTGACGCTCCTGAAGAACTCCCATAACAACTTGGAGAGGGGAACCGCGGTGAAGCGAGACCCAGTCGATGGAGAATGGTTCGTCAAGACCGTTTCGGAACTCAACGGCAAGTGCTCGCCGTGCGGCGCGTAGACACGAGCGCCGCCATGCGCTCCGTTCTCAGAGCTCCGGCGATCGGGAGCTACTTCGCGGCACTCAGCCGCGCGAAGTCCCAGGGCAGCAGGGGTTCGTTGCGCTCGACGGCGTAGTGCGTTGCGGCGGTCATATACGCCGCCGGGTCGATGCCCTGCATCGCGGCGGTCTCAAGCAACGAGTAGAATCCTACGCCCTGCGCTCTTCGGCGGGACGGTCACGATTCAGCGGAGGCGCCAAGCACCAGGAGGACCGCACCAGCAAACGGGTCTCCGGCGTCGGGCACCTTCTCCCTCACCGCCCGTTCTACTTCCCCGATTCGGTCCATCGCGCACGTGGGGCACGTCGGCGCGCACGGGGCGAACTCCGGCAGACTGAGCAGGCCAAGCGGCGAGCGTTGGATCTTCACGGCAACCCGGTCGGCCTTCGTGGCTCGCCGTTGCAGAGAAAAGCGCGCGGGCCGTCCAAACGCCGGCGGGTCCATCGCGGAGGAACCCGCAGGCGACGATCTTGGCACCGAACGGACTCGTGGCTGGCCCCATCTAGGACGCAAACCGCAACGGCCCTCCCGGTAGGATTCGCCCTGTGCGCCACCTCGTCCTCGCCGCCTTAGCGCTCGTGACTCCCGCGGGGTGCCGCAACCGAAACGCGGAACCGACGGCACCCGAGCCACGGCCGCCCGCCCGCGCCAACATCCCCGACCACCCCGAACCGGAAGTAGACCCGGTCGCACTGGAGACGCCGGATGTCCCCGAGTCCCCTCCCCTCGTGGTCGACTTCCTCAACGCTGGGCAAGGCGACTGCATCCACATCGCATGTCCGAACGGCAACTCCATCGTGGTCGACTGCGGAAGCAGCGGCCAGGCCGATCCCGAGCTCGTCGACATCATGGCCGCCCTCGTCTCCGGGGCCAACGAGGTCCGGGTCGTCGTCACCCACGCCGACAGCGACCACTACAACAAGCTCGAGAAAGCCCTCGCGAAGGTCGAGGTGTTGGAACTCTACGTCGGCGGCCGTGCCTCGTACTTTGACGGCAAGAAAGCGGAAGGATGGTTCAAGGAGCACAACGCCCAGTATCCCGCGCGGCCGTTCAGCGGCTCCGTGCTTGGGTGCGGGGAGGATCTCAGGTCGACGTGCTCTCCGCGAGCCTCAACGCTCCGCCGGAGAAGCCCACCGGGCCACAGAAGAACAACGCCTCGATCGTACTGCGGCTTGAGCGGTCCGGCTTCGGCATCCTGCTCGCGGGTGACGCCTACGAAGGGGCTGAAGCGTGGATGGCTACGACGCACGGAGTCGCCCTCAGGTCGAACGTCTTGAAACTCGGCCACCATGGGTCCGACACGTCGACGAGCGAGGACTGGGTCGGAGCGGTACAGCCGGAACACGTCGTCATCACGACCGGGATGCACGGCGGACACAAACACCCGCGTTGCTCGGTGGTTGAGCACCTCCAAGCGGCCGCCCTCAGGGACACGACGACAGACCAGACAATCGGCTGCTACGACGGGAGCGTCTGGACCAAGGTGACAGCGAAGCACTCGGCGTGGAGCACCTGCGATTCGGGGCACCTACGCCTGACCGTCCCCGCCACCGGTCCCCCGACGCTCGAGCCCCATGTCTTCGACCAGGACATCGCCGGCGGCCGGCGCGACGAGAAATGCCCGATACGTTTCGCGCGGTGAGCGTGGCCATCGGTCCCTGCAAGACGCGGCGCCGACCGCCCTCATCAGGGCGGGCACTTCAGCGGTCGGCACCCGACAACGCCGTCACCGCGAATCGCCGAACACGACCGGACGAAGCTCCGTACCCTACGAGCACGAGGATGCCGATGTGTCCACAATCCCGGCCGAGGCGGCCTGGTCTCAAGACACTCCGAAACGCCATAACCCGCACGCATGCTGCGCATGGATCCCGGCCGAGAAGCCGAGCTTTGGGACGCTGTCACAATCCCAATCGGTGAGCCCCAGATCGAGGTAGCCTCACCAACGTGTCCCTTCGCAACGTGACGACGGTAGCTGTGCTCCTGCTGGCTGCTTGCGAAGAACCGGAGAATGGGCGCAGCGACACGCTCTACTGGTACGTCTGGGATGCTCACACCCGCCCTTCCGCGGACCTGATTGCCGAGACGGAGGAGATCCTCGGCGTCGAAATGGTGGAGGACCCAGAGCCGACGACCGGCTCGGTGACGATTTTCCTTGAAGACCGGCGTAGCGGATACAGCCGCTCGGGTGGATGGTCTTGCACACCCTACGTCTACCTGGAGACCCACGAGCCGCCCGTACTGGCGCACGAGCTCGGGCATGCCTTCGGCCTCGGCCACACGAGCGACGACTCGAACCTGATGTTCGACGGGCCTCCAGCAGGACTAGAACTAACCGAAGAACAGATCGACACGATCAGAGAAAAGCTATGGGAAACAGTAGAGTATTGTCGCTAGTCGCAGCACTAGCAGCCCTCGCAGGATGCGGGGAACAAGGCGGCGGAGGAAATGCGCCTCCTGTTGGAACAAGCCCCGGGAATCAGCCTCCTGGTACTTCTGGAGGCTCAACGTCGAGCGGCACCGGAGGATCAGACAGCTCCACCGGCGGCGGAGCGTGCAGCGTCGAGTGCCCCGAGGACGAGATGGGCACCTGCCCAGGCCACGCCGAATGGACACGTGGCGTCGTCGTATGGGGACTCTGGGAGAGCAACAACTCCGGAAACCGCAGCATCGAGGTGACGAACGACCCTGACGACGACCCCGTTTGCGCCGGTTCGGTCGGGGTCTGCATTGCTTACGACCACCCCAGCGACATCGAGGGCTCGGAAGCCAACCTGCTCGCCGAGCAGCTCGCCGCGTGCAACGCGTTGAACAACACCGAACTCGCCGCCCTGGGACTGGCAGACATCCCGAACGTCGGCGCCGGCTGGACCCTCATCCACCACTGGTGCACGACAGGTCCGAACCTCGACGTGACCTACCAGGGCCAGAGCTACACGACGGTCGGCGACTCCTCGCTCAACTCCTGCGCTGGCGACTGGGCCTACGAGGGGTTCTGCTCCTCCGACGACTGCCCGATCGAAACAGGCGGGTCGACGAGCAGTGGAGGCGTAGCCGACTCCAGTTCCGGCGGGGCAGACTCCAGCTCCGGCGGCGCGGCGTACGACTGCTCGGAAGTCGACGCCTCGAACGTGTCCGTCACTACAACACTGACCGACAGGGCGTTGATGCTCGTGGAGCGTGACGCTGTGATTCGTCGACCCCTCGCCGACCTTCTCGCATCGGACCCGTACACCGCTCTCTACATGTGCGGCGACGCGTCGATCTCCCCGTCCACGAAAGAGATCTGGCACATGGGTCATACGTCGATCCTCAGCTCGCTCGGGCTCGCCGAGGACGACATCATCGTCTCCGTCGAAGGCGAGACCGACCCCATGGACATGTACGACGCCGTAGCCAGCGCGTTCCTCTACGGCGGCAACTTCGATGTCATCGTCCACCGAGGAGCGGTGACCATCGACTACGACGTTGAAGTAGTCGCGCCGTAGAGCGCGATCGGTCCAGCGGGCGAGGGTCACCTCGCCCGCTGGACCGATCCACCCTGGCCGGCCCCGTAGGGCCGGACCCCTCGAGAACCTTCTATCGCTTGTCGACGAACAGCTCGTCGGGCCACTCGCCGTGCTCGTGCGTGTAGTCGCTCGCACGCACTCGGCGGATTCGCGGCTGGCTCGACCATGCGATGACGCGACTGAGCTCGTCACGGCTGTTTGCGAAGGCAAAACGCTGACCCAGCGAAACGCGCCCAGCATCCGCGACATCTGACTCGACATCGACCACGAGTCCGCGGGGGTCGTTCTGGAGACCGGACGAGCCGAGCAACCGGGGCAGCTCGAGCACCTCGGAGCTGACGATGGCGCTGAGAGTGCCAGGCTCGCTGCAGTACGCATCCCGAAAAGGCCTGAGTTCCAGCCCTGCGCAGAGCACCGCCAGCTTGTCATCCTGCAGACCAGCCCTGGTTGCGTGCTGTCGCAACGCCACAAACGCGCCGATCATCCGCGCACGGTGGGAGGAATCAGAGGGCATCGTGGCCACCCTACAACTGTCCGCGAAGAAACGCCCGCCCCTCCGAGTGAGACGACCTCGCCGGCGAATGCATCGGTATGGGCCCGGCCGCTGTGGCTGGGCCCCCGGAGCCAGACGCTGCCCCTCGGCCCGACGGTTGGGATACGGCTTCGGGATCGGAAGATGGCGCTGAGTCTCACGGGAGACCTGTCGGCCGCCGCGCCCAAACCTTGCAGGAAAACGGAAGTAGCTCGCGGCCAGCACCGTGCGAGGCAACGCGGCCGGATACGGGCCGCCCACGTTCGTCATGCCGCGCTCCCTCACGAGGGAGAAAGGGAAAAGCGTGACTGGTTTCGCCTCGTTCGTCACTACCGAGAGCATGTCGAAATGGGCCGACCACGGAATCTCTTGTGTCACGAACAGCTCGGACGGGGAGCGAATCGAGTCCGTCGGCGCCCACAAGGACAACTGATGCTGCCTCGGTTTTGTGGACGCCTGGAGATGAGAGAAGATGGAACCCAGC
>CAJXVA010000368.1 GCA_913061055.1 uncultured Pseudomonadota bacterium
GTGGCACACGTGCACCTGTGCGGGTTCACGCCGACCCCGGAGCATCGCAAGATGCCCAAGACCTCCCTGGGTGCCGAGGCGGTGGTCCCGTGGACCCGATACCCGGACGCGGTCGAGGCCGCGCGTTCCCTGACCGACGAAGGCGCCCGGCTTTGGATCGTCGACGGAGGCCCAACCGCGGTCTCGCTGTTCGAGCCAAGCGTGCTCTGTGCCCGCGCACCCGGACGGATTGTGTTGGTGTTTGGCCACGAGGTCTCGGGCGTCGACCCTCGCATCGAGCCCTTCGCCGAACGCACCGTGTGCCTGCCGATGATGGGCATCAAGGGCTCGCTCAACGTCTCCGTCGCCATGGGAATTGCGGCGTACTTGCTGCGTTTCCATCCCTCGGGCGGGGCATCAGCCGAAAATTTAGAGGGCTGAGCGTGGTGTGCCACGGTCCGACACCGTGGACGAGCAGACCCCCGAAGCTCCCGAATCGGCCCCTGTGGGGCGTCTGAGACGTGCGCTGGGGTGGATGCGCCGGAACGCCTACCTGGTGTTGATCGCCGCGGCTGTGCTCGTCCTGATGCGTGCCGTGGAATTCTCGCCACCGCCCGAAGTTCGGGTCGGCCAGGCGGACGTCGGCAGCATCGTCGGTGACGCGCCGCACCAAGAATTCTCGGGCGACCTCGAGAATCCACAGTCGGTTCAGGTCCGCGCGACGCTCCGTCTGTATCCGGACAATGAGCTTCCCGTGGCGATGCCGGATCCCGATGTCGACGTGCAGGGTCGCCTCCTGTCTCAGCCCGTCGTCACCACGATCTTGGGCATGAACGCGACCATCGAGCAGACGGTCCGCCTCGAAGAAGGTGAGCTCGAAGTGGCGCTCGCCGTCAACGCAACCCCGCGACTCGACCGGGCCCAGCGCAAGGGCAAGCCGGCGCCACCGATCACGCTCGAGACGGAAGTCGTCGTCAAGAGCAAGCGAACGCCCTGGTGGTCGGATCACCCAGAGCAACGGGTCAACCTCGACAGTCGCGCGTTTCTCGCCAAGGTTGAGGACGGTGGCCACCGCGTCGTCTTCACGGTCGATGAGCACCTCTTCAGCCTCGACCTCGAAGTCCACCGCGCCTTCGGACCGCTTCCGGAGAGCACGTTCGCTCGCGGCCGCTGAGGGCCTTGCGGGCGGGCGCCCAGTGCTATCGTCCGGCGATGCGCGTCCCCCTGGCCTGCGTCGCCCTGCTGCTCACTGCGTGCCCCAGTGACGGCTCGTCCAAGAAGCCACCCGCGGCCAAGCCCGCTCCCGCCGCGGAGGTGGATCCGGCCCCCGAGGCCAAACCGGTCGCCAAACCCGACGCCGAGCCGGTCGCCAAACCCGACGCCAAGCCGGTCGCGAAGCCCGACGAGGGCCCGACCGCAACGGTGACCGAGGACAGCAAGTTCCCCCTGCCTCAGATGCTCGGCAAAGCGCCGACCGAGATTCAGCCTCGCCTCGGCGATCCCACGGGCAAGGGCATGAGCCGCAAGTCCTGCGTTCGGTTCCTCCCGAAGCGCACCTGGTTTGAGTGCGCGTACTCGTTCCAGCGATACGTCGACCCGACCAGCACGTACGACGCCATCTCCGTCACCTACGAAGATGGCATCTCGACCGGCCTCGCGTTCGAGGCCATCCCGGGCGAGGGCGCGTTCGACCCCAAGGCTGCGCTCGCTCAGCTCGGCGTGACGCTGGTGGGCGAGCCGAAGCTGAGCAAGCCCGAGGACAACGTCGAGCTGTGGTCCTGGTTCAACGGTGCCGCCCGGCTCCGCGTCCACGGCCGGCAGTACCGAGTCGAGGTCTCCAGCGTCGACGGCAAGTGGGAGACCTCGAAGGTCGAGTTCATCCTCAACGACCCGCTGACCGAGGCACAGAAGAAGACCGTCCGCCCGCCGGCAGCCCCCGCATCAGGGGGGTGAGTCGAGGGACGCGAGGCCTTCGCGGGCGATCTTCCGGGTGCTCTCAGCAACGTCAGGCAGCGCGAGAATCCGCTCCAGGTCAGGGCGGGGGTCGTCGACGACCGAGGCGTGGGCGAGCAATGCTCGCGACAAGAACTCATCGGGCAGCCCGCGGTCCAAAAGCCGCTCAACCTCTCGTCGAGCCTCGTCGATCCGGCCGAGGTTCGTCATCGTCTCCACGATTGCGAGCTCGGTTCGAAGGGTCGCCGGGTTCTCCGGACCCAGGAGTTCATCGAACTCACGCCGGATCTCCTCGAACAACCCAAGTGCTTTGTCGTAGTTGCCCAGTCGTCCTTGCAGCAAACCAAGGTTGCCCTGCAAAGACACCCGCCGCAGTCGGTCGGACTTCGGCGTGAGCGTCACGGCGCGCTCCAGCAGTCGAGCTCCCTCGCCAAAGTTGTCTTGCATGATCTCGAGCGTCGCGAGCGAGTTGACCGGTCCTGCGACCAACGGGTGCGAGACCCCAAGAGTCTTCTCCGCCGTTTCAATCGCCGCGTTGAGGTCTGCTCGCGCGAGGTCCCACTTCTGGAGGCCCAGGTAGGCCTGTGCCCGACCGTCGAGAATGCTTCGCAGGCGCCGATCCTCTCCGAGCAGCCGCAGTGCTTCGTTGAAGAGTTCGAGCGACAACTCCTCCTCCTCCCGGGCCGCCGCCACCCATGCGTGAAGGAGTGCCGCAACACCACGATCGTCGTCCCGGTCGTGACGCTCGGCGATTTCGCTGGCCTTCGTCGCCCAGAATTCCGCCCGGTCAGGCTCCGTGAGGTACGAGGCCAGCAAGAGGACCTGGTTCTCGCAAATGTCGAGCTGGGCTCGCGAGTCCCCCGCAAGGCCGGCGGCGAAGAACGCCTCCTCGTACCACCGCTCGGATCCGCCGTAGTCGCCAGAGATCGTCCCCATGACCCCCAGCGTGTGCGCGACCCGCCCCTGAACGCGGGTGTCGCCGAGCTGCTCTGCTCTCGCGAGCAAGTCCAAACCTTCGCGCTTCACCCGGGCTTGCTCTTGCGGGCGGATGTGACCATCCGATTCTGTGTCCAACGCGCGAGCGTGGAACACCTCGTACTCGTCACGCAGAACGTCATGGACCGAGGCCAGGCTGCGCTCTTCCAAACACTGCCCCGGTTCATCCAGCTCGCCGAGTAGGTTCGAGGGCAGCGGAGTATCCCCGGGTCCCAGCCCGATCAGCGTTTGGCCAGTGGCCTGAAGCCGGGATGCGAGCCGCTCCATGCATGCAACGCCCGCGTCGAAGTGAGCGGGCGACGCCTCCCGCCGTTCGCACAGCTGCGCCCGGGTCCCGAGCCACGCCTCGACATACGCATCCAGCTTTGTGGCCTGAGCCCGCAGCTCCGGCCGCGAGGTCCAACCTTCCGGATGCGGTCGAGACCACGCCAGCTGCATGCGACCGACTCCGTCGGCACACTCGGGGTCACTTGCAGGCCACAGGGCAAACACACCGCCCAGGAGCACAGCGCTCGCTCCTCCCCACGCTGCCCACCGACGTGGTGGTGTGCACAGAGCGCGGAGCAAGGCCGACATCGACCCGAACCTCTTCGAGGGGTCGGCCTGCAGGCCACGCGTCAGCGCGCGCTCGACGTGAGGCGTAACCCGAGCCGCCACAGGCCGGATTCGACCCTCGAGTAGGGCGGTCCGTCGATGCGACGGGCTGTCACTGCGGTACGGGAGTTCGCCGCACAAAGCCTCGAACAGAGCCGCGCAGAAGCTGAACTGGTCACTTGCGGGGGTCGTACCTCGACCGTCGAGTTGTTCCGGTGACGCGTATCGAGGCGTGCCCCCGAATCCTCCAAGCGTGGAGAACGATCCGGCATCCACCCCCGAGGCCGGAGCGTCGGTGACTCTCGCCAATCCGAAGTCGAGAACCTTGACGATCCCGGCCCCCGAGATCATCGCGTTGGAGGGCTTGAAGTCTCGGTGAACGACACCTCGCGCGTGGGCAGCAGCCAGGCCCTCCCCTGCCTGAACGTAGGCCGACACGACCGCCTCTGTCGTATGGGCACCTTGCTGCCAACTCCGAAGCGTCTCTCCGTCGATGAACTCCATCACGACGAACGAGCCTTGGGCGCTCGTCCCGATATCGAACACCTCGGCAACGTTGGGATGCGAGAGCTGCGCCATGGTGCCCGCCTCACGTCGAAGCAGATCCATCCCTCGCGCCCCCGCGTCATCATGCAGAAGCTTGATCGCGACCGCACGATCGAGCCGGTCATCATGGCCTCGATAGACCGCTCCCATCCCGCCCCGGCCGATCATCGTCTCCACCACGTATTGGCCGAGCCGCGTCCCTGGACTCAGCACTCCCTCCTCGCCCGGGCCCCATCCACCCACGGACGCCTCTGAGGGTGGCAAGAGGACCTGAGCGAGTGCAGCGACGTATTCCTGGCAGCGTTCACACTCACTCAAGTGAGCGCGCCATTGCGTTCCGCTGCCCTGATGCGTGCCTTCGAGCAACGCGATCGCTTCATGTTCTTCCAAGCAACCCATCGGTTGGTCTGTGTCTTGTGCGCCCATCTGGTGCCGGAGTGTTGTGCCCTACGGGTGGCGGCCCCATGGCGTCATCGAGGAACGAGGCGAGCCTACCCGACAAAGACGGGTCGCGGCATCGACGCAAACGATGTCTGTCTATCCACCGCTCTCATCCGCGCCCCCCGTCTCCTCTTCCTCCACGTCCTCCTCCACGCACGCGGCATCGACCTCGCAGGTCTGCGGATTGCTGAAGCAGACCGCAACCGCGGCCTGCTCCGCAGCGGAAAGCGTGGCGCAAACCTGGGAACACGAGACCACGCCATCGAGGAGCTCCAGTTCGCAGCCCGCATCGATGTAGGCCTGGCACGCGTCGACGCAGCCCGACGAGTCCGCCCCAGTGGTCGTGGTGGTTTCGGGCTCGGGCTCGGGCTCGGAGGCATCGAGCAAACTCTCGAGGCAGTCGGGGTCGCACGTCGGCGAGCTGTTGTTCACACAGCTCTCGAACAGTTCCAGGTCACTGTCGCTGCGCGCAGCGCAGGCGTTCCAGCATGTTTCGTGGGTGCTGCCATCGATGCAGTCGAAGAACTGGAGGTTGTCGCACGCCCCGCGGCACCCCTCCACGGCTTCGGTGCTCGGCTCGTCCCCAGAAGCACCGTCGCCAGACGCGCCGTCACCAGACGCACCCCCGTCCGAAGATCCATCGGTACCCGCTGAAGATTCTTCGTCGGTGAAGTCACAGCCGATCAGAGGAGCCAGGCAGCCGAGGGCGAATACGATGGAGTGGAGCTTCATCTCGTCTGACCGACGCCACGACTACGATGACCGTCGCACCACTTTGCGATCTTTCTTTCGCGTCACCGCTAGGCGGGTCCGGCTGAGTCAATCCAGTAGCCGACGCATGCTGACGTCGAAGTTGCTCTGGATGAGCCGGAAGATGCTGGCGAGTTCGTCCGCGGAGACGTCGAGACGAGCCGAGAGTTGAGCCCGCGTCCCGGCGAAGAGACGCTCTCGCAAGGTCGCCAGCCGCCGGGCCGCGGTCGCGCGGTGTACACCGCAGGCTGCGGCGAGTTGGGGCAGCGTGAGCGCATCGACGAACCGATAGCGAAGCAGCAACCGATCTTCGGCAGAGAGTTCATCGACCGTGGCGCCGAACGCAGCTCGAAACGCATCCCGGTAGTGCCGCTTCAGAAAAGCGAGTTCAGGATCGACGGGATTCATCGCGTCGCCAGCGGCATCGAGCAGATCTCGTCGCCGTGCGCTCGTCCGGCGGAGACTCAGCGCCTCCCGAGCCGCCACCGCCTTCACCCAAGACGCCAATGGCCCCTGCCCCGTGTACTGGTCGAGCTTGGTCGAGGGTGGTGCCAGCAGCTTCTCGAGGACACGGGACTTCACGTCCCCCGCCTCGCCGTGCTCCAGTCCCAACCGCTTCAGCGCCACGTCGATCTCCGGACCCAGCCGGGTTTCAAACTCTCGCAGTGCGGTCGCCTCTCCGAGCACGCAGGCCCGCGCCAACGCGACGTCCTGCGCGTGGGGACTCTCTTCCGTCACAGCGAGTCCGGCAGATCCCAGGAGGAGATCGGCTGTGCATCGAGAATGCCCAGAGGGGCGTAGTAGAGGCGTCCGTTGGGGCTCACCGTCACCCGGCCCCGCGCCGGCATCGTCTCGAACGGCTCCGTCACACCCGTGAACGGCTCGAGAGTGATGATCTCAAAGTCCCGCAGGCTGACGTACAGCAGCCCCGAGAACGCATCGAACGACATGTTGGTCACGTCCTGTCCTACGTCCACGACCTCCGTCGCGGTGTTGGTGATCACGTTGTAGCGGTGAATCGCCCCGCCCAGCGTCGCAACCATGATGTGCGCCTCCGTGAGCGGTGCCGCAGCGGTGACCCGCTGGTCGAACATCGAGATCTGCTGCTGGGTTTCCGTTTCGAGGTCCGCGGTGTGCAGGTTTCCGTTGCCCTCTGCGTTGCCAACGTAGAGCACTCTGTCGATGCCCCACGTCAGCCCGAACGGCCCCGCGTCAGCTCCCGTGTTCCCGAACGGCCCCGTTGACCCGGTGGCAACCGCGGGAATCACCAGCGGCAGCGGCTGGGCCATGTCGTCCTCGACCAAGCGGGAGACTCCTTGCGGCGGATCGGTGAAGCAGCCGCAGGTCGCACAGCAGATGTACGAGAGCGCGACTTCCCCGATGCCCTCGACGCTCACTGGAGGCGGCGGAACCGTGCCCGAACCAAGCGGCAGCGGCACGGCAGCTGCCGGCGGTGGCGTGAGGGCCTTGAGTACCGCGACCTCACCCATGTTGAGGTTGGAGACGCCCGCCCACTCGGTGACCTCACCGTCGGGCGTCAGCCGGCGCAAAAAGTCCGTGCCCGAGCGCAACGTGACCATCCACGCCGTGCAGTCATCGGCGAACTCGAGGTCGCTGATCTCGGTGGAGAAGGGACCATTGAGCAGGTCGTCGGTCGGCGGCGCGCAGTCGATGTTGCGCTCGCACGAGCAGAACGTGCCCCAGCAGGAGTTGTCATCGGTGCACGCCACGCCGGCACACGGCGGGAAGGGCAAGCACTCGCCCTGGTCGTCGCATGCGGTTCCGGGGCCGCAGAGCTGACCGCCGCACGGGGTGTACTCGCCCGAGAGGACACACGCGCCCGCCGGGTCCACGCACTCCCCCGAGATGTGGTCGCACACCTGCCCGTCCGCGACACACGGATCGGGTAGCTGACCTTGGCAGGTCGTCACGCATTCCTCATCGACGCATCGCTCGTTGGGCGCGTTGCAGAAGGTGCAGCCGTCACCGCCGCCGCCGGACGTATCGCCCGAGGAGGTTGGGCTCGGCCCCGTGGTGAGCGTCGTCGCCTCGGAGGTCGTGGAGGCGGAGTCGGACGTGGTTTGCGAGCCGCCTTCGGAGCCCGACTCGGTCGCCGTCTCCGTGGCGGTAGACCCGGCGCTCGCCGAGGTCGGCATGGTGCTCGCGTCCGACGACGCATCGCCTCCGCAAGAAACCCCGAGCAAACCGACGATCAGACCAACAACGCAGAACCCCGAGCGACGCATCGAGGAGGACGATATCAGGCCGGGAGGACCTTGCCGGGGTTGAACATCCCTGCGGGGTCAAGCGCCGCCTTGATCGCCCGCATCATCGCCAGTTCGCCGTCCGCGCGGCTGAAGTGCAAGTGGTCACGCTTGAGCAAACCAATGCCGTGCTCGGCCGAAACGCTTCCGCCGAACTTCTGGACAAGAGCGTAGGTCTCCTCGTCGAACGCCTTGGCCCGTGAGACGAACGACGCGAGGTCCTCCGCTGGGGGCTTGAGAACGTTGAGGTGCAGGTTGCCGTCTCCGATGTGGCCGAACACCAGCGCCTCCGCGTCGGGCAGCGCCTTGGCGACGGCAGGACGCCACGCTTGCAAGAATGCCGTGACCGCAGAGATCGGGAGCGCGATGTCCGACTTGTGCGGGGCATGAGCGTGCAACGACTCGCTGATGCCCTCCCGGTACTCCCAAAGGTCTTTGGCTTGCGCGGCGGTCGATGCGACGACAGCGTCTTCGATCTCACCTGCGTCCTGCGCATCTGCGAGGCACAACGTCAGCCGATCATGAGCTTGCTCGTCCGCGTCGTCGCCGACGCCCTCCACCTCGATCTCGATCAGCGCGTGCTGAGGACTCGGCTCTGCGAACGGTCCGCGGCCCGCGAGACTCCGATGCTCGAGGACATGCTTGAGACACGCCTGGTCAAAACACTCGAACGCCTGCAATGGAAGCTCGCGGCGCGCACGACGGAACAGCGACAGCAGATGTTCATCGCTGGGCACGGAGCACAGGGCCACGAGTAGCCCCTGGGGCGGCGGGCACAGCCGCATCGTCGCGCCGACAATGATACCGAGCGTTCCTTCGGCCCCGATGAAGAGCTGCCGAAGATCGTAGCCGGTGTTGTCCTTCACCAGCGAGCCCCCCAAGTGCAGCAGCTCCCCGCTGGCGACCACGACGTCCAGGCCGCTGACCCACGCGCGGGTCGAGCCGTAGCGCAGGACCTTCACCCCGCCGGCGTTGGTCGCGATGCTGCCACCTATCTGTGCGCTGCCCTTCGCCGCGAAGTCGACCGGGTAGAGCAGCCCCTGGGCGGCGGCAGCGAGTTGCACCGCCTCGACCGTAGCCCCCGCCTCGCACTGGATCGTCTGGGCTGCGGCGTCGATCTCGAGGATCGCCGTCATGCGCTCGAGCGACAGCACGACCTCGCCGTGTGTCGCCGTTGCGGCTCCGGCCAGACCTGTCCGTCCGCCCGAGGGCACAACAGCGGCGCCTGCCGCAGCGCAGGCTCGGACCACGCCCTGCACTTGCTCGGTGGTCTTGGGGAGAACGATCGCCTGCGGCGCAACGGGCCAGTCGCCGCGGCAGCGATCCTTGCCGTAGTACCGGAGGTCAGTGGCCTCGGTTCGCACGTGGTCGGCTCCCACGACATCGACGAGGGCTTGGATCAGAGATGCATCCTGGGCCACGCTCGGACTCTACCCGCACGCACGAAGAAAGGCCGCGGAATCACTTCCGCGGCCTGAGTGAGCTTCCCGTGAGGGCAGTTTTCTTAGAGGCCCGCGGACGGCGAGCTGGGCTGACGCAGCAGCTGCCGCACCATGCGAACGACCGACTTCACGACGGGGTGACCCTTGATGAAGACCACGCCGATGACGTGCTTGTCGTCGCCGGAGACCATGACCTTGTGGTCTCCAACCTCAACCC
This sequence comes from uncultured Pseudomonadota bacterium, assembly GCA_913061055.1. Lineage (GTDB taxonomy): Bacteria > Myxococcota_A > Polyangia > Nannocystales > Nannocystaceae > CAJXVA01. The sequence goes on from CAJXVA010000368.1 coordinate 9,183, forward strand.
GTACGGAGGGCTCGTTTGCGATCTGTCGCAACTTGACGGCCTCCATGACGATGGGGCGCCAGTTGTCGTCGCCGACCCAAGACACTTGGGAGCCTTGCGGCCCTTGAGACGTTTGGGCGACCTGCGGGCTGCTCGTTGCCGGCGCCGCAGGGACGGGTGGTGCGCCGAGTCCCGCCGGAGCGGGCGCCGGAGCGGCACTGGGGGTCACGCTCGGAGCAGGCGCGCCGAGACCCATTGGTGGGGCCGGTGCTGGCGCTGCGGCCGGCATGGGTGCGGGGGCGGACGAGGCATCGCCCGTCATGTCGAGGACTGCCACGATTCCGTCGTGGCGGAGCACGCGCTCGATTCGATTCGTTGCCATGGTGAAGACCTGAGTTCTTGCCGGAGGACGGATGTCGACGGAATCCCCCGCCGACCGCGCTCGTTGTACAAAAACGCCCGGGGCGCGTCAATCACGCTGACTGTCGCAGGGGGGGTCGGTGTACGCATTCGCCGCGCCCCGATTCCGTCTGAGAGGGGTGTAGGAACAGTGTTCGCCGTGGGGCGCCTCGCCCGCAACATCGACCCCGCAACGTCTGCGTGAGCGCCGCGACGAGGGCATGCGCAGTTCGCGAGGGGTGTTGCGGAGTCGCCCAGGAGCCTATGGTCTGCCGCCTCTCGTGCCCATCTTCGTCCGCTTGCTGCTCCTCGCGAGCCTGCTTTTCTCCTGTCTCTTATACACATCTCCGAGCCCACGAGACCTCTCTACATCTCG
>CAJXVA010000369.1 GCA_913061055.1 uncultured Pseudomonadota bacterium
CGAGATGTAGAGAGGTCTCGTGGGCTCGGAGATGTGTATAAGAGACAGGAGTGAAGCCGCGCGCCTTCTTGAGTCGTTGAATGTCGAGATGCATTGTCTTGTTCCCCTGTGTCCGTGTCGTTTGGTGCGGCTACGCCGCGGCAAGTGGTCGGTCCTCGCGATTCATGGCGAGCCATGGCTGGCCGTGGCCAGCAAGCGAGGGCCTACTCGTTTTCCATGTAGGTCTGGGTGTCGTCGGTCCCGAAGTTGACGTCTGACGTGTAGTGAGCCGATGTGAAGGCCCAGTAGGTCGTGTCCTGATCGAAGTCGCAGAGCGCGAACGTGTAGAACCAATCGCGCGCGTAGAAATTCTCTTCAGGGAAGATTTGGTTCGAGAGCGTGCCGTCGGGCGGCTCGTCCGCGTTCTCGTCCGCCATCGCGTCGGTCCCGTGTCCCGAAATGGTCGCGTACCCGCACAGGCTGTGTCCGCCTTCGGGCATGAAGCGCAGGGCATCGAAACCGTGCAGGTTGCCACCGCCGCGGAAGAACTCGCCGTCGCCCGCAGCCGCAGAGGTGTAGCCGTCTGCCTCGATGTCCCAAGGGATCACACCATCGGCGGTCGAGACGTCGGCCCCAAGTGGGTAGGTGCAGCCCGGGCCCTCGCAGTTCGTGGAGCTGGCGTAGTGACCCGCAACCGCCAGGAAGTTCTTCTGGCGGAGGGTGATCTGCGAGACGTTGGCAAGAACCTCGGTCTTCTTGGCGTTGCGAACCTGTCGCGTGTACGCGCCCACAGCGACGGCCGCGAGGACCCCGAGGATCGTCACCACGGTCATCAGCTCGATCAGCGTGAAACCCCGGCTGAAACCTGGGGTGGAGCCCCGGCCCGCGGAGAACGCTGAGTTGCGCGTGATGAACACTCGTCGCATCGCAGGACATGAAGAGCACACGCCGTGCCAACTTTCCGATGACCCGATATCGGGCGGGTTCAGGTGCGAGTGACGTTGTGCGTCATCAAATGGGGTGCCGCGATTTGTCACTCGGACGCGTCGCGTCAGCGGACGTCACGATCCGTCCTCAGAGTCGTCCCGACCCCGGGACACCTCGATGCCGAGCTTCTCGAGCCGGTAGCGTAAGGACCGGAAACTGATCGACAGCAGCTTTGCGGCCTCTTTCCGAACGCCGCGCGTCTTCCCCAGCGCTTCCTTGATCAGGCGCCGCTCGACATCGGCGATTGCGGCGTCGAGGTCCAGCCCGTCATCGGTCAGCTCGGGGCCGGCGATCGCGATCGCCGCTGTGGTCCGACGCCGCATCGGCGGAAGGTTGACCGCCGTCAAGACGTGGCTGGTTTCGAGTGCGATGGCGCGCTCGACAAGGTTCTCCAGCTCCCGGACGTTGCCGGGGTAGGGGTAGCGCAGGAACCAGTCGAGGGCCGCGGGCGTGACGCTCTGGAGATCGCGGCCCATTTCTTGCCGGATCCGCTGGAAGAAGCGCTCGACCAGAAGCGGGATGTCCTCGGGCCGATGCCGGAGTGCGGGGAGAACGACGCGGACGACGTCGAGACGGAAGTAGAGATCTTGTCGAAACTCGCCCGCTTCGATGGCGGTCTCGAGATCGCGGTTGGTCGCCGAGACGACGCGGCAGTCGACTTCGACCTCCCGGTCTCCACCGACCGGCCGGACCTGGCGCTCCTGGAGGACGCGCAGCAGCTTGACCTGCATGGTCGTTGGGAGCTCCCCCACCTCGTCGAGGAACAACGTGCCCCCGCTGGCTGCCACGAAGACGCCCTCACGGCTCGCGTTCGCGCCGGTGAACGCACCTTTCACGTGACCGAAGAGCTCGGACTCCATCAGGCTCTCCGGGATCGCTCCACAGTTCACGGCGATGAACGGGCCCGCCGCTCGATCAGAGAGGTTGTGCAGGGCCCGCGCGACCAGCTCCTTGCCGGTGCCCGACTCGCCGCGAACGAGGACATTGGTGCGCGTGGGCGCCACCTTGCGGATCAGCTCGAACACCTTGAGCATGTCCTCAGAGCGCCCCACCATGCGATCCAGGCTTTGGACGCCGCGCAGCTCCTCGCGAAGTCGTTCGTTCTCTGTGGCCAGCGAGCGGCGCTCCAGAGCCCTGGAGACGACAACCTGGATCTCGTCCACCTTGAATGGCTTGGTCAGGTAGTCGTATGCGCCGAGCTTCATCGCCTCGATCGCGGTGTCCGTGGTCGCGAACGCGGTGATCATGATGACCATCGGGGCTTTTGGAAGCGCGCAGACGTGCCGGAGCACCTCCATCCCGCCGACGCCAGGCATCGTCAGATCGGTGATGACGAGGTCGAAGGACCGATCGGAGGTGAGTCGGACCGCCTCCGCGCCCGAGGCGACGGCCGTGCAGTGGTGTCCAGCCCGCCCCAGGCAGATCGACAGGAACTCGCGCATGCCCTGCTCGTCGTCGACGATCAGGATGCGTGCGGCCACGGGCGCCATGGGTTTGTAGATACCACGGCCTCAGGGCGAGGCCTCGAGACCCACCTTGCGCAGCTCGACCAAAACGTGGGCGCCGAAGACCCCAAGCATTCGTCGGTCGCGGCCAAACCACTCGAAGCGTTCGATGAGGGAGCCAAGGACCGGGACCGCCAGGAGGCTGGGCGCATGCGCAGCGATGCGGGTCCCATGAAGGCGAGCCAGGTGTAGTGAACGCGGCAGCATTCTCTTGAAGCGGCCCAGGGTATCGAGCCGGGTGATTCCGCGATCGGAGTCCAGCACCATCGGGCCGCCTTCGACCACGGTCACCGGGTTCCGAAGGCCGTGGTACAGGCCCCAGAGGCTGCGCGGGTTGTCGAACTGAATGAGGGCCGTACCGTCGTCCCGCAGGACGCGGGCGGTCTCAGCGAGCAGAGAGCGGGCCGCAGAGACCGACGTCTCGTCGTCGCGCCCCAGGTGGGGAAGCGTGCGCACGCAGTAGACCAAGTCGAACTGACCATCGGGGACGGCGAGGTGAACGTCCGCCCCCCGGCCCAGGTCGGTCGCGTCCACCACCGACAGTGATGCCGCGCGGTCTTCGACCCATTCTGCGAGCTGACGGTTCCCCCGACCCAGGTCGAGCACCCGCTGCCCGGGGGCGTGGGCGAGAACGACGTCGGCCGTCATCCGGTCCACGAGATCGGTCAACCGATCGCGGCGTGGCTCCTGCCTGCGCGGCACAGGGTCCGCAGCCATGATCTGAAGCGATCGCGAGGGCGCGTTCGTTGACCGCTTCACAGGCGACATGGTACGCCTGTCGCCGAACTAGGGAGCTACATGCCGACAAAGATCCTCGCGATCGACGACAGCAAAACCATGCGACTGGCCGTGAAGATCACGTTTGCGGCCGAAGATGCAGACGTAACCTCGGTGAGTAAGGGGTCCGACGCGGTCGCCCGAGCCAAGCAGCTCTCTCCCGATGTCATCTTGGTGGACACCGCCCTTGGGGACGGTGAGCCGAGCGGATACGACGTCTGTCAGTCTCTCAAGTCGGACCCTGCAACCCAGGGAACGCCCGTGCTCTTGATGGTGTCCAACCAGACTGGTGTCGACCAGGCTCGGTTCGATGCGGTCGGTGCGGATGGTTTCATCAACAAGCCTTTCGACACGCAGGACCTGATCGACAAGGTCAACGCTGCGTCGGGTGGGGCGTCCAAGCCTGCGGCAGCTGGTGCACCGGCGCCGGCAGCCAAACCAGCGCCGAAGGCCGCTCCGCCTCCAGCCGCGGCTCGGCCGCCAGCCCGGGCCGCCGCACCGCCGAAGCCCGCCGTGCCCAAGCCCGCACCGCGTCCTCCGGCCGCTGCAGCCCCGCGCCCAGCCGTGCCGAAGCCGGCCGTGCCGAAGCCCGCCGCTCGCCCGGCAGCTCGGCCCGCACCTGCGCCGGCAGCCGCTGCGGCTCGTCCCGCGGCGGCTTCCACGGGCCCCATTCCGATCGCCGTGCCGATCCCGTTCACCGCGGCGGACAGCCCGACACCAGGGATGGTCGAGCGCCTTGCCAAGGCCGCAGGCGATGCGGGGATCGACCCGAAGGTCGCCGAGGCGATCGCCGGCATGAGCCGGGAAGTGATCGAGGCTGTGGTCTGGGAAGTTGTTCCCCACCTCGCCGAAGAGATCATTAAGAAGCAAGCGCAGAGCGCCTGACTTTCTGCGGTAGACAGGACACGACGGTCCGCTCCGGGTACTCCGGGTGCGGGCCGTAGTTGTTTGTGGGGTGGCTTGTCGCAGGGATTCGGCGCGCCGCGCAGACGCGAGTATGCTGCGGCAAATGGGGGAGCTCGCACGCGTCGACCTCGACCTGCTACCGCAGGAGCCACGCTACCGTCCGCTGACCAAGGGAGCTTGGTACGGGCGCCGGTTGCCCGCGGCGCTTGGCCTCGGAGCGCTCGCCGGGGTCGCGAGCGTCGCCATTCATCCGATGGCGATGTGGGCGACGCTCATCGGCGTGTTCGGATACTCGATCGCACGCCGTCGCAAGGTCGCCAGCATCGCCCGGCTGAACATGGATGGGCTCGCGATGCTCATGGCCGGGGAGCTCGCCCCAGCGGCGGAAGCGTTCGAGCAGCTGTGCGAGCAATCGCGAGCCTCGCCGAGCCTGCACTCGCTGACCGTCTGCAACCGCGCCGCCGTGTTCTTGGAGTCCGGAGAGCCCGAGCGTGCGGCCGGCTTGCTCTCCGCAGCGTTGCATGCCGGTTGGATCGCCCCGCAGGGGACCCTCAGTGCGTACTACCCCGCGGTTGCCGGCCGTCTCGCGATGGCCGAAGCCCTCAGCGGGCGACTCGAGGAGGCCCAAGCGTGGCGAGCCCGTGCCCATGCGGCGACCTCAGCGGCGAAACACGGCATGCATTTGCTGACCGACGCCGTCGTCGAGGCACGCGCCGGCAACGACGAGACCGTGGTCTCGCTGGTGGCCGAAGGGTGGCAGAGGGCGGAGAACCTTCACTCGGCCCGGCAACTGCGGCAGGTCCGACTCGTCGAGGCGTTTGCGTTGGAGCGGCTCACCGCGGTCGAGTACCGCGGGGTCTCGCGCGAGACAGACGCCGTTCGTGCGGTGGAGGCGGCGCGAACCTCCACCCCTGGGCAGTTTGTGCTGCTGACGCGGCCGTGGGACGCGCTGGCTGGCTTCGCCGAGCGCCACAGCATTCGTTGACTCGGCCCGGCAGGCCAAGTGTTTCATCCGATGGTGTGAAGAGGCTCATCCGCGATCCCGATCGGTGTGTGGCAAGGTCCCGGCGATGGTTCGCGCGTCGTTCGCCCTCGTCATTCTCTCGCTGGTCCCGGCCTGCAAGACCCAGACTCAGCCTCCCGAGGATACGAGCGCGAGCACACCGCAGGGGCAGGGGCCGACCGTCAAGCCCGAGGTCGCCTCCGAGGTGTTGGCGAACATGGACCCGGGGACGAACCCCTGCGACGACTTCTACCGCTACGCCTGTGGCGGCTGGATCGATGGGACCGAGCTGCCCGCGGACCAACCACGCTACGGCCGGTTTCAGGCGCTTCAGGAGCGCAATCAGAACGCGCTGCGGACGATTCTAGAGGGCGACGACGGCAAGCTGAGCACCTTCTACGGGGCTTGCATGGATGAGGCGGCGGTCGAAGCGGGGGGCCTCGAGGGCCTCGCGCCCACGATGGCGCTGATCTCCAAGATGAAGCTTCGCGACCTCCCGACCGTGGCCGGGCAGATGCGCAAGCTCGGGGTGCCGGCGCTGCTGAGCTTCGATGTGGGTCCGGACTTCAAAGACCCCACGGCCAACATCGCGCACCTGTCCCAAGGGGGCCTCGGACTCCCCGATCGCGACTTCTACGTGAAGGATGACGCGCAGTCGGTGGCGCTTCGCGAGGCGTACCAGGCTCATGTGGCCACCATGCTCGCAGCCGCGGGCATGAAGGGGGACGCGGCCAAGCGGGTCGTCGAGTTCGAGACCGCGCTGGCGCAGGCCACCAAGCCCCGCGACCAGATGCGGGACCCCGCCAAGCAGTACAACCGGATCACCCGCGAGCAGCTGTCCGCACTCACCCCTGGGTTTGATTGGGCGCCCTTCTTCGCGGAGATCGGTCTGGCCGACGCGGACGCCCTCAACGTCTATCCGCCGGAGTTCTTCACCGCGATGGCTGCGGCGGTGAAATCCGGGGGCGTCAAGACGATGAAGGCGTACCTGAGCTGGCACGTGCTCCACCGCTTCGCGGAGCAGCTGCCGAAGGCCTTTGCCGAGGCGAACTTCGAGTTCTACCGCAAGACCCTGCGTGGCCAGCTCCAGCCCTCTCCTCGTTGGAAACGCTGCGTCGCGGTCACCGACAAAGCGCTTCGAGATGAACTCGGGCAACGCTACGTCGCGGAGAACTTCGCCGGCGACAGCAAGAGCGTCGCGATCGAGATGATCACCGGCATCGAGGCCGCTTTCGAGGCGGGCCTTCCCGGTCTGTCGTGGATGGATGATGAGACTCGAGGCCGGGCGGTCGAGAAGATGACGGCCATCGTCAACAAGATCGGCTACCCCCAGAACTGGCGGAGCTACGAGGACCTCGAGGTCGGCAGCGGCCACCTGGTCAACGTTGTGGCGGCGGCACTGTTCGACTCCGCCCGCCAGCTCGGCGACTACGGCAAGCCGGTCGACAAGCTCGAGTGGCACATGAGCCCGCCGACGGTGAACGCGTACTACAACCCTCCGTACAACGAGATGGTGTTCCCCGCGGGCATCTTGCAGCAGCCGTTCTTCTCGGCCGACTACCCGATGACGATGAACTTCGGTGGCATCGGCATGGTGATGGGACACGAACTCACTCACGGGTTCGACGACCAGGGCCGCAAGTTCGATGGCCATGGCTCGCTGACCGAGTGGTGGAACCCCGCTGCGGTCACCAAGTTCGAAGAACGCACCGAGTGCGTGGATGAACTCTACAGCGGCTACGAAGTGCTCCCCGGAGTGACGCTCAACGGTCAGCTCACCATGGGAGAGAACATCGCCGACTTTGGCGGTATCAAGCAGGCACACCGCGCGTACCTGGCGTGGGCCGAGGCGAATGGCGAAGACCCCCGAGCGAACGCGATCGAGGGACTGACCGCCGAGCAGCTGATGTTCGTCTCGTTCGGCCAGATCTGGTGCAGCAAGTCGACCCCCGAGGTCGACAAGGTGCGGGCGATGACCGACCCGCACTCGCATCCCCGCTACCGGATCAACGGACCGCTCTCCAACCTTCCGGGGTTCTGGGATGCGTTTGCGTGCGAAGAAGGCTCTGCGATGCATCCCCCCGCAGACCAGGTCTGCGAAGTCTGGTAACGCACCGGGTTGAGGACAGCAAGAAGGCGCCCGCGGCTTTGGCCGGGGCGCCTTTCTTCATGGGGTGGAGCGGAGTGCTCAGCCGCCGGAACCGTCGTCGCCCACTGTCGGGGCGTCTGGGCCTCCGCGGTCGCCAACGAGGGTTTGGACTTCGAGGTTGGGATCCGCCGCGATGGCCTCCTCGGTGAAGAGGATGTCCCGCCAGCTCTTCTCCGAGAACAGCAGGGTTTGGTCGGTGTGGTACGGGCTGGCCGGGTCCTCGGACTGTCCGTACGTGAGGAACGCCTGCGCGTGCGGCCCATCGTCGGTGAACTCCAGCGTCATGATGAAGCTGGTGCCGTAGTTGACCACGTAGCCCTCGGTGGTCAGCGCGGTGTCGGCGTTGATGACCTCGGCGCGCTCCAGCGGCGGTGCCATGGTCGACTTGAGCACCCGGTACTGGATGAGGTTGGTGGTGCCTTCGCGCCGTCCGCCGCCGTGAATCGGAATCGTCATGCCGCCACGACGCGTGAACTGAGCCTCACGAAGCGTGCTGCTGGGGGTGAGTCCGGCCTGGGCAAGTCGGTCGATGGATCCGGCCAACGCCTCGAGCATGCGGTCCTCGGCCGGGTTTTCGGGGGCGTCCGAGAGGGTGTTGGGCGTGGCGATGGGGTCTGCGGGGTCGAAGTCGTTCGCCCAAACATCGCGGCCCTCCTTGAGGACGTCCAGACTCGAGAAGTCTCCGACGAACTCGCGCCAGACCAGCGCGCCGGGTGCGTCGAGATCCAGGCGCAGGTTCCAGCCCTTGAGGGCTGCACAGGCGCTGGACAGATCCGCTTCGGCGTACATCGGGTTGGCTTCGCATCGCTCCACGACCGCATCGCGCAGAAGCTCGGCGGTCATGCCACGGTTGCTCAGAACCGCAGCCTGCAGCTCCTCGAAGGTGAACAGGCCGTCGGCTCCCGAGGCGCCGTTCTCGGACACCTCGGTGAGCAGGGTCGCGTTCATGCGGGTTCGCGGCGTGCGGGCGGTGCCCTCGCGGCCGTGCATCGGCGAGTAGCCCGTCAGCGGCGCGCCGGGGTTGGTCAGCCAGTGCGAGTCGTTCGCGTTGAAGATGAAGTCTGGACGCTCGATCTGCGGAACCGCGGAGAACGGGATGAGACCGGGGTCGCGGGCGCCGTCCGCCTCGACCCATTCGTTCGCAGACGTGGTTCCGTCGAGCGCGACGGCTCCGATGGTTTTCACGCCGTTGATGGCGAACGCGAGCAGCGGGTCGGTGCCAGCCGCAGCGGGATCCTCCCAGGCCTCAATCGCGGCTGCGGTCAGGTTGGGCGTCGGGGTTGTGTCGGCGTACCACGCGACTCCGTCGGCGCTCGCCGACATGGTGTTGACCCACGGGATGCCCTGGTTGTCGGCGTGGGCCTGCTGGAAGGACTCCAGGCTGTCGGCCAGGTTCATGTCGTGAAACTGCGAGATGAGCGTGGCGTTGAGTTCGTTGGCGTCGCGAAAGGTCAGCGTGGAGTCCGCGGTCCAGCCGCCCAGGTCCCCGATCGAGAGGATCGGTCCCCAGTGGCTGAACCACATCTTGCGAGTCTGCGGGGCAGCCTGACCGTTCTCCAGGACATCGATGGTGATGTCCATCGAGGTCATGTCCCGCATCTCGCCATCGTACTCGTAGCGGGTGGGGTCACTGGGGTCGAGCTTGAGCGCATACATCGTGAACCGCTGGCCGGCGGAGACGGTGTGCGTCCAGCCCATCGCTTCGTTGAAGCCGATCAGAACGCCGGCAACCCCCATCAGCGAGGCTCCGTAGACGTTCATCTCACCGGGAACGGTGAGGTGGCTTTCGTACAGCTTCAGCTCGCCTTCCCATGGGAAGTGCGGGTTGGCGAAGAGCATGCCCTTGCCGTTGGCGCTGCGGTCCGAACCGATGCCCCAGCCGTTGGAGCCGATGCCGAGGTCGTTGAAGTTGGGGAGCGGTTCGTCCGAGGGCGCGAGGCCGGCACCGGGAGGCTGGGCGCGCGCGATGAAACTGTGCAGCTGCCGGGAGCCCGCAAGCGTCGCGATCTCGACGTAGTGCGACATCAAGTCTTCCGCAGAGATCGAGCGCAGCCACGGCTCGCCGCCGCAGGGCATCGTGTCGCCCGACTCCGCGAGGTAGGCGTTGTAGCCGTCGACATATCCCTGCACGAGGCCGCGGATGTTCTCCGGCTGACGCTCCCATGCCTCCTGGCCCTTCTCGGTGAACTGCAGCGCCCGATGGGTGAAGTCGCTGTCGATGTTGGCGTCGTCTTCGCCCGGCCCGAAGAAGGACGCGCGCTCGCCCCGAAGCTTGAGGACCTGGTCGGCGAGAATGCAGCCGTTGAGGGACGCGAACGCGTAGCCCTGACCGAAGGCCGCGCTGGGGATGTCGTCGGCGAGAATGTGGGGCACGCCGTACGAGGTCCATCGGATCTCGGCGTTGTAGTCGTGGGAGGGCTCGGTGTCCTTGTCCGACTCACCACAGGCAGTCAGGCCGATGCCAGCGAGCAGCACCAAGCCTAGGGTTCGCGCGTTCATGCTGACACGGTATGCCGCGTTCGATTGAGGGGTCAATCGCCGTGGCTGGAGACAACGGGCGTGCCAAAAGGCGCTCGCTCACTCGGTGGAGTTGAGCTCGATCTCACCGGTCATGTCGACGACTGT
>CAJXVA010000370.1 GCA_913061055.1 uncultured Pseudomonadota bacterium
CTCCGGGAGGCTCTCTGCGGGGCCGATCCGCGACCCCCCCGCCGTTTTCACGGCATATTCTCAGTCCCGGGATTCGGAGCCCTCCCGTCCGGTCTCCTCCCCCCGCCGTTTTCACGGCATATTCTTAGTCCCGGGATTCGGAGCCCTCCCGTCCGGTCTCCTGCTCGTCACGCGGTCTTTGGGTGGCGGCGGCGAAGCGCCCCGAGGATGAACAGAGCCCACAGGGGGAATCCGCGGCCTTCGGTGGTGCAGCCGCAGCCGTCGTCCGTGGTCGCGGCACCGCCGGAGGGATCGGTGTCGGTCGAGCCTCCTGTCGAGTCGGGATCGGTGGGGACGCTGCCCGTTGAGTCGTCGTCACGACCGCCGGAGGTCTCCGTGCTCGTAGCCCCGTCATCGGTGGTGGTGCCTGTCCTGCCGGTCGTATCGGCTCCGCCGGTCGTATCGGCTCCCGTCGTCTCCCCGCCGGAGCTGGTGCCGCTGGAGCTGGTGCTTGTGGAGCCGATGTCTTCCTCCTCGGTACAGTCCGCCGAGCAGCCGTCGTCGTCATCGAGGTTGCCGTCATCGCACTCCTCGACCTGGTCCTGGATGAAGCCGTCTCCGCATGCAGCCACCACGCACGTACTGGGGCACGCGTCGTCGTCGTCGAGGTTGCCGTCATCACACTCCTCGACGCCGTCCTGGATGAAGCCGTCTCCGCACGCGGCGGCGACGCAGGTGCTCAGGCAGGCGTCGGTATCACTGTCGTTCGCGTCGTCGCACTCTTCCTCGCCGTCCCACGCGAACCCGTCGCCACAGCTCGCCGAGACGCACGTGCTCAGACAGTCGTCGGTGTCGTCGTCGTTGCCGTCGTCACATTCCTCGGCGCCTTCGGTCGCACCATCTCCGCAGACCGACTCGAATGCACAGGTGGAGCTACACCCATCGCCGTCGTCGAGGTCGCCGTCGTCGCACTCCTCGGTGCCCTGAATCTCGCCGTCGCCGCAGCACTGTCCCGCGATCCGGATGATCGCATTGGTGACTGTGCCGCCTTCGTCGAGGTCGACGTCGAGGTAGATCGAGCCATCATCGCCCAGGGGGCGCGTCGGCGCGGCCGAGGAGGCGTTGAGATCGGTGACGAACACACCATCTCCAACGCCGTCTCCGTCGAGGTCGAGTTCGTCGCCCGTGGCCAAGACGGGGGTAGACGTCGAAGCCAAGCTCGCAGCATCACACGCCAGGAACACCGTCTCTGCGCTCGGCGTTCCCCAGGCGTGCAGAGCCCATCCGACGCCGTTGATGCCCACGAAGCGAACCGACGCGGAGGAGTCCAGCACCACGCCGCCGATAGTGTCGCCCTCGCGCACGGCGATGGTGCCGTTATAGGCGACGAACTCGTCAATGCCCGTGGCGCCATCTGTGTCCCCCGCCAAGAGGTAGTTGCCCTCGTCGTTCACCGTGACAAGATCGAAGTTGTCCCAGTTGTCGCCCGAACCATTCGGTTCCGACTCCCGCGCGATCAGAGCGCCGTCGAGCACCACGAATCCATCGTCGGTGGACGAACCGGTGTCCATCAAGACGATGGAGATCAGGTGTAGATCGCCCGGTGAACTCTGATAGTCGAAATCGATGCCCGCAGGGGAGTCGATGGTGAAACCGCCGATCAGATCGCCACTTTGCAGCACGGGCACCGCGTCGTCGATGCTGGCGGTGGCGCTACGGTAGAGCACGCGACCTTCGGTCGCCGTTCCTCCAGAGCTGTTGGTTCCGGCGATCCAAAACACGGCGCCCGTGTCGGTCATCGTAGGTCGACTGTGAAAGGTGCTCGTCACGCCGGGGTCAAACCCGGGAGCCTGGGTGTCTTCGAAAGTGAGAACACCGGCGTCGGTGTAGAGGCCATCCGCACCGTCGATACTGGGGGAGTAGACGAACAGGTCGCCCGGAGCCGTCCCGAGGCTCGCTTCGATGCCGCTGAGGGATACGGTCATTTCGCTGCTGTCGAGGAAGATGACCTGGTCGCCTCGGAAGACGAACCGTTCCCCGCTCTCCAGCCCGCCGCCGACACCGACGGCGCCCGAGGCTTCGGCGAACGGAGAGCCGATCGTGTCCACCGGCGACGCGGCTCCGGTCGGGGTCTGGCCTTCCTGTATCACTACATCGGCGGGAACGACGGCGGCGGACGCCGCGGACGGCAAGAGGGCGAGGGCGAGGGCGGGAGCGATGCGCAGCAGCGCGGAACGAGGGGGGGAGCCAAGCACGATGGCGCAGATGGTAAGCGGAAATGTGTTCGGGTTCACGGCTCGTCGAGCAGAGCCCCAACAAGTTGGCGTCGACGGGTCGTGATCGGCTGGCGCCGGGCCTCCTCGCCCCGAGTCGCTCGGCCCGAGAGAGTTTCTCGAATCAGAGACCTCCCGTCCGGACTCCTTCCTCACTCTTCCCAAGGCACTTCGAGCGTCACTTTCGGGAGATTGATCCGGTCGTAGCCGATCTTGAGCGAGAAGCTCTCGAAGCCGTTGGACGTGCCGGGCTGGCGAACGGTGAGCTCTGGGATGCTCTCGTTCCCCGCGACGACAAGCGAGAAGGGTTCGGGACTCGTGTCCGGCTCCGGCTCCAGGGTGAGCTCCACCCGCGCGCCGACGAGTTGAAGCGCCTCCCCGATGAAGTCTTGGCCAGGGTGGTCCCATCCGGCACCGGGCCCTGCGGAGGGTCCGGCGCCGTCGTGGTCTGGACCGTCGGTCGAGAAACGCCCGGTGCTGAATCGCCCGGCGTCGGTGATCACCCACCCCTCGTAGACCCACGCGTCGTCGGCCGCCGCTTCGAGGAAGGGGTCGTTGAGAAGCCACCAAAGACCCTGAGCGAGGTCGTCGTGCGTTGCCGTGGTGGGGGTGCCGAGGGCCGCGTCTGGCTTCACTTGAATCGCCTGGTACACCTCGGGCGAGGCTAGGGCTTCACCCTCGTACTGGAGCGGCCAGCCGCTGGTCAGGACTCCAAACACCACCCGATGGGCGCCCATGCTCTCCTGGTCTTTCGGTTGCACCGTGACCACAAATTCGCCCCAATCTGCGGCGGCCTCCTCCAACACGTCCTCATCGATGTTGGTCTGCACGACCTGGTCGGCGCCACCGTCGAATCGGGCGATCGGGACCCACTCCGTCGGCGTTTCAAGCCAAGCCACGTATTCGTGACCGGCACCCGCCGGGCCGAGTCGCTCGACGTACAACGACGCCTCTTGCCCGGTGGGGCCGCACCCGGGCACGTACAGGAGCGAAAGGGATGCCAGGGCGAGTCGTCCCATCAGGGGTCGCCTCGAGGGATGGGGGGCGCGGAGGAGGTGCACACCGCAACGACGCTCGTGTTGAATCCGTGGGGCGCCGGCCGCTACGATTTTCTGTGTGGGTGAGGTCACGCCGTGGTTGCACGGGAGCACGCGGTCGTCGAGACTCATCCGGTGGATGAACTCGCTGCGGCGTTTCTGCAGCGCCTCTCGCCCGAGGTTCGAGACCGTTTCGCGGACGTGGAGCACGCCGCGCTCGACGAGCAGCTGCGCCAAACGCTGGAACTCGCGACGGCAACCCATCCAGGGTTGCGTGTACCGCCGCTTCGCTTCCTCCAGCACGTCGCCAGCAAGCTCGAAGAGCCCGCCCAGCTGAGCCGCCTCGTCACCGGCGATCTCTATTGGGCCGTGGCTTGTCTCGACGGGGACGCGGAGGCGCTCGCGTTGTTCGAGGCGCGGCTGGTTCCCGAACTCGAGCGGGGCTTGGGTGACGCGGAGGCGCTGCAGGACGCCCGCGTCCGCCTGCTGGTCGGCACCGAGGACCGGCCGCCGAAGCTGTCGTCCTACGCCGGGCGGGGCCCGCTGCTCCACTGGATCCGAGTGACCGCGGTTCGGATGCGCGCCGACGGGCAGCGTAAGGAAGCCCGGCGTCGCGAGCTCCCAGGCCTCGAGCAACTGCATCGGATGCCGGGTGGAGAACCCGCCGTGGACACAGCCTATCTGCGGAGTCGGTACGGCCCGATCATCAAGGAGGCGTTCAACCAGGCGATGGCCCGTATCGAGCCTCGCCAGCGGACTTGGCTTCGCCAGCACTTGGTCGACGGTCTCTCGATGCGAGAGATGGCGGGGATCTACGGCACGGACCACAAGAAGGTAGGGCGGTGGCTGGATCAAGCACGCACCGCGGTGTGGGAGCACGCCGGGGCAGTCTTGGCATCGGAACACGCTATCGAGCCCGATGAACTCGAGAGCCTCATTCGCCTCGTTCGCAGTCAGCTCGACCTCAGCATGAGTCGCGTGCTCCGATGACTTCCTGCCCCAGCGAAGACGAACTCGGGGCCTATCTGGCTTCGAATCTCGATCCACAGACGCGCCGCGCCGTCGAAGCACATCTGGATCGTTGCGAGGCGTGCTATCGGACGGTGCTCGAGTACGGCAAGGTCTACGGGACGCGGGCCGCTGGCGAAGATCCCGTTGCGCCCGCCTCGGAGCCCGAACCGCCTCGCTTCATTGGGCGCTACCGTATCGACGGTCAGCTTGGCGAGGGAGCGATGGGCGTGGTCCACGACGCCTACGACCCAAGCCTCGCCCGACATGTCGCGCTCAAGGTGCTACGGCCTGGGCCGGAGACGAGTTCGCAGGGCGGCGCCCGCCGGCTCATCGCGGAGGCCCGAGCACTGGCGCAGCTTTCCCATCCCCACGTTGTCCCGGTTTTCGACGCCGGGGAAGTCGACGGGCAGGTCTACATCGCGATGGAGCGAATCGTGGGTCCGACACTACGCACGTGGTCCCAGACCCGCCAACCGTGGCGGGACGCGCTGCGGGTGCTCGCCGAGGCCGGCGATGGACTGCATGCCGCCCACGAATCCGGGTTGATCCACCGCGATTTCAAGCCCGACAACGTCATGGTCGATGAGGCGGGCCGCGCCCGGGTTCTCGACTTTGGACTGGTCCTCTCCGGGGTCGGAGGCCAACCCATCGCGGTCGATCGCGATGGGCATTCTTCGCCAGGCTCAGAGGAACTCGGGCGGAGCCACCGTACGCTGGCCGGTCGACGGGTCGGGACGCCTCGGTACATGGGCCCCGAACACTTCGAACCACGCGGCTCCGATCGGGGCGCGAGTCCGGCCGATGCCAGCAGCGATCAGTTCAGCTTCTGCGTCACCGCATTCGAGGTGTTGTACGGCTGTGCTCCGTTCGCCGGGACCAGCCTCTTGTCCTTGGTGACCGCAATGCAAGCCGAGCGCGTCGCCGCCCCACCAGCGGACTCGAACGTCCCCGGTCGGGTCCACCGGGTTCTGGTGCGAGGTCTGCGGGCCGATCCTGATCGTCGCTGGGACACGATGGCCGAACTCGTTGACGCGCTGCGACAAGCCGGCCGGCGATTGCGGTGGCCGGGAGCCATCGCAGTGGCGGGATTGGTCTGCGCGAGCGCGGCGGGAGCCCAGTATGCCTTTGCGTCGGCCGAGACTCCCGCGGCTGCCCCAGGGATCGAGGACCGGTCCGAGACGTCAGCGCCCGCGAGCGGGGCGAGCCCAGAGTCACCCGAGATGTCGTCTGTGCGCCGGCGACTCGAGCAGCTCGAGTCCCTCGACGACGAGCGGCGCTACGAGGAGGCCGCCAAGCTTTCACCGCAGACCCTCGAGGACGCCGAGACCCTCGGAGTCCCCCGCTTGATCGCCCAAGCTGCCGTCCTGCACGGTCGCGTGCTGTTGAACACGGACCCGCAGGAGTCCGTGGTCGTGCTGAAACGGGCCTACGCCGCCGCGTTGGAGGCCGGCGACCCAGAGCTCGAGCAACGCGCTGCGTTCTACCTCGCCCGGCTGTACGCCCAGACGCTCGTCGACCCACAGGCCGCGGCGCTGTGGCTGCGGCATGCGGAGTCTGCGGTGGACCGGCTGGGCGATGTGCCCGAGCTGCGCTTCGCCGAGCTCGGACTGCGGATGATCGTGCTTCGATTGGAGAGCGACCGCGAGGCTGCAATCGCCGTCTCGCGCCGTCTCGTCGCCCTTGCCGTTTCGCAGTGGGGCCCCAAGGACCGCCGCGCCATCCAGTCCCGGCACGCTCTCGCGATCGCGCTGATGGACGTTCAGGAGACCGCAGAGGCCCGCGAGGAAACGCTCCTCGCGCTCGAGTCTGCCCGCGGCGTCGACCCCGATCTGGCGGCTCGGTGTCTGTCGCTGCTCTCCAGCATCGAGGTCCTCCAGAACTCGAGTCAGCACGACCCCAAGGTCGCGGAGCAGGCTGTGGCCTACGCCCAGGAGGCGGTGGACCTCCAAACCGGGCTTCATGGGGCCGCGCACGCGTCCGCAATCGGCGCGCGCCGAACGTTGGGCAATGCACTTGCCGAAGCGGGCCAACTCGAGGAGGCCAAGGCTGAGCACATGGCCGTGCTGGAGGGGTTCACGGCCCTTCTCGGCCCCGAGGCGGCCGAGGTTGGGCGCAGCGCCGCCGCGGTCGGGACCGTGCTCTTGGAGCTCGGAGAACTCGCGGAGGCAGAAACCCATCTGCAGCGGGCCGTGGTCTCACTCGAGTCCGCGTACGGCAAAGACCACCACACACTCGCGACCCCGCTGGGCTATCTCGGCATCGCGCAGCGGCGTCTTCGTGTCTTCGAACGCGCCCGTCGAACCTACGAGCGCTACATCGTCGTCGCACAGGAATCGCCGCGGCAGCGGGCGGTGGCCGCCGAAGGAAGGGCCCGGGTCGAGGTCGAGAGCGGCAACGACCAGGCCGCGGCTCCCTTGCTCGAGGCCGCAGCGCAGGCCTGGATCGACTTCAGTGGTGATGTGGCCGACCCCAACGCCAAGGAACTACGGCAAATGGTCAAAGGGTGACCACCGCGGGCTCGAGGCCGGCCCTCGAGGCGGCTTCATCCCGCGTCGGCCCTTCAGGCGAGGGCGCTGGATGACCGTGTATGATCGCGTCGATGGACGACTCCTGGCGCAGCCTCCCGCGTGCTCACGTGATGGTGTGTGCCAGCGTGCTCGTGGCGGGTGCCGGGTCGCTTGGCCCGAGCGTGGCCCGAGCTGGGGAGCCCACGGCCGAGGAACTCGCCTCGCCGACGGGGGTCGAGGTTGACGAGACCCTGGTTCGGCTGCAGCAGCTGTCGGACCGGGTTCGGCTCGACACGCTGACCGAGGAGGAGACGCAGTGGCTTGCCGAGCTGCTTCCTTCCGCCGCGCCCTACAGCGAAGAGACGCTGGCGCGGGTCGAGGCGCTGTTGGCCCACCCGAGTCTTGGCCTCGAAGTGTGCTCTCTTCTCACGCGGTGGCTCTCCGAGGCTGAGTCCGCGCAGCGGGCACACGTCAACGCGCCTCGAGAGGGCGGAGACCGAACACCCGAAGACGTAGACGCGCAGTTCGTCGTTCACGAACGCCTGGTGGAGCTGATGTACGACGCGCAGGAACTCCAGGACGCGCTCAGCGCTGAACCTGAGCCCCCTCCGACCTGCGGACCCTGCTGTCACGGAAGTTGTGATGAGGATGTTCCGCCGCCGATCGCCACGAAGCAGGGCTGTGCGGTGGATCCTCACCCCTCCACGGCCCCGGGCTTGCTCCTTGTCCTGCTCGCCCTCGGCTGGCGACGGCGCCGCGAAGGCTGACGGATCGTCGTGGAGTCTTCCCCCGACGACGCGCTACCCACCGAGCTGCGCCTGAGCCTGGACTGGGAGCTTTGGGTCGTCGAGCAGCTGTTGTTCAGCGGCAAGCGTGACGACCTCGTCAACGTGCTCGCGCGCCAAGGTGTAGAGCCGGCGCTGGCGAAGGCTCGGGTCCTGGAAATCCTGCGGTCCGATGGTTTCGCCCGGCTGCGTGATCGCCTGAGCGGCGCAACCATGGCGGCCAAGCTCCAGCGGTTGGACGAACAGCTTCGTGTCGAGCAGAGCTTGATCGTCCGCCGGGACGTCGACCCCGAGTCCTTTCTCGCCGGGCATTGGATCGCCTCGCGGCCTGTCTTGCTCACCGAGGCCGCTCAATCGATGGTCGCAGTCCAACGATGGTCGCTTCGGGTGCTGGCCGAGCGCTTCGGTGAGGTCGCGGTCGAGGTCAACGTCGATCGAATGGCCGCGACCCGAGCCGCCCAGACCGAACGGGGCGCCCGGCAGATGCCGCTGGCTCAGCTCATCGCTCTGGCCGACGAGGGACCGAGCAACGACGCGTACATCGTCTCGCGCAACGGCCTCATGTCGAACCCTGGTCTCGCCGCGCTGTGGGACGATCTGCAGCCTCTGCCTGCGGTGCTCGAGCCGCCGCGACGGCCCCGCGGCGTGTCGATGTGGCTCGGTCCGGCGGGGACGGTCACCCCGCCCCACTTCGATCCGCACAACGTCCTGCTCGTGCAGGTGCAGGGGCGTAAGCGTGTTCGGCTTGGACCGCGTGTTGACACCCGGACCCAGGAGCACCTCGACGGCTTCTATCTCGATGGCACGCTCGACGACGTCTTCGGCGATCGCGTCATCACCTGCGAGCTGTCGCCCGGGCAGGCCCTGTTCGTGCCCGTGGGATGGGTTCACGAGGTCACGGCTCTCGATCCCTCGATCACCTTGTCGTTCCTGAACTTCCCGTGGCCCAACCACTTCCACTGGCTGGGCCACGCCGGTTCCGACGACGAGGCCCGCGGCGGCGCTCCTTGGTGAGCGCTGCGCGGCGTCGATACAGGGCCGGGGACCTTGGGCGGCGTCAAATACGACAGCGCTGTCGTATTTGACGCTCGCGATTACTGTGGAGCGGGAGCGGCTTGTGCCGGGGTGGGCTCAGCTTCGGGCTCAGCCTCGCCGAGATCAAATCGACCAAGAAGTCGTCGGTAGAACGAGCCCGGACGGTCACCCGACGGTGACGATGACCCCGCTGACCTCGAGCGCAGCGGCGAACCGGTCTGGGCTCAGGAGATCGACTCGCAGGGCGGCGTCGACGAAGCGACGTAGGAACGGTCGCTGCGACGCGTACGCGCACCACGGCTGCCAGTTGTGCACCTTGCACAGTGGCGAGTCTTCGGTGACCAGACCCACCTCGTCGAAGCGATGCATCGACGTCCGCACAGCGGCGGCAGAGCGCTCGTCGAGGACACCGACGAGCGCTTCGAACGTCGCGGGGTGGAGGTCTCCATCGCTTCGGCGCTCCGCCGCGGCCGCGAGCTCACGGAGCGCGAAGCGTGTCGTCGTTTCGCGCAGAAACCCCAGATGGTAGGCGAGGTTCACGGCTACGAGCTCCGGGACGGGGGACCGGGTTGGAGGATCGTGCGCCACGATCAGCTGGCAGATCTTCGCCCAAGGTCGTTTGCGGCAGAGTTCCTCCCAGCGCGAGCCTTCCACGTAGCGCGCCGCCTGCATGGCAGCCTGCAGGGTCACCGCGGCGTCGAGAGCGACCGCGTGGTCGACGGCCTCGAACGCTTGGCGGTCCGCTGCCGCTCGGAGCACGAACGGAAGCACGCTCGAGAGCGTCGTGTGGGGACCAACCGCGAGCCCAAGCTCTCGGGGGCCCAGCTTCTCGTTTGCGAGGTCGCGAAACACTCGGTCGCGGACCCAACTCGTAGCAGCCGCCCAGCACCATTTCGGCGGGTTGGGCTGCATGCAGACGTTGTTGGTTCCCGGCGGAAACAAGCCGACGAGACCGATCGCGTGTTGGGTGAGCGCGTCGAACTCCTGGGTCACGGAGCCGGGCTTTCCGAGGGCACTGAGCAGGGCGGTGGCGACCGGAGCGGAATCCCGCTCGCAGTCGCACGCCGGGGTCATGGTGTTGTTGGACATGCACTGACCCAGTGCGCGCCGTGAGCAGGTCGATCCTCAGAAACTCGGAAATTTCGACCAGACCCGCTCCGGTTGCCTTCACGGACCAGGCGCCTGCTGTTCGCCACGAAGCAGGGCTGTGCGGTGAGGATGGGTTCACGAGGTCACGGCCCTCGAGCCCTCGATCCCTCGATCACCTTGTCGTTCCTGAACTTCCCGTGGCCCAACCACTTCC
>CAJXVA010000371.1 GCA_913061055.1 uncultured Pseudomonadota bacterium
GGGCTCGGAGATGTGTATAAGAGACAGGGGTTCGGGGAGCCGCAGTGGACAAGGTGCGTCCCAGGACGCGCGCTCGAGAACGGTCCACACCGGATCGTGCTGCGGCACCGAGTAGACCGGGACCCGGTCCCGAAACACCCCAGCCTTCTCCGCCGCAATCTGCTGCAGGCTGTCGCCGAGGTACGCCTGATGGTCGAGATCGATGCGGCCGACCGCGATGGCCTTGGCATCGACGAGCCGGGTGCTGTCCAGCCGGCCGCCCAAACCGGCCTCCACGATCAACACGTCGACCCCGGACTGCTCGAAGACGATCAGCGCCGCGACGGTCAGCAGCTCGAAGAACGACAGCGGCCTCCCGCGCTCCTCCGGGTTGTCCTCGACCGAGAGAACCGAACCGATCGCCGCCTCGAGGACCGTGTCATCGACCTCCTGACCATCGACACGCACCCGCTCGGTCACCCGCTGCAGATGCGGGCTGGTGAACAGGCCGGTCCGGTGCCCGCGCTGCCGTAGCGCGTGCTCGGCCATCGCCGCGATCGAGCCCTTGCCGTTGGTGCCCACGACGTGAATCGCTGGGATGGACCCTCCGGGGGCCCCCAGCGCCTCAAAAACGCCGCGCACAGCCACCAGTCCCGGCCGGACGCCGAGGGTTCTTCGGGCAAACAGCGCCTCGTAGGTCATCAGCTCACGGCGCGGCGGGCTCGGGCTGCTTGGACCTGGGCTTGGGCTTGGTGCCCAACAGCGCCAGCATCAAGCCCAGCTGCTCTCGCATCTCGAGTCGGCTCACGATGCGATCGACCATGCCGTGCTCGAGCAAGAACTCGGCCCGCTGAAAGCCCTTGGGAAGCTCCTGGCCGATCGTCTGCATGATGACGCGCGGTCCGGCGAACCCGACGAGCGCCTTGGGCTCGGCGATGATCAGGTCGCCCAGGGTTGCGAAGCTGGCTGCGACGCCGCCGGTCGTCGGATGCAGGACGACCGAGATGTACGGAAGCCCGGCCTCACGCAGACGACCACGCGCGGCCGAGGTCTTCGCCATCTGCATCAGCGACAGGACCCCCTCTTGCATCCGGGCGCCACCGGAGGCCGAGAACACGAGGGCCGGTCGATGCAGCTCGAGGGCGCGCTCGAACACGCGGGTGCATTTTTCGCCGACGACCGAGCCCATCGATCCACCCATGAACTCGAACGCGAAGAAGCCCGCGCTGACCGGGATGCCTTCGATGGATCCCAGGCCCGAGCGAAATGCGTCCCGGGGGCCGGCGGTGCGCAGCGCTTTTTCCAGGCGGGCGACGTAGGGTTTTTGGTCCGTGAAGGTGAGCGGGTCACCGGAGCGGAGCTCGAGGTCGAGTTCTTCCCACGACCCTTCGTCCAACATCGAGGCGATGCGCTCGGCCGTGGGCATCGGCGCGTGGTGTCCGCAGACCGGGCACACCCGAAGGTTCGCGATCAGCTCCTCGGTGTATGTGATCTCTCCACACGCCTCGCACTTGGACCACACACCCTTCGGTACGGAGACTTTCTCCTCCGGGGTTTGGGTCTCGAGCTGCTGCTTCTTGCGCCGCCACCACGCCATGAGCGGGTCTTACCACCACAGCGGCGCCCGGGGCCATCCCCGGGCGTGCGAGGCCTCTCGCGCCGCCCCCGCGTCCGGCTCGCCGGGTATCCGTCGACAGGGCGCGCCGGGGTTTGGTAGGGGACCGGACATGGCGGACACACCCAAGTCCCTGTCGTACCGCGACGCTGGCGTGGACATCGACGCAGGCAACGAAGCTGTCCGCCGGATCCGCTCGCTGGTCGCGTCGACGCGCCGACCCGAGCAGCTCGACGACATCGGTGGGTTCGCCGGCATGATCGGCCTCCCCTCGGGGATGAAGACACCGGTGCTGGTGTCGTGTGCCGACGGCGTGGGAACCAAGCTGCTCGTCGCGATTGCGGCCGGAGTTCACGACACCGTGGGGATCGACCTGGTCGCGATGAACGTCAACGATCTGATCTGCACCGGTGCCCGCCCGCTGTTCCTGCTCGACTACATCGCGACGGGCGCTCTGCAGCCGGGGATCGTCGAGTCGATCGTCGCCGGCATCGTCGATGGTTGCCGGCAGAGCGGTTGTGCCCTGTTGGGCGGTGAGACGGCCGAGCTTCCGGGGATGTACAGCGAGGGCCACTACGACTTGGCCGCGTTTGCGGTCGGCGTCGTCGACAAGGACGCGCGGCTCAACGCCAAGAACGTGCAGCCCGGAGACGTCGCGATCGGCGTGCTCTCCTCGGGCCTGCACAGCAACGGCTACAGCCTCGCCCGCCGGGCCCTGCTCGACCCGGAGTTCGGCGGACTCGCGCTGGACGATACGTTCCCAGGAACCAACTCCTCGGTGGCCGACGTGCTCCTCACCCCGACCCGGGTCTACGTCAAAGCGGTCGCGGCCGCGCTGTCGGTTGGGGGCGTCTCCTCGGCGGCTCACATCACCGGCGGTGGGCTGCTCGAGAACCCCCCTCGCGCCCTCCCCGAGGGCACGACGGTCGAGATCGATCTGTCCGCGATCCCTCCGACCCCCGTCTTCGAGGCCATTTCCGCCCAAGGCGTGAGCTCCCAGGAGATGCTCCGCACCTTCAACAGCGGTATCGGAATGATGCTGTTCACCGCCCCCGATGCCGTCGATACGGTGATCACCGCGCTCGAAGGGGCCGGCGAGAGCGCGGTCCGCATGGGGCGGGTCGTCGCATCCGAGGGTGCCGCCGGCGTACGCTTCGGCTGAGCAGACTCGTGGCGACGACGACCAACCACTACGATCTGATCGTGCTCGGCAGCGACATCGCCGGGCTCGTGGCCGCCGCGTTGGTTGCTCGTCGCGGCAAGCGGGTGCTGGTGATCCCCCAGGGTCCCGCGGACGGCACGTACAAGATCGCCGGCCGCACGCTCCCGCTCCGTATCGCCCCGGTCGTTCACATGGGCACCGCCCCGACCGCCCGGGTGTGGACCGAGCTCGGACTGGCCCAGCAAGTCCGCCGCCTGTACGCCCCCCTCGAGCACCGCGTCCACGTGGTCTTGCCGGATGCTCGGGTCGATCTGACGCCGTCCAGCGCGAACGTGGGCGAGGAGGCGGCGCGGGTTTGGCCGCAGGATGAGGCCGTCCCGGCGGCGTGGGACATGGCGCAGCGCTGGTCGGCGGCGACGGACGAGGTGCTCGATCCCCTGCTCGCCTCCGACAACGCTCTGGTGGGCGGTGGTTTCTGGAGCCGCCGATTCCTGGCGCGCGTCGAAGGCCAGCTTCCGGCGGGCACCGTCGACGAGATGCACCCCCTGCCGGAGGACCACGACCTGCGGCGGGTCGCGTCCGCGGCGGTCCCGTGGCTGCAGCATCTGCATCCGACCCAGCTTGGAAAGGCAGCCAGCCTGCGCCTCGCGGGGCTCTGGCACCGCGGTCCGGATGACATGCCCGGCGGCGAGGCGGCCCTGCGCACGCTTCTGCTTCAGCGGATCGAGCTGCACTCTGGCGAGGTCAAACGCGACCTGCGGGTCGCGGAGCTGCTGCTCAAGCGCTCGCGTGTGGTGGGGGTCAGCCTGCTCGGCAAACGAGACAACTACGGGTGTGACCACCTGATCGTCGCGACGGACCCGCTGCGTCTGCTCGAGGGGCCGCTGCTCCCCGAGCTGCTCCCGCGCGCGCTGCAGGAGACCCTGCAAGCGGTTCGGGTCGCCGCGCAACGCTTCGTGATGCACGTCGAGATTGGGGTTCGCGGCTTGTCTCCGGCCCTCGAGCCCCTCGCGGTCTGCTTGCCCGAGGGGTCGGCGGACGACCCCGTGGGCAACACCTACGTCCGGGTCTTGCCGGGCACCGCCGAGGACACCCGCAGGGTCTCCATTTGCCACGTCGTGCCGCCGCAGGCTTCCACCGCGGGCTTGCGCGAGCGTCTGCTCGGTGCCCTCGATGCGCGCGGCGTCCTGCCGTTCTGCCATGAGCACGTGCGATGGATGCACTCACCGCACGACGGACGGCCGCTGACCGACGGTCACGGTCACGACATCTCGGATCGCGCGGCCCCGGGCACCACGCATCCGATGACCCCGCTGTATGCGGTGGGCAAGCCCCCCAGCCTCGGCGTGGGCGTGCTGTCGACCGAGAGCGGGTTGAAGTCGATGCACTTCGCCTGCCGGTTGACGCTGCCCGGTCTCGGACTCGAGGGAGAGTTCGCCGCCGGTGCTGCAGCCGCAGCCGCCGTGGTCGGGCCCGCCCGCTCGCCGTTCTCGCGCTCGCCCCTGCTCAGCCGGGCATGAGCGCTTTTTGAACCTTGGCGAGCAGCTCGTCGATCTGGAACGGCTTCGTCACGTAGAAGCGGGCGCCCAAGTTGATGCCTTGAATCATCGTCTTGGGGTCGTTCTTGGCGGTGAGGAAGATGACCGGGATCGGCTGGGTGTGCTGGTGGGCCTTGATCGCCCGCACAAACGTCATTCCGTCGAGCCGGGGCATCATGATGTCCACGATGATCAGGTCCGGCCGCAGGGACTCCAGCCGAGTGAGGCCGGCGAGGCCGTCCTCGGAGGTTTCGACTTGATACCCCTTCCCCGACAGCGCCTTGGTGAGCAGGGTCCGGACGGAGGAGTCGTCTTCGATGACGAGGATGGTTTCGTTGGCCAACGGTTCGTCTCGCTTGTTGCGGCACCGTGGTGACGCGGCCTCACGTTCGCACAAAAGCGCCGCTGGCGTCACCATCGGCTGCCGATTCGAGTGCCGTATCGGCCCGCACCGCGGCTGCAGCATCGACCGGGATGTCGGGCTGCAAGACGGTCATCGCGTCCAAGCAACGCACCCCACCGTTGCGCCACTGCCGCAGCTCGACCCGGATGAGGCGTTGCGTCTGCGGGTCACGCTCGACGTACAAGTGCGATCCGTCCAACCACGAACCGCTGTTGGCGTAGACCACGTCTCCCCGGCGTTCGAGCTCACCGTGATGGCTGTGGCCCATCAAAACCAGGGGAACTCCCGTGGCTTGCCCCACCCCGGCCGCGACGTTGAGCATGTCTCGGGCCACATCCCGGCGCTGACGTCCGCGTCGCTGAAATGCGATCCCGGCCCCTCCGATGATCACCGCGAGCGGGAGCCCGGCCCAAAGCGGAACCCACCGCATCAATGCGAACACGACCGAAACCACGATCGGGGTCAGCATCATCAGGACATGGTCGAGGGCGGTCAGCTTCACCAGGCCGCCCACCGTGACCGCCGCCGGAGGGGGGGCCATGTTCTCGAGCGCCGCCAGGGCGCTCATCTGCAGGCCTGCGTTGGCCGCGATCCGCCCCAGCTGCTCGTCGTGGACCGCCTGCCCCTCTGCATCGACCCGGCCGCCGACCCACAGACCCAGGATTCTGCCGACCATGCGTAGGTACAGCAAAATCACCCGGACCACGAATCGCCAGCCGCGAGCCAGCGCCCAGCGGGCGTAGTCGAAGCCGCTGAACTTGTCCGGAGCGTCGTAGTCGATCTCCGGCATCACGTTGGCGAAGCTTCGGGTGGCAACCTCGGCGACCGTCTGGACGAGGGCGCCGCCGCGGGTCGGCGACAGCGCAGCCGGTGTGGCGCAGCTGGGATCGAACTTGTGGCCGTGTTCGATCCAGGCCCCACCCGGTTCACGCAGAAACCAGCGCACGAAGCGGATCTTGCCCGCACGCATCATGTCCAGGCGCACGGTCCCGGTCCGGGTGATGCTCGCATCCCCCTCCTCGGAGGACATCGCGCCCTCGATGCGCTCGACCATGGCGCGCCGGACACCGCCGTAGAGCAGCTCCGCGTCGTGATTGCCGGTCACGAACGCCACGCCGTGTCCAGCCTCGAGGAAACGGGCCAGGGAGTCTTCCACGGCGGGGTGCGCGTCGAGGACTGCGTGCAGGCGTCGAACCGCGAGCGCCTCACTGTCTTCATCCTCACGCTCGTCGAGGACGACGTTCCAAAAGTCGATGAAGTCGCCGTTGACCACCATCTGCCACCCCACCCCGCGTGCCTCGGCGAGCTGGAGGTGGTGGTCGATGAAGCGAGGAAACTCCTCTTCGATCCGGGAGGCGAGGTGCACTTCCTCTCCCCGGAGGCGGGGCTTGAGGTGCGAACCCAGGTGCAGGTCGCTGATCAGCAGGAGGTCGTGCACGCGGTGGGGCTCAGCTTATCGCGCCGTGGCCCCCGCTGCATCCGCGCACAGCGGCCCTGCGCGCCGAGTCGTCGCCCCTGTGGTATGACCCCGCCTGCTTACGATGAAGCAGCTCGCTTTCGCATTGGTGTTCATCGCGGCGAACGCTCTGTTCGCCTTCAACGTCTCGAAATTCGTGCGCGTCGCCGCGCTCGGACGTCCGGCCGGCCTCCCAGAGAGTTGGGGCCAGCGGGTCGGGAGCTTGATGAAATTCTTCTTCGGGCAGCGGAAGGTGATGGAGGAGTCGCGCTCCTACCACCACCTCGCGATCTATTGGGGGTTCCTGGTTCTCACGGTCGCCAGCACCGAGATGTTCATCACCGGCCTCGTCGGGGACTGGTTCACGCTGGGCACAATCCTCGGCGACACCCTGTATGGGTATGTCCGCCTGGGGGTGGACGTGATGAACGCCGTCGTGTTCGTCGCGCTGATGTACGCCTTCTATCGGCGCCTGGTGGTGAAGCCGGAATTCGTGCCCGCCAACATGGATGCCATGCTCATCCTGTCGGCGATCACCACGCTGGTGCTCACGCACTATGGGCACCACAGCTGGCACATGGCCGCGACCGGCCACGCCGACCCCATGATGCCGATCGCGCAGGCCGTCGGCTCCTTGACCGGCGTCTTTGCGATCGACGGCAACACGCTGGTGTCCAACGTCGACGCCAGCTGGGCCGGCGCTGCCGCCGAGGTCCACTGGTGGGGCCACGTCGCGATCCTGCTCGGCTTCCTCAACTACCTGCCCTTCTCCAAGCACATCCACGTGCTGGGTTCCGGCCCCAACATCCTGCTGCGCCCCCAGGGCCAGCGAGGTGCGATGCCGAAGCTGCAGCTGTTCAGCAGCGATGATCCAGAGGACCCCGATGCGGTCCCGTTGATGGACAACTGGGGCGTCGCCAAGATCGAGGACTTCACCTGGAAGAGCCTGATCGACAACTATGCGTGCACCGAGTGCGCGCGCTGCACCACCTACTGTCCTGCATTTGCGACCGACAAACCGCTGTCGCCCATGCATCTCATCCACGACCTCAAGGACGAGATGAAGGACCGGGGCCTGAAGGTGCTCGAGCTGCAGCAACTCCAGGGCGAGCTCGGGCTCGACATGCCCCCGCCGGCCGCCGGCGTGGAGTTCATGGAGCCGATGGAGGAGGAGCCTGGCTTTGAAGCCTGGCAGAAGACCCAAGAAGCCTGGGAGAAGCTCAAGGCCGACGACTCCAAGAAGGAGCAAGTCGAAGCCATCGAGAAGATCCGCACCGAGCTCGAGGACATGAACCCGCTGGTCGGCGGCCGGATCGACGACGAGACCCTATGGTCCTGCACCACGTGTGGCGCGTGCCAAGAGGTGTGCCCGGTCTTCATCGACCACCCGCTCAAAATCCTGCAGATGCGGACCCACATCGTGCTCAACGATGAGAGCGGCCGGACGCCGGGCGAGCTGACCACCGCGTTTGGCAACATCGAGAACTCCGGCAACCCGTGGGGCCTTCCGCAAGAAGATCGCATGAAGTGGGCCGACGGCCTCGAAGTCCCCACCATCGAGGAAAACCCGGACGCCGAGTACCTGTTGTTCGTCGGCTGTGCCGGCGCCTACTCCGATGCGTCCAAGAAGCCCACCCGGGCGCTGGTGCGCTGTCTTCAGGCCGCCGGGGTCAACTTCGCGGTGCTGGGCACCCAGGAGAACTGCACCGGCGACACGCTGCGTCGCGGAGGCAACGAGATGAGCTTCCAGACCATCGCGCAGATGAACGTGGACCTCATGAACGAGCTGAAGGTTCGCAAGATCATCGCGAGCTGCCCGCACTGTTTCCACACCATCGCCAACGAGTACCCGCAGTTCGGCGGCAAGTACGAGGTCATCCACCACAGCAAGCTGCTTCCGCACCTGATGGAGACCGGCAAGCTCAAGGTTGAGAACCCGATGCAGGCGCGCAAGGTCACCTATCACGACAGCTGCTACCTCGGCCGCTGGAACGGGATGTATGACGAGCCTCGGGCTGCGATCGCTGCCGCCGTCGGCGGGGCGGACAAGATGGTCGAGCTGGACCGCAACCGGGAGCACGGCTTCTGCTGCGGCGCTGGCGGTGCCCGGATGTGGATGGAGGAGGAGGCCGAAAAACGGGTCAACCTCAACCGCTCCAAGGAGATCGTGGAGGCTGGGGTCGACGCCGTAGGCGTCGGCTGTCCGTTCTGCAAGACGATGATCTCCGATGGCATGAAGCACTTCGACAAGGACGAGGACATCGCCGTGTTGGACATCGCCGAGATGATCGCCGCTGGCCTGCCGCCCGAAGCCACTGCCTCCGAGGGGGCACCCGCATCATGAGCGGTCCCTTGCAGTCAGCGCTCCATGACAAGATCGTGGATGCGCTGGCCCCCGCGGTGCTCGAGATCGACAACGAGAGCAGTCGCCACTCGGGCAACAACCCCGAGAGCCACTTCAAGGTCACGCTCGTGGCCGAGGCGTTCGAGGGCAAGTCGTTGGTGCAGCGCCACCGAGCGATCAACGCCCTGGCCAAGGACGAGCTGGATGCGGGGCTGCACGCGCTTTCGATTCACGCGTACACGCCGGCGCAGTGGCAGACGCGTGGTGGTGTGATCCCAGAGAGTCCGCCCTGCCGCGGCGGCAGCAAAGCTGGCTGAGAAGCACTGCCGATCGGTTCACCCGGAACTGGAGGCGGCCGGCGCGGTGCCGGCATCCCCCTGGGTCCCGGTGCCCAGATCGGTGTCGGTGCCCGAATCCGTATCGGCGTCCATCACTTGGCGTGCGTGCCGGCAGCTCAACTCGAAGTCGTCCCACGGTGTCTGCACCGCGATGGCGCACATCTTGAGCGGCGCCTCCAGACACGGCTCCACAATGATCACGTAGCAGCCGGAGTCGGTCGCGCTCGGGACCAGGCTGGAGAGGCGCAGTTGCAGCGTCTCGTCGCCCTGACGGACAACCAGATCACCGGAAGGCGCACCTTCCGAAATCACGACGAACGCGGAGCCTTCGCCGTCCGGTAGCGCTTCGGCCAGTGTTTGCTCGTCCAGCGTCACGTCGATCGGCGCCCCCACCCGGTTGAGCACGGCGAGCTCTGGCGGGAACTCTGCACACGGACCGGTGCAGGTCGCGATCAGCAGGGGCGCACTTGCAACGAGCCGAAGCGAGGGCATGCGAGACCATCCCACAGTTTCGCGGTCAGCTCCTGCACCCCCCTGTTCCGGGGCCACGGGGGCGCCCTTGGCGAATCAGCTGCGGTCGTGCGCAAGCGTCTTGCGTCCGCCGGGCTTGAAGAACACCAGCATCTTGCCGACCTCCGAAGTCCCCTCCACGACGCCGTTGCCAAACTTCGGATGCGCGACGCGGTCGCCGGGCTCGAAGGTGGTCCGCATCGAGTACTCCTGAATCGGGCGGTCCATGTTCGCTTCGACCAAGGGGTTGTCGGCCGAAGGGGGGACGAGGGACTTCGCCGACTTGCGGGTGCTGGTGATCGTCCGGCGCTTGCTCTTCGCAGACGCGTTCACATCGACCTCTCCCGCCGGCGCCTTGTAGCGGTGCGACCCAATGCAGTTCTTGCACGTCACCTTGGTGACGCGGTCACCGCTCATCGCAGCGACGACATGCCAAACGTCGCCACACTTCCCGCACGTGGAGTAGATGTCCTTGCCGACTGCGACGCCCATCGAGGGTCCATCGTAGCGCCGCACAGTCGCGAGGTGGAGAGCGGCACGCAACACGCCGTGCGGCGGGGCTGAATCGA
>CAJXVA010000372.1 GCA_913061055.1 uncultured Pseudomonadota bacterium
CGAGATGTAGAGAGGTCTCGTGGGCTCGGAGATGTGTATAAGAGACAGGAGCAGCGTCGCGAGGCGGCCGTCGCCCTCCGTCATCACCCACTCTGCGAAGGAGGCGACGTCTTCCTTCATCGATTCGGCGAGCGTGCTGTCATAGACCGGGAACATCTCCGGGTCCTTTTCGGCGTGCTCGAGCTCGTCCATGCCGAGCCACTGCTGGTGGAACGAGGCGATCGTGTCTCGCGCTTTGGGGTCCGCGAGCATGCGGTCGACCTGCTCGCGAACGCCATCCGCGTCGGCGAGGGATCCTGCGCCCGCCGCGTCGAACAACGCGTCGTCGGGCATCGTGTCCCACAGGAAGTAGGAGAGGCGAGAGGCGAGTTCGTAGCCGTCGAGGGCCACGAGGTCGTCACCAGCTTGGGCTTGTCCGAACTCGACGTGGTACAGGAAAAACGGCGACTGCAGGACCGCCCCAATCGCAACCCTAAGGCCGTTCTGAACGGGGTCCTGGCCCGGGCCGGCGGCTTCTTCTTTGCCGGCCTGATACACGGACACGACCCGGTCGAGCTCGCCGCTCTCGAGCGGGCGTCGATACGCATGCATCGTGAAGTCGGCCAGGAACTGCTCGGCGCAAGCGTCTCCCTGAGCCACGTCGCACGGCAGGAGCTGGGTGAGGTCGGTCGTTGCGTCGGTGGCAACCGCTTCGGCAGCGGTCATGTACTGCTCGACTTGCAGTTCGACCACGGCGGCGTTTCCGTTGCTCTTGAACGCTCCAATGCGCTCGTCGGGTGCGAAGTCCACGGTGTAGCCACCGTCGAGGCCGAGCAAGTCGCGGATCGTATGGTCGTATTGCTTGGCCGTGATTCGTCACAGCGACGTCGGACCCACGTCCGCGTCCATGCACAGCGAGGCGGGATCGTCGGGATCGACGTCGTCGTCCGAGTCCCCAGTGTCCTCATCATCTTCAGGATCGCCATCGGTCACTCCGTTGGTGCCGCTGCCAAACCCGTTCGCGTCGGCCTCGAAGCCCGAATAGCAGCCGGTGAGCCCCAAAAGACTCGCCGCAGCTCCAAGCATCATGAAACGTATCGTCATCGCGTTTCCCCCGCCCCTACGATGCCGCGGACTCCACCAAATAGGGCAGGAATCCCGGAGGAAACCGCGAGCGGGTTTGGACTGTACGCCGACCACCCCACATTTCGTCGGGTCCCTACCGCGTGGATGAAATTGGTGTGAGGCGCACGCACCCGAGTGCAGATCTGCCTACTCGTACCGGCGGCTACTGCTGGACTTCGGCGCGGATGCGCTCGGCGAGAGACGCACCTACACCTCGCACCGCGCTCAGTTCTTCGACCGTCGCCTCGCGGATCGCCGCGATGGACCCGAAGTGTTGCACCAGCGCCCGCTTGAGGCTGGGGCCTACACCCTTGATGTCGTCGAGCACGCTTCGAACCGCGCGTTTCGATCGTCGCTTGCGGTGGTGGGTGATCGCGAACCGGTGGGCCTCGTCGCGAACCCGCTCCATCAAGTACAGCTCCGAGCTTCCGGCCCGAAGCGCGATCGCATCTTTGACGTCGGGCACGAAGACCCGCTCGGGACGAACCCGGAACGCTCGCTTGCCGTCCTCGTCGACAGTCCAATCCCGATAGGCCGCCCCCGGAGACGCGTTGTTGCTCTTCTTGCTCGCCCGCAGACGTTCGAGGCCGTCCTTGGTCATCGAGATCGTGTCCTTACGCTCCTTGGCGAGAGACACCACATCGACACCCTCGGTGCCGGTGGGCACGCCCATATCCTGCATCACGGTGACGACTTGTCGCAGTTGCCCCTTGCCGCCGTCGATGACGATGAGGTCCGGAAGGGCCCAAGCGTCGTCTTCGTCCTCGGCGCCTTCGCGCTTGCGCATGGCTCTCTTGAAACGACGGCCCAGAACCTCGTACATGCTCGCGAAGTCGTCGTTTTGAAACGCGCCCTGTCGTTTGCCCTCGCCGTCTCCCATCAGGCCGCGGATCTTGAACGAGCGGTACCGCGACTTGTCGGGAACGCCGTCGACGAAGACGACCATCGAGGCCACGGTGTCGCTGCCCTGAATGTGGCTGACGTCGTAGCACTCGATGACACGCGGTAGCTTCGAGAGCTGGAGCCGTTTGTGGAGCCGGGTCAGCGCGGCGTCGTGATCATCCCGCTTGTTGCGGCGGGTGGAGAAGTTCGACGACGCGTTCTTGTTGGCCAGTGCGATCAACTTGCGCCGGTCGCCACGCTCGGGGACGACGAGCGACACCTTCTTCCCCTTCTTGTCCCGCAGCCACGCCTCCAAAGGGTCGGCGTCGTCCTCGGCCAGCGCGAACGGAAGCACGACTTCGTCCGGAACGAAGGGCGCGCTGTCGTAGTAGGCGGAGAGGAAGTTCGCCATGACCTCCGGGTCGGGGTGTTCGAGGCCGCGGTTGGAGAACGCCTGCGAGCCCAAGACCTTGCCCTGGCGAATGTGCATGAGGACGAACTCGACGCTGCCGCCTTCGCGGTACATGCCCACCGTATCTTGGTCGAGGGACGCGGTGCCTACGATGCGCTGTCCTTCGGTCGCAGATTCGAGAGCCCGAAGCTGATCGCGCATTCGGGCCGCCGTCTCAAACTCGAGTGCTTCGGCGGCGGACTCCATCCGCCCTCGCAGTCCGACGATCAGCTCGTTGTGTCGGCCGGCCAAGAACAACGAGACGTCCTTGACCTGCTCGTCGTAGTCGTCCTTGGAGACCTCGTACACGCAAGGGGCCGGGCAGCGGTCGATCTGATACTGCAAGCACGGTCGCTTGCGGCTACGCAGCGTGAAGTCGGTGCACGTACGCAGCTTGAAGTGGCGGTTGACCACGCGCAGGGTCGAGCGCGCGGTACGGGCCGAGTGGTACGGCCCGAAGTAGTAGGCGCCATCGTGTTTGATCTCGCGGCGCAGCTCCAGTCGAGGCCAATCGCCCTTGGGGTCGAGCCTCAATACGAGGTAGTTCGAGTCGTCGCGCAGCTTGACGTTGAACCGCGGACGGTGCTCCTTGATGAGGTTGTTCTCGAGCAGCATCGCCTCCTTGTTGGAGGAGACGACCACGGTCTCGATGTCGCCCACGAGCTTGGCGAGTAGGGGCACGAACATGCGGGTGTCGGTGCCGTTGAAGTACTGGCGCACGCGCACACGCAGGCTCCGTGCCTTGCCCACGTACACCACCTCGCCCTTGCGGCTGCGCATGATGTAGACGCCCGGCGAGGTGGGGAGACGCTTGAGTGCGGCGTCGAGCTCGTCGGGCCCCGTAATCCGGGGCTCCCAACCCTCGGGAACAGACCGGGTGGGCGTGCGGCTGATGTCTTGCGGGCGTGCGGTTTTTTCCGTCGCCTTCTTGCGGGTGCGTGCGCGGGCCATCGCTATTGTCGGGTTCCGGTGACTGTGACCGCCTCGATGGCTGGCGACGGGGCGCCCAGAGGTCGTTGGAGCTGGAACCGGTATTGGATGTAGCGGCCGCGGAGCTCGAGCGCGGACAGATCGACGGCGTGACGGAACTGCGGACCCGGATCGAGGTAGCCGGACTGGAGGTCGTCTCCCGGCCCAACGAACTCGGCGTCGCTGCAGTCGGCACTGGAGCAGGCACGGATCTGAAACCGCGCCGAGAGGGCGCCGCGGTTGTAGAGGTTCTCCAGCTCTTCGGTGCTGAGCGCTCGATTCCATAGCGCGAACTCGTCGTAGTCGCCCGCGCCCGAGTGAATCCCCTCGTTGCCGCCGGCGAGCGTGAAGGTCTCCTGAACCATCGCATCGAGGTGGACGGAAACGTCGGTCACCACTGGGAACGGGCGTCCGCCGGCAAGTCTCCCGTCGACGAAGATCTCCAAGACTTGACCCGCGTCGTTGACCTCGCGTCGAAGGGCCAGGTGATGCCAGACGCCGTCATCGATCGGGACGTCGCTGCAAACCTGTGACAGCGGGTCCCCGGGACCGCGGATGAACGCGAGCGCGTACCGGGAACCCGTATTCACGCACTCGGCGTTGCCTCCACAGGCCATGAAGTACAACCCCGCCCCAATCGCGTCCGGCGCGGCGTCGAGGGCCAACATGGTCGTCCCGGCGCACGACTCGGAGCGGTACCAGAGCGTCCAGGTGAAGGGGCCTGTCCCAGGCTCGACGGCTTCGGTGAGCTCGATGCGGAATGCGTCGGCGTCGTTGTTGTCGGCGTGCGCCAGTCCGCGCCCGAACACGCCCGAAATATCGGAGGTTGGCGAGCCGAGCCAGAATGCCTGGCGCAGACCCGTGGCATCGGCGACGGGGTCGTTGTTTGCGAAGGGGGCTGCGTCGACGTGCGCGAGGAACTCGAGTGCGGCGAGGCCGGTGTTGCCGCTCGGATACGACACATCCTCATCGCCGACGGGAATTTGCAGGGGGGTCTCGTAGGGTGCCCGCGGATTCCATCGGAGCTCCGACCACAAGGTGTCGCTGCCAGCATCGAAGATCCGCGATGCCAGCCTGCCGGCGTCGAACGACGGCGGGAGCTGGACGCTCTGCTCCACCCAATCCATCGGCCCCAGACCCTCGGCCTCGGCGAACTCGCCTTCCCATTCATCGTCCGTGAACTCGACGGTCTGGGGATCGGTCCCCGTGTCTTCGGTGGTCGCATCGACCGCCGTCGAGCTCGGAGAGACCGACGTGGCCAAGGTGCCGCTCTCGGACGTGATGCCCGTCGACGAGAGGACCCCACCGCTGGCAGAGCTGCCGTCGGTCTGCCGCTCGTCGTAGCTGGGGTTGAGCCGGACGCAGCCGGTGATGGCAAGCAGCCATGCAAGCGGTGGGAGGCGACGCATGGGCCTAGTCGTTCTCCGCCGGTTTGGCCACGAGCGACACCAGCGGAATGCGAGGGGAGGGCACCCCGGCGGCGTCGAGGGTCATGCGGAGCTCGTACTGGAATGCGACGCCGACCTGATCGAATTCCCACACATCGTGCGCGTGACCTTCGTCGGGGCCGCTGTCGACGAAGCCGATTCCCGCAGCGCCTTGCGGTCCGACGAAGGGTGGATTGTCGCTGCAGTCTTCCGTGGTGCAGGCCCGGACCCGGAACTCGACCTGTGCGGCACCCCGTGCGTGAAGGTCTCGGATCTCGTCATCGGAAAGCCGGCGGTCCCAGATGGTGATCTCGTCGTAGGAGCCGGCGCCGCCGTACGCGGGCGCGGGGTTCCCGACGGTGGTGAATGCCTGCAGAGGGCCTTGAGCGAAGTCGTGCTGCGAGTCGAAGAATGGGGCGACGCCCTCATCGGGGGTGCCGTCGACAAACAGCTCTAGCGTCGAGCCGCCGCCGCTGTGCAGCATTCGTACGGCAAGGTGGTGCCAGACGTCGTCGTCGACGGGTTTGAGTCCACACGCCCTGGGACCCGAGGTTGAGCCGTCCGCGGCGACGGCGACCGCGAGCGCTTCGAAGGTGCCGTGGCGAGGCTTCGCCTTCGTCGGGCAGCTGAAGTTCGAGTTGCAGAGCATCCACACCGAGCTGGTTGGCACCTCTTGGTCGTCGGGTGCGTCGAACGACACGATCGCAGCGCCCGAGCAATCGTCGGTGCGGTACCAGGCCGTCCAGGTGAACTCCGTCGTCCCCGGTGCGAGCTGAGCCTGCGCGTGGTCGATGAAGCCGTCTCCAGGGTTGGTGACCCCGCGGGCGAACACCCCTCGAGAGACGGATAGCGGCGCGCCGCCGAGCGTGCCGTGATGGGCGAACGCCGAGGCGTCCGGAACGAGGTCGCCGACTTCGAGCGTGTTGGTGGCGAAGTCGAGGTGAAGCAGGAGCTCCAAGCCTGTCGTGTCCGCGCCGCCGAAGTCGTAGGCCTCGCGTTCGTCGATCTCGGGGCCGAACAGGGCCACTCCGTACGGGGCCGGGGGATGCCACTCGATATCGGTGAGGTGCCCGAGGTGTCCGCCGGTGGTGAAGATACGGGAGCGCAACGTGCCCACAGTCGCGCCCGAAACGAGCTCGACGGCGTCTTGGCTGGACCAATGCAGGTCTTCGAGCACTCCGGCTTCGAACTCGTCGTGTTCGTCGTCAGTGAAGACCCACTGCGCCGGCGGGTCGGCATCTACGGTGTCTGCGGTCCCCTCGCCCTGTGCCTCGGACTCGCCTTGGGTGGCGGAGTCTGAGTCGATCGACCCCGTGCCACTGGGCGCACCGCCAGAGCCGGACGCAGCCCCTTCGGTCTCGTCATCGCCGTCCGCGAAACTCGGGTTGATTCGAGCGCAGCCCACCGCAGCGAGCGAGAGTCCGATGAACCAAAACCGATGCATTTCGATCACAGGAGGCGCTGGATGTCGCCGATCGTGACGAGCAGGATGAGGCTGAGCAGGAGCAGCATCCCGTACCCGTGTACTGCCTCCTCGATCCTCGGGCTGGCCCGCCGTTTCGCGATCGCCTCATAGGCGAGGAACGTCAGCCGGCCACCATCCAATGCCGGAAGAGGCAGTAGGTTGAACAGACCCAGCAGCGTTGAGATGACCGCGACCATCTCCAAGAAATCCGGCAGTCCCACGGCTGCGGCTCCAGCGACCGTTCTTACGATCTCAACCGGGCCCCCGAATCGGTCGGCGCTCACCTCGCCCTTGAAGATACTCTTGAGCCCTTGGAGCTGCATCTTGCTGACCTCCACCGGCTGGGTGAACGCAGCCCCAATCGCGGTGGCAAACGGAACGTCGGCACGCTCGAACCTCACGCCCGCCATCCGAACCGACAGTGGTGGCACCTCGGCCTTTGGGACATCGAGTTGGAGCTCAATTTCCTTTCCGCCGCGACGCACAACCATCGCAACGGTTTCTCCCCGATGGGCGATCGCGGCGGGCGAGACATCGTCGCCGCCCAGCGCCGGGTCGATCTCAAGGTCCGCAATGCGCACGAGTTCGTCGCCGACCTCTGCGCCGGCGGCCTGGGCGGGCGAGTCCTCTCCAAACGTCGCAATTGCGACCGCTTGTGGCGGCCCTTTGACCCCGAAGATCGAGAACACCGCGAAGAAGGTGACGAACGCGACGATGTAGTTGGCGATCGGGCCGCCCGCGATTGTCAGCGCCCGTTTCGCGATCGGCTTGTCGCGAAAGTTGAATGAGTTCGGATCCGCGGCGGTGCCGGCGGGAGGTGGGTCCTCCTCGGCTTCCATGCCTCGGATGAGGACGTACGCGCCGAAGGGAACGGCACCGATCACAAACTCGGTCCCTCTCCACGTGCCGAGTTTGAGGATCGCAGGTCCGATGCCGAACACGCTGAAGCGGTCGACCTTCATTCCGGACCACACGGCCGTCAGATAGTGACCGCCCTCGTGGAGCATGATGACCACGCAGAGTGCGAGCGCGGCTGTGGCGTAGTCCAGTGCACTCATGAAGCCCCTACGATGGCCCGAGTTTGGGGATCGTGCAATGGCCACGCGCTGGCCATGGCGCGGTCAGCGAACGTGGCCGGGTCGGTCAGGAGCGCGCCGGTGTTCCGCCCTCGACCATGCCGGGGAAGGCCTCCAAGTAGGCCAGCAGGTCGGGTCCTACGGCGGCGTCACGAAGCATCTGCGGCGCCCATGGGGGACGCAGCGGGGAGAACGAGTCGTCTTCGATGGCGCTCGGCCAATCGGGGTGTGCGATCGCTGCTCGGCCTACGACGACGACGTCTGCACCACGCTCGTGGGCCGCCAGTGCATCGGCGCGGGTCCAAATTCCACCGGCGGCGAGAAGCGCGACCTCGGCCGGCAGTGCGTCGCGGAGTTGGGTGACGACCGGATCTGTCGAATCCTCGAACGGGGCTGGGCCAGCTGCGTCGCGCAGTGAGAGGTGAACGTAGTCGGCACCGTCTTCAGCCAACGACCCGACGAGAGTCCGGGCGTCGGCGAGGGTGAGTCCGCGCTTGGCCCAAGTGTCGACCGGAGAGATGCGGACGCCCACGATGAACGAGGCCGAGGTCGAGGCCCGGACCGCGTGCAGCGTCTCGCGAAGGAAGCGTGCGCGTCCGTCGAGGTCGCCGCCGTATCCATCGGTGCGCGGGTTGTCGAGTGGCGCGAGGAACTGCGTGAAGAGATAACCGTTGGCGCCGTGCACCTCGACGCCTGCGAAGCCTGCCCGTTCGGCTCGACGGGCGGCCGCAACGAAGGAGTCGGTGACCCGCTCGAGGTCGGAGAGCGTCGCCCCGCGGACGCCAGCTTCCGCATCATCAGCGGTCGAGAGTTTGACGTCGGCCAGGGTTGCCTTCGCCCCGGCGTGGTGGAGCTGCACCAGACCCAGGGATTCGGTCTCGCCGATGGCGGCGGCCAAGCGGGTGAGGCCTTCGTCGTGTTGCTTCCCCGCGATTCCGAGCTGGCCGTCCCATGCCTTGCCCTCGTCGCTGACGTATGCGGCGCAGGTCGAGACCAACGAGAACGAGCCGGCACGCCGAGTCAGCCAGCGGAACTCGTCCTCGTGTAGCGTGCCATCGCTGTTGGACTGCAGGTTGGTCAGCGGTGCAAGCGCGACGCGGTGCGGAAGCGTTGCGCCGCAGCGGAGCGTCAGCGGCGAAGTCAGCGAGGACATGCCGCGTGATACCAGGTGGCGGCGCGGGTCTGACAGTCTCCACCCCGTCAGGGTCGGTCGAATCGGCCCAGGCCCAGGCGCCCGAGGCCACCACGGAGGAGTCGCTTGGCGCGGGCTTTGGCGCTGCCATCTGGTGCAGGGCTGAACGCCGCGGGTTCGCCGATGGCCTTGAGGTGCTTGCGCAGCAGGTTCTGAGCCGAGACCAACCCGCCGGTGTGCTTGAGCAGCGAATGACCCAGCTCTCGGTCCAGGGCGAGCAGCTCGCCGGGTACGAAGGCCGCGCGCTGCCCTCGGAGGACCTGCGTGACCGCCCAGCCCGCCAGGTCGGCATCGATGGCGTGATCGAGGATCAGCCAGACCTCGCCGCGTGCCACCTTCGCCGCGCGGCGGATCCCCGAGCCCGGTTCAACGTCCTGAAGGGTCCGGAGATTGGCGATCTGTCCGTGCAGCACGCTGAGCACCGAGAGCGTGTTGTCCCCGGAGCGCTCGTCGAGGGCGAGGATTTCTACAGTGACGGGCTCACCCCGGGCATCGACGTGCTCTTCGACGCGTACTGCCGCCCGGACGAGGGAGGCCACGTCGTTTTCCTGGTCCCGCACAGGCAGGATGATCGAGACCTCAGGCACGGGCTGAGATGGGATATTCGCAAGGCCGGTGCCGGGTCAACAGGCGATTGCTTGGGGCGATCTCCGCAGACCGTGACGCCACGCAGGGCGCGCATCCGGACCCCGTGGCCACGATCCTGGGAGCCAGGTGTGAAATAGGGGCCAGAAACCGTGCAACAGACCGCTCCGACGGCCGAGATCTCTACCGCTAGCTTTCTTGTACTCTCCAAACCCTTTCCCGTTCGGACCCGCGCTTTCGCCGGGTCCAACCATCCAGGAGTTCCTCGACATGGCCGGTGTCAACAAAGCAATTATCGTCGGAAACCTCGGGCGCGACCCCGAGCTTCGCTACACCCAAGGCGGCAGCCCCGTCTGTCAGTTGAGCGTCGCGACCACGCGCGCCTACACCAACAAAACCACCAACGATCGGGTCGAAGAGACCGAGTGGCATCGCATCGTCGTGTGGGGCAAGCAGGCCGAGCACTGCAACAACTACTTGGCCAAGGGCCGCCAGGTCTACGTCGAGGGTCGGATCCAGACCCGGAACTACGAAGACAAGGAAGGCATCAAACGCTACTCCACCGAGATCATCGCAGACGTTGTCCAGTTTCTGGGCGGCCGCGGTGGCGGTGAGGGCGGAGGCGGAGGCCAGCATGAGGGCCGTGGAGGCCAGGGAGAAGAGCTGCATAAGGCCTTAGGGGAGGATATCACTGGACAGCAGTCAGGGATCTGTCTCTTATACACATCTGACGCTG
>CAJXVA010000373.1 GCA_913061055.1 uncultured Pseudomonadota bacterium
GCTCGTCGGCAGCGTCAGATGTGTATAAGAGACAGGCCAAGGACTCCAGTTCCTCCCACGCGGCCTTGGCTTCCGGCTCACCCGCCCGCCCGATGTGGAGCGCGCGCAACGCTACGGCGGCATCGGTGGGCTTGCCCGCGCGGACCTGAGCCCGCGCCCGTTCGAGTTGCAGCCAGCCGATGTCGGGATGCTTGGGGTAGTCGCGAATGATCCGGTCGAGCGCCGAAACGGCCTTCCGACCCGCGAGTACCGTCGACTTGGCGTCGGTCCCCACGACGGCCGCCATGGCGCGCGCCTCGAGGACCCGCACCTCCGCGTAGTTGCGGATCGGCGACATCTTGCGAACCTTGCCGAGCACCTTGGATGCGTCCTTTCGCATCCGATCCGCGGCCGCAGGCTCGAGCGCATCGGCAGCGGCGAGTTGAGAGCGTGCGAGTTCCATGCCCAGCGCGTCGGCCGGGAACGACTTGCGCAGTCGCTTGTGGGTCCACACCGGTTCGAGCGTTGCGACGGCGTCGGCAGGCTTGCCTGCAAGCCGGAGCGCGCGGCCTCGCAGGGCTTGAACGCGGAACCATGTGTCGGACCCCGGCTCACCCGACTGGCCGTCACAAAGCTCCAACGCGACGGACACATCTCGGATCGCCAGCGCAGTCGCCGCCCCGTCCAGGCCAACGAGCGGTGTCTCCGCGGAAAGCGCGACGCCATCATCAACCGTAGGGGCCTGCCCCTCGTCAGAATCGGCCGAGATCGGCTCCGAAGGGCCAGATCCGTCGGTCGTCCCGGGGAGCGGATCCTCGTGCGCATCCGAGGCGCTGGGCGAGGCCGTGAGCACCAGGCCCATCAGGGCCCAGAGCCCAAGGCTGCCTACACGCAGCTTCTGGGGGGTCCGGCCATCCATACTTCCTACTGTTTCACGGTAGCATCGCTCACCCAAATTGCATGTGATTCCCATGCAGTGCGGTTGCGCGCCGTGGCATCCCGCCCCGGCCGGATGTCCGGCAAAGTGCGAGCGTTGCCAGTATCCTTCGGCATGGACTCACGCCTTCACGGGAGCGTGCTCGCGGTTCTGTTGGCCATCACAGGATGTGCAGATGAAGCGGTCGGCGCCGCAGATGGCAGCGGCAGCGCAGAGTCGTCCACCGGACCGACGAGCGGCACCTCCCCGGGCACGACCTCCGCGACGAGCTCCACCTCGGGCAGCGGAACGACCTCGGCCGCCGTCACCGGCGACGCGTCGACGTCGTCCGACCCGTCCTCCGAATCCGGTGCCGACGAGACCGGAGGACCCACCGCGTGCGAGCCGGTCCCCACGTGCGACGCACCCTTGCCCAACGCGGGCCCCGAGCTGGACTGGGAACGCACCGAGTCCTCCGTGCTCACCGCGTCCGGCTCGGAGCGCCATCGCGGCTACGACATGTTCTACAACCCGGACGACTGGCAGTGGGTGATGGCCAAGTTCGCGTACGGCCCGACCGATTGGGACCTGGCCGGCGAGCAAGTCGACCTGTTCCTGCTCGAAGGATGCGAAGGCGAGTTCGAACCTCTGGGGTCCGTGTTCACCACCGATGACGGTGAGCACCCGACCATTCACGGGGTCGTCGACTCTGGGGGCTGGGTTTACTTCCAGCTGCCCGAGCCGCTGCCCCTGGGGCGGCACCGGATCCACATGGTGGTGCGCGGCGACGGCTCGAGCACCGACACGATCATCGAAGTGGTCGACCCGGGCACGCCGATGTTTCTCTCGGACATCGACGGCACGCTGACGACCTTCGAGTTCGAGCGCTTCATCGACCTGCTGCTCGACACCGTCCCCGACATCAACGCGGGGGCCGTCGACGCGTTCAACATCCTCGTCGATCGTGGGTATCGGCCCATGTATTTGACCGCGCGCCCCGAGTTCCTCGCGAAGCGGACCGATGAGTTTCTGGTCGAGCGCGGCCTGCCTCCGGGCATCGTTCGAACCACGCAGTCGGCGACCGGTGCCCTGGGCGATGCGGCGGTCGAGTACAAGAGCGAGCAACTCGCCATGCTGGCCGAACGGGGTCTCGTCCCCGCCTTCGCCTTCGGCAACACCGACTCCGACTCCGAGGCCTACGAGGCCTCCGGCATCGAGCTGGACCGTCGCTTCTTCGTGCAGTTCGACGACCCCCTGGGCGGCCGGCGCATCGAGGACTACACGGAGTTGCTCGAGGAGTTCGAGGCGCTCGAGTCCGTCTGCGAGTAGGCCGGCCCAGGCGCCTGTACCGCAGCAAGTCCGCCACAGCGCGGCTGTCCGCAGCTCCAGGCGTCTCGGGTCCGTGCTTGCTCACGCGACCGACATTCCGTGTAATTACGGGTCGGTGCGAACGCGGGGGTTCGTGAGGACCCGCCCCACTGCAAAACGGCAGGGCCGCGGTGCCCCATTCCCCCTAGAGGCCTCCCGGCTCGCAGCGCTACCCTCCGCGCCGTGAGTCTCAACCGTCCCCCGCACGAGCTGGTCGCGACCGTGATCGGCGCTGGCACGATGGGCGCCCAAATCGCGGCCCAGTTCGCCAACGCCGGCATTCGCACCCACCTGTTGGACATCGTTCCCAAGGGCGTCGACAAGGACGCCCCGGCGGCCAAGCGCAATGCGTTTGCCCTGGGCGCGATGAAGCAGATGCTCAAGAGCAAGCCGGCGCCCTACATGCACAAGGGCTTCGCTGCGCGCATCACCGCGGGGAACATCGACGATGATCTCGAGACCGCCGTCGCGGAGTCTGATCTGGTGCTCGAAGCCGTCATCGAACGACTCGACATCAAGAAACCGCTGTTCGCTCGCATCGCCGCCGCTGCGCCCGCGGATGCCGTGCTCGCGACCAACACCTCGGGTCTGCCCGTGGGATCGATCGCCGAAGACCTGCCCGATGCCGCTCGCAAGCGGGTCGTCGGCATGCACTTCTTCAACCCGCCTCGCTACATGCACCTGCTCGAGGTGGTCAGCTCCGAGTTCACCGACCCCGCGGTGGCGGCGGACCTCTCGGCGTTCGGCGACCACGTGCTGGGCAAGGGCATCGTGCCCTGCCGGGACACCCCCAACTTCATCGGCAACCGTATCGGTATCGCGGAGATGCTGCTGACCTTCGGGACCACCTTCGAAGGTGGTTACACGGTCGAGGAAGTCGACCTGCTCAACGGCAAGCTCATGTGCCGCCCCAAGATGGGCAGCTTCCGCCTGGGCGACCTGGTCGGAATCGACATCGCCGCGCTGGTCATCGGCAACCTCAAGAAAGCCACCAGCAGCGACAAGTCGGCCGCCAACTACGACGAGATGCACGAGCAGATGGTCGTGCACCCCAAGATCGAGCAGATGTTCGAGAAGGGGATGAAGGGCGACAAGACCAAGCAGGGCTTCTACAAGAAGACCAAAGACGAAAACGGCAAGCGCAAGGTCCTCGCACTCGATCTGGGCACGCTCGAGTACCGGGACAAGGTCAAAGCCAAGTTCCCCGAGGTCGACAAGATCAAGAAGCAGCCCTGGCACAAGCGCATCCACGATGCGATCCGCCTCGAGGGACGCGCCGGCGACTTCCTGCGCAAGGTCTACCTGCCGCTGTTCAACTACTCCGCCAACCGCCTCGGTGAGATCAGTGATGGTCCCAAGGAGATGGACGATGCGATGAAGTGGGGCTACGGCTGGGAGCAAGGCCCGTTCGCCATGTGGGACGCCGTCGGCGTCAAATGGGCCGTGGAGCAGATCGAGGGCATGGGCATCGAGGTCGCACCCGCGGCCAAGGCTCTGCTGGCCGCCGGGGGTGATGACGCCACCTGGTACGCCGGTCCCGAAGCCGAGCGCACGATGTTCATCGCCGAGCGCAAGGCCCACGAGGTCGTGCCGCAGCCGGAGGGCATCCTCATCCTGTCCGCGCTCAAGGAGCAGGGCAAGGTCATCGAGAGCAACCCTTCGGCCAGCCTGGTCGACCTCGGCGACGGCATCGCGTGCGTGGAGTTCCACTCCAAGATGAACGCGCTCGACGACGGCATTGGCAACATGATGGTCAATGCGGTGACCGATGCCGAGAAGCGCGGCATCCGGGGCGTGGTCATCGGCAACAACGGCGAGAACTTCTGCGTCGGTGCCAACTTGTTCGCCATCCTGGCGCTCGCCGGGCAGAGCAAGTGGGACGAGCTGGAGAAGGC
Organism: uncultured Pseudomonadota bacterium; assembly: GCA_913061055.1. Taxonomy (GTDB): domain Bacteria; phylum Myxococcota_A; class Polyangia; order Nannocystales; family Nannocystaceae; genus CAJXVA01. The sequence continues at coordinate 4,159 of CAJXVA010000373.1, forward strand.
GGTCAACGATCTGCAGCAGGCGTTGATGACCGTGCGACACAGCACCGTGCCCGTGGTCACCGCACCACACGGCATGGCGCTGGGCGGCGGTTGCGAGACCGTCATGCACGGCAACGCGACCGTGGCCGCAGCCGAGAGCTACATCGGCCTGGTCGAGATCGGTGTCGGCGTGCTGCCGGCCGGTGGTGGTCTCAAGGAGATCGTCCGCCGCGCCAGCGAGTGGTCGGCCCAAGTCCCCGACGGCGATCCCTACCCCTGGGTGCGTCGCGGATTCGAAGCGGCCGCCGCAGCGACCGTGGCCACCAGCGCCGACGAGGCGAAGGCCGGCGGGTTCATCGGTGCGGGACAGAAGATCGTCTTCAACAAGAACCGCGTCATCGCCGAGGCAAAGAAGAAGGCGGTCGGCATGGCCGAGGCCGGCTTCGTCCCGCCAGACCGCAACAAGCCGCTCACCGTCATCGGTGCCTCGCGCGGTTCCAGCTTCCTGATGGGCGCGCAGATGTTCGCCTGGGGTGGCTACGCCTCCGAGCACGACCAACTGGTCGCGCAAAAGATCGCCCACGTGCTCTCGGGCGGCATGGAGACCTCCGGCGCCACCAAGACGGCGCAAGACATCCTCGACCTCGAGCGCGAGGCCTTCGTCAGCCTGTGCGGCACGCAGAAGACGAAAGACCGCATGGCGGCCATGCTCTCCACGGGCAAACCGCTGCGGAACTAGTCGACAACGCGAACACGAAAGGAACCGAAGACAATGCCTCAATTCCAAGAAGCCGTTCTCGTTGCAACCCGCCGTACCGCCGTCGGCAAAGCCGGCAAAGGCGTACTGCGAAACACACGTCCCGATGACTTCTCCATCGAGATGCTGCGGACCGTCCTCGCCTCGCTCGGCGACAACTTCCCCAAGGAGATCGTCGACGACGTGGTGATGGGCTGCGCCATGCCCGAGGCCGAGCAAGGCCTCAACATCGCGCGCATGATCGGGCTGGGCGCAGGCCTGCCCGACTCCAGCTCCGCGATCACCATCAACCGCTTCTGCAGCTCCGGCTTGCAGGCGATCGCCACCGTCGCCGAGCGCGTCCAGCTGGGCGTCATCGACTGCGGTATCGGGGGCGGCGTCGAGTCGATGAGCATGGTGCCGATGGGCGGCAACAAGGCCACGCTCAGCCTCGACCTCGTCAAGAACCACCCCGAGTACTACATCTCGATGGGGCTCACGGCCGAGAACGTCGCGCAGCGCTTCGAGATCAGCCGGGAGGACCAGGATGCATTCTCGATCGAGAGCCACAAGCGTGCGGTCGCTGCGATCGCTGCTGGCAAGTTCACCGACGAGATCGTTCCGATCACCACCGCCGAGGGCAAGACCCACCAAGTCGATGAGGGCCCGCGCGCCGACACCAGCATCGAGGCACTGGCCAAGCTACGACCCGCCTTCCACGTCAAAGGCAGCGTCACCGCGGGCAACAGCTCGCAGATGAACGATGCCGCCGCGGCGTCGGTCGTCATGAGCAAGGCCAAGGCCGAAGAGCTGGGCCTCACCCCGCTCGCACGATTCGTCGGCTTCGCCGTCGCCGGCGTCGCTCCGGACGTCATGGGCATCGGTCCCATCGAGGCCATTCCCAAGGTGCTGGGGCAGACCGGGCTCTCGCTCGGCGATATCGACGTCTTCGAGCTCAACGAGGCCTTCGCAGCGCAGTCCCTTGCCGTCATCCGGAAGCTCGGACTCGACATGGACAAGGTCAACCCCAACGGCGGCGCGATCGCGCTCGGTCACCCCCTGGGGTGCACGGGTGCCAAGCTCACCGCGACGGCCGTCCACGAGCTCCACCGGCGTCAGGGCCGCTACGCCATGGTCACGATGTGCATCGGCGGCGGCATGGGTGCTGCCGGCATCTTCGAGCGGATGTAGCGCGCTCCGGGGCGTATCGCTCCAAAGACCGCCTCCTGGGGCGGTCTTTTTCGTGGTTTTGGGGTGCGGTACCGCGCCGCGCTGAATCGTAGGACACTGCTGCCCGTCCCAGCCGCGCACTCGCCATGCTTCGACCACGAACCTTCGCCCCCGCCCTTCTGTTGCTCCTCGCCCTCCCCGCTGCGGGATGTGACCAGGTCACCGATCTCCTCGAAAAGGGGGCCGAAGCGGTCGGCGAAGCGAGCAACGCCGCCGCGACCGCCGATCTCACCGAGGACGACAAGCTCGGCATCAAGCTGCAGGGCTACATCGACTGCATCAACGGACCCTCGTCGTCGATCCTCGACGCGGCCGACCGCTACGCGAGCTGGGTGGACATCGAAGCCGGTGTGACCGGCAAAGAGAAGCACGTCTACGGCATCTACGACCACGAGCTCAACGCCACCTGCGTCGAGGGCATCGCGACCGCAACCGCGGCCGAACCGCACGATGAAGGCCTCGAGAAGGCGGGCAGCGAGTGGCTTGCGGCCTACAAGACCGTGCAGCCCCTGATCCACGACGCCTACGAGTACTACGACCACGACGACTACAAAGACGACGCCTTCGCCAAGGGCAAGGAGATGCACGAGCCGCTGGCCAAGGCGATCGGCGCGTTTCAAGACGCGGACCAGGCCCTGCGCAAGGCCGTGAGCGAGCAGAATGATGCCCTGCAGGTCCGGCGCCTCGAGCAGCTCGAAAAAGACGAGGGTCGCAAACTCCGCTTCCAGCAAGCCAACGTGATGGCCCAGGCCAAGAAGCTGATGGCGGCCGGGGATGCACCCACGCTCGACGCGCTCGACCTGGAGCGGTTCGACAAGGCGCTGAAGGTCTACGACGCCGCGCTCGAGGAAGCCGACAAGTACACCAAGGCGAACGAGGCCGAAGCCGACACCGTGATGATGTTCGACTCGTTCATCGACACCGCCGAGAAGTACCTCAAGGCCTCCAAAGAGCTGATGCGCCGCAAGCGCGACAACAAGGCCTTCACCAAGTCCGAGCTGCAGCGCCTCGGCGGGAGTGGCGGATGGATGGTCGATGGCTCTCCAGACAAGGTCAGCCGCGCGTACAACGACCTCGTCAACCGCTCCAACGGCCTCAACTGGATGAGCTACAACCCGAACGGAGGCTAGGCGCGCTCAGGGAAACCTGCGGAGGGCTCCTAGAACCCTCCGTAAGAGGTATCCTCCCGCCTCGTGTCCGAACCCCCGGCGAACACCCCGAGCCCTCCGACCCCCGAAGGCCTCGGCTCCAACACGTTGCGGCGTGTCGGGGTGGACAGCTCGCCGAACTTCTCGCGACCTGCATTTGCGCGGCCCCGCCGGCGGCAAATGACGTCGTGCCCCGGGCCGCGGCTGAACGCCCCGCATGAGTGACATCGAAATCGAACTCGACCTCGACGCCTTATCGCGACAGTTCGAGCCCGTCGTGTGGAAACGTGGGCTCGATGACGCCAAGGGAGGCGCAGTGGTCTCCTGTGTCGAAGCCGACGGGATGCGTGGCTGGTACACCGCGAAGGTCGGAGAAGCACGCTCGCAGACGGTCGAGTTCCAGCTCGCGCGGACCGCTGTCCACGGGCAGTGCACATGCGACAGCCGCTACGACTGCCGTCATCTCGCGGCCGCACTCCACACCCTCGCCGACGCGTCACTCGCCAAAGAGGTCGCGACCCGCAAGGCACTGCTGGACTGGCTCGGCCAAGCCGAGTCCGAGACGGCCGACGGACACACCCGCATTCTGCCTCGACTTCCGGTTCCCGAGCTTCCCGAGCCGGCCGGACGCGAAGTCCGCTATGTGATCGGACTGCAGCGCGACGGCGGGTGGCGCGTCCGCATCGCGCCCCGGGTCGGGCCGCTGCGCGAGGACGGCCGCAGCAAACCGCGGACCGCCCGGCTTGTCGTCAGCTCCGCCCAGACCGTCATCCCCGCCGGCGTCCTGCGCGAGGACCTCGACCTGTGGCACACGCTGCGAACGCTCGCCCCGCAGGACGACGAAACGCTTCCGCCGGGCGAAGGCGCGACCGCGTTGTTCCGCCGGTTCGTGGAGACCGGCCGGGTTCGATGGCAACGCTGGGGTGGTCCTCCGCTGCGTTGGACCGACGCGCCCGAGACCAGCCAGACCCAGTGGCATCCCGCGCCCGACGGAACCCAGCACCTGCGCCTCACCGCACAGAACCCCGAGCACGTCGCGCTCCCTCTCGACGCGCCGGTGTGGGTCGACCCTGCGACGGGCGCGTGCGGGGTGATGGAGACCTCGCTTCCGCTGCGCCGGCTCCGTGCGGTGTACCAATCGGCCGACATCCCGATCGACGTCGACCCCGGCGATGACCTTCGTGCCCGGGTCGAAGCGCTCGGGCTTCCGGTCCCTCTGCTCGGGGTCGTCGAGTCGGGGTTCACGCGCCTCACCCCCGTCCTGCACCTCCCCGACAGCCACAGCGACGGATGCCCGGTCATCGCGTTTCGCTACGGCGAGGTCTCGGTCCCGCTTCACGGCGGCGCGTCGGATATCTGCGCCTGGGATGGCTCCGTGCTTCGGGTCAGTCCCCGTGACTCGGAGGCCGAACGCTTCGCCCTGAGCTCGTGGGAGGACCTGGGACTCCCAGCTCCCGCTGCGGACGGCTCGGCTGCGCTCGACGCCGACGGATGGCTCACCCTGCTCGACATCCTCCCGGTACTCGAGTCTCGCGGTTGGCAGCGCACCGGTTCCGCCCCCGAGGCGCTCGCCCCGACCGAGCCCTCCGCCTGGTACGTCGACATCGACGACGACCCGGACCCCGAAGGCTGGTTCTCGTTCGAACTCGGCGTCGACGTCGAAGGCCCCGACGGCCCGCGTCGCGTGAACCTCCTGCCGGTCCTCCTCGACGCAATTTCGGCCGGACGACTCCAGCACGACCGCATCGTCGTGGGCGCCTCGGTCACGCTGCGTCTCGACGACGGCACCCTGCTGCGGGTTCCCGCCGAGAAGGTCCAGCGCTTGCTCGACGGCCTCGTCTCCATGACGGATGCCCGGGGCGGGCCCAACCTGCGTTTGCGGGCCTCCACCTACGATGCGGCGTGGTTGGCTCAGCTCGACGTCGACCGCTGGCAGGGCAACGACGCCCTTGCCACGCTCGGACAGACCCTCGTCGACGGCGTCGGCCCGGATGACGCCGTGATCCCCGAGGGGTTCCGCGGTGAACTCCGCGACTACCAGCGCGTCGGTCTCGCCTGGATTCAGCTCCTGCGGCGAACCCACTGCGGCGGAGTGCTCGCCGATGACATGGGTCTTGGTAAGACGGTTCAGGTGCTCGCGCACCTGCTGGCCGAGCGCGAGGCCGGACGTCTCGACCGCCCGTGTCTGGTCGTCGCACCGGTCAGCGTGCTCGGCACGTGGGCCCAGCAGGCTGCCTTGTTCACACCCTCGCTCCGTATCGGCATGGCCCACGGCCCCGACCGGGCCGAGACCGTCGATCGCATCCACGAGTTCGACGTCGTGCTCACCAGCTACGCCACGCTGCTTCGCGACGACATTCTTCGTGAGACCCAGTATCACGTGGTCGCGCTCGACGAGGCTCAGGCGATCAAGAACCCCCGGGCCAAGATCGCCGGCGCGACGCGAGCGCTGCGCACGAGGCAGCGCCTCGCACTCACCGGTACTCCGATCGAAAACAGCCTGCTGGAGTTGTGGTCGATCTTCCGCTTTGTCGCCCCGGGCTTGCTCTGTCTCTTATACACATCTGACGCTGCCGACGAGCGATCTAGTGTAGAT
>CAJXVA010000374.1 GCA_913061055.1 uncultured Pseudomonadota bacterium
GAGTTGTTCGAGGATGCTCGCCCGGGACAGCACCATGCCCGGCCGCTCGACCAAGAGCTGCAGAAGGCGAAACTCGGTGACCGTCACGACGACCGGGTGCCCGCCCCAGTGGACCTCGAGACGTTCTTCGTCGAGGCTGAGGTTCCCGACGCGGCGGGGCTCGGCTGGTGGGGCGGCGAGGGCTCGCATCTGCTCGCGGCGAACCAGCGCCCCGACGCGGGCGAGCAACACCCGGGTGCTGAACGGCTTGGTGACGAAGTCGTCGGCGCCGAGCTCCAGGCCGAGCGCCTCGTCGATCTCGCTGTCGCGGGAGGTCAGCAACACAACCGGAACGAGGTTCCCCGTCTCCCGCAGGGTCCGACACAGCGCGTAGCCGTCGAGCCGAGGCATGTTGACGTCGGAGACCACGACGTCCGGTGTTGTCTGTTGGATACGGTCGAGCCCGGCGCGGCCGTCGGGGGCGGTGTGGACCTGGTAGCCCGCATCTTCGAAGGCCAGCCCCAACACGTCGAGCAGCGCAGGGTCGTCATCGATGAGCACGACGCGAGGCACGTTTGGAGCCTACGCCGCCGGCCCCACCGGCGCGAGCGTGTGGGGGTGGGCGCTAGTACGCGCCGCGAAGGGCGTCGATGCCCGGGTACGCGCCGGGGAGCCCCGCGGGCCGCGTCCGGAGTTCGGGCGACGGCTCGAGCTCCGCCTCTCCCTCGCCATCCTCTTCGTCTTCTTCCTGGAGCTCGGGGCATGCCTCTCCGTCCAACCGGGCCAACGCGGCCGCCATCGAGGCTTCGAGGGGGTCGCCGAGCTGGTGGCTCAGATCGTCGGGGCTGTCACAGCTCGTCGCAAAGCCGTCGAAGTAGTCGCCTTCGTCGCGCGCGTTGAGCAGCCGGAACGTGATCGGGTGGGCAGCTTTGTCGCAGAACGTGAACTGCGCGGAGCCGACTGGTTTGCCGGCGGTCGAGCTCCCCACGATGCTGACCGGAGCCCACGGGCGGACGGCGTTGATGACGAGCTCGCTCGCCGACGCGGTGGACCCGGTGGTGATGAACACGACGTGGTCCAGCGCGGGGAGGCTCGCGCGCTGTCGCTCGATGTGCCGGGTGCTGTTGGCGTCGGCCAGCGCCGGGGTGTAGTCGGTGCGGTAGGAGATCTCACCAGAGGCCTGGGACCCCACCAGCAGGTCGACCAGGTGTCGTGCGGCCGAGATCCGGCCGCCGCCGTTGTAGCGCATGTCGATGACGATGTTGCGGACGCCAGCGGCTTCGAACTGGGTGAACGCATCCGAGAGTTCGTCGATCGAGGGCTCGACGAAGGTGGTGAAGAACAGGTAGCCGACCGGCGTGCCGTCGTGGTCGATCACGTCCGCCAACGGCACGGTGACCAGGGGGTACCAGTCCTTCGTCAATGAGAGGGACCGGGGTTCCGCGTCGCTCCCCGCATCGCTGCTGTCGGGGCTTGCGACCTCGAGTTGGACGTCGACGCCGGGCTCGTTGGGTCCGAGCGCGTCGGTCCAGCCATCGGACTCATCGAGTTCGGTGTTGGTGAACCCGCCGGCGCCCACCAGCTCGTCCCCACGCTTCAGGCCCGCGACCCCGGCTGGTGAAAGGGGGTCGACGAATCCAAGCAGGACCCGGTTGTCCTCCGTGCGGCGGGTTCGGAAGCCGAGCCCGATGACCATCCCCTCTTCGAAGAGCGCGTCGGAGGTGGCCAGGTCCGACACCCGGCTCCAACGATCGAGCTCGTCGTAGCGGACCTCGGTGACCAACGCACTGGGAGACTCGAATCCTGCGGGGTCGACGTCGTCGGGAACGTACTCGTTCCACAGATACGCCTCCTGCATCAGGCGGTACATGAAGGCGTTCTGCTCGGGGATCGTGCAGTCCCTCGGGCCGCCGAAGTCCAACGGGTCGTCCTCCGCACATCCGCTGCACAGTCCCAGGGCGAGGGCAGCCACTGCCACCCGCCGACTCAACCATCCATCCAAACTCACCAAAGCAAACCCGACGCTAGCATGCGATGCAGGGCTCGCGCCCCTAGGGACACCGATTGTCGCAGGCGGGGGGACGGCGCCGCGTGTCACCTGTACTCTTGGGGTCTGTGTCGAGTGCCTCGTGGGTCGCATGGGCGGCATGGGTCTGGTTGGGCATCGGACCGGCCGACCCCTCATTCGAGGTCCTGCGAGACGTGGAGTTTCGCGCAGCAGACGCCCGCCGGCTGCAGGTCGTCGCGCCCCGGCTGCGAGGCATCCCCGTCCGAGGCATGACCCGGTCGGTCCCGGCTGACGCTGCGGGTCGCTGGCTCGTCGCTCCGTCGATGCCGGTGATGGACGAGCCCCAAGTGGACCCCGCGGAGGCCAAGGTGCAGCCCGCCGAGCTCCCCGACGCCGTCGCACGGGCGCTGGGCGAGGACGGCCCGGTCAGCTTCGAGTCTGCCCCGACGTTGGTCTACATCGTGCGCCTGGGGACGCCGGTCCTGGCGTGGGAGGTCCAGCTTCCGCTGACGATGCGCCCCGAACCTTCCCGCCGGACGCTTTGGATCAGCGCCATGACGGGCCGATTGTTGGAGGAGCGGGAGCAGGTTCGCAGTGCCCGAGCCCGGGTGTTTGGCGAGAACCCATCCACAACACCCCAGGCTCGGGACGTCGAGCTGCCGCGGATGGGCGTTGCGCCTCCGGGCAATGCGTTGGTCTCGCCCACCATCACGGCATTCAACTGCGCGGCCGAGGCCCCGCAGGACGCGCTGCCGTGGGTTCAAGACGGGGAGTGTCATCCCGTCCACACCGCGCGGGCAGACGAGGACGGCAACTTCTACGTCCCCACGCCCAACGTGATCGTCGAGGAAGACAACGTGCAGCCGGACGACGCCTACGCCGAGTTGAGCATGTACTACCACGGGGCTCGGTTCCTCGACGCGCTGCGCGATCGAGGGCTGGCGACGTTTTCGTGTCCCCAGGCGAGCATGGTCGCCAACGTTCGAAGCTTCGATCCCGTGGAGGGCGACGACGCCTACGAGCCGCTCGACAACGCCTTCTATACGAACCAGTGCGACTTGGAAAAAGGCGTCACGATGATGTTCGGGCAGGGCGGCCAGGTCGACTTCGCCTACGATGGCGACGTCGTCTATCACGAGCTTGGGCACGGGGTCGTCGCCCTGCTTGCACCCGAGGGCCTGGGCGGACGAAGGCTCCGAGACGACGGATCGCTTGTCGACTCGGGCGCGATCAACGAGGCGATCGCCGACTACATGACGTACATGATGACCGACGACCCGCGGGTGGGGGAGTACGTCGGCCGGTTCTGGGCTGCCAACACGCGCGCCGAGATCCGAACCGGTGAGAACACCAAGCGCTGTCCGGACGACACCGTGGGCCAGGTCCACAACGACGGGGAGCCGTTTGCCGCTGCGCTGTGGTCCACCCGTGCCCGGGTCGGACGGGCGATCGATTCGTTGGTGTTGAGGATGCTGCCCTTGCTGGCCAATGACGCGACGCTCGAAGAGGGCGCTGCGGCGTTGCTCGAGGTCGCCGCACAGATGCAACAAGAGGGCACGTTGGTGTTCGGCGACGTCGAGCACCTGGAGCGGGCCCTGGCGACGCGTGGACTCCTGGATTGCCCCCGGGTCATCACCGAGCCCGAGGCGCTCGCACAGGGACGCTCGATCTACCTGCGGCGGGCGAGCGTGACGGTGCAACCGTTTGTTCCAGGGCCGATGCAGCTCCGCGCCGAGGTGCCCCCCGGAGCGACCGCGCTCGATGTGCACTTTGGCCTGCGGGGCAACGAAGAGCCCGATGACGCGGTCGTCGTGTTGGTCAAGCGCGGCGAGGAGCGGGTGCACTTCACGTATGAACTCATCGCGGTAGACGACCCGGGGGACGCCACCGGGGAGTCCGGACGGATTCGCGAGGTCACGCGGACGGACGGCGACTGGGACCTCGAACTCGAACCGTCCCTGCAGACCGGTGGGGGGTATACGGCCACCATCAGCAACGTGCACGAAGGCGAGGTGGTGCATATCGCCATGGCCGCGCGCGGCCCGTCCGATCTCGTGGCGACGTCCGTCATTGTCTCCCCGGTGGGCGCCTCCCAGACGCCGGGTGACACCGATGATGCTGGGGACACGGATGCTCAGGAGCCGCCTGCGGAGGGATCGATCTCGGCCGACGCTACTTCTGCGGGCGGATGCGGTTGCCACAGCGGCCCCGGTTCGGCGATCCTCCTCGGGTGGTGGATCCTGCCGCTGATGCTCCGTCGCCGCCGCCGGGGGCAGGCGTAGCCGCGGTGCCTGAGGCCCCGTCCGCGCTGCGGATTCTCTTGCGAGCGCTGCACGCAGCGTTCGTCCTGACGGTGGTCGGGTTCGTCGTCATTCCCAACGTCCCCTCCGAGGACGTCCCGCTCTCCGGAACGATGGCCAAGTGGGCCAAGCAGGTCTCGTTCAAGCAGGGTTGGCAGATGTACGCGCCCAACCCCACGCGGGCGCAGATGTACATGAACCTCACCGCGGTCTACGACGACGGATCAGAGCGTCGACTCGAGGAGACGCTCCAGGAGAACCAGGCCTGGGGCACGCACTTCATGTGGGACAAGACGCGGGTCGACATCTGGCGCCAGTACGCGAACTTCAACGTCAAACACCGCAACAACAACCGCGTCTGGTACCTCAAGGGCGTGTGCGTCCGAGAGGCGCGCAAGGGCCCGGTCCCCAAACGCATCGTCATGCACATGGTGCGTCGACGCTTCACGCCGCCGGACAAGGTGGCGGAGGGCCGGCCCGGACTCGGCAAGCCCAAGCGGACATTCGTCACCGTGCAGTACTGCCAACACCCGGTGGTCAAGAAGATCATCGAAGCGGACGCACACCGCCACCCGGACGCGGAGTGAGCATGGGAGCCCTCAAGAAGCTCGCGCGGGGCGTGGACGCGGTCGTGGGTCGGCTCGCGCTGGATGGTGAGGATCCGACCGCGCTGGGACTGGTCCGCATCCTGTTGGTCACGGTGTTGACCGCCAGCCTTCTGACCCACGTCGGTGCGGTCTCCGAGTACTTCTCGACCGACTCGGTCCTGTTCGGGGAGTGGGCGCGCGAAGCGTTCGGAAACCGGCTGTCGTTGTTCTTCTGGGTGGAAGACCCTTGGGCGGTCCGAGCCATCTTCGGGGTCGGGGTGCTCGCCCACGTTCTTTGGCTCGTGGGTCGATTCACGCGCGTGGCAGCGGCGGTGGCGTGGGTTGTGTGGGTGAGCATGTTCGGGCGCAACCCGCTGCTGTACTCGCTCGCCGACCAGCTCCAGATGGTCTTGTGTACGCTGCTGATGGTCATGCCCAGTGGCAATGGGCTCTCGCTCGACGCCCGCGCTCGCGGTCCGAAGCCGGTGCCGGTGTGGTGTCGCCGCGTCTTGCAGCTGCAGATGGCCGTGCTGTACACGGCAACGGGCTTGCTCAAGGACGGCAGTACCTGGCACGACGACGGCACGGCGCTGTATTACTCGCTGTCCAACCCCTACAACCGCCATTTCGACATCGCCCCCACGCTCGCCATGTTGCAGCCGTGGGTCCTGCGACCGATGACGTGGGCTGTCCTGGTGTGGGAGGTGGGCTTCGCCCCGTTCCTCGCGATGCACTGGCTACGCGGCCTTCTGGGCCGGCCACGGCGCTTCCCCGACCTGCGATGGGTGTTCCTGACGTTCGGACTCGCGATGCATGTCGGCATCCAGTCGATGCTCTACGTCGCGTGGTTCAGCCCGCTGTGCATCGCCGTGTACGCGGCATTTTTTCGCCCCGATGAAGTGAAATCCATCGGGGCGAAGTTGGCCCGTCTCCGAGGCCGGCTGCGGAATCGCGGACGCTGATCCGCTGGGGCTACTTGCCGCCCGAGCCGAGAATCTCGACGTTGTCGATGTACCAGCCCGCGCGCTCGTTGCCGCCGTCGCTGCCGAGCACGAACCGGATGTGGAGGTCGGGGCCCGCGTACTCGGTGATGTCGAAGATCGACTCGACCCACATGCCCTCGTTCTCGGAATCGTTGCCCGAGAATGCTGGGTTGCCGTCGACGGGAGGGAAGGCCGCGTTGGTGTTGGGCAGGTAGGTGACCCCGCCTTCGAGCGGATCGATCGTGATCCAACCGTCGACCAGCTGCTCGGGGTCGCCGGTGGTGAGCTGAACGACGCCGCCGTCGTTGTTGGAGATACTGCCCTCGAACTGGAACCAGTGACGCACGGTCATCGTGACGGTCTGGTCGCCGCAGTTGGAGAGGTCGAGGTTGCCCGAGCGCACGTAGCCGCTCTCGTTGGAGGAGTAGTTGCCGTTGAGGTTGGTCCCCCACACGCCGGTCTTTGCCGGGCCGGGGCCGTCCGCGAACGGGCCAGGGGTGCCGCAGGCCCAGGTTTCGACGGCAGCCGCACCGGTGGTCCGCAGCGTGCTCCAATCACCGGGGCACTGGTCGCCTTCGAAGTCGAACTGGTAGCCGCACTCGGTGCACGCGGTCGTGTCGACCTGGCAGGTGTCCATGCACAGCAGCTTGCCCGCCGTGCCCTCGCCGAGCTCCGCGCAGCTGGTCTCGATCGGCTGGTCGAGTTCGCAGACCTCGTTGCCGTTGAGCTCGCCGTCGCCGCAGTAGACACACTGACTGGTGTCGTAGCGACAGCTGGCCATGTTGCAGCCCAGCGGGCCGCCGGTGAGGATGCCGGGAACGAGCGGGTCCGTGGTGCTCTCGCAGGCGATGCCGCCGAGCTCCTCTTCGGTGCACTCTCCGTCGTCGCCGCAGTCGCAGTCCTCGTCGCCTTCGATCTCACCGTTGCCGCACTGGGCACCGCCGCCGCTGAAGCTGCTCGACGAGCTGCTGTCGGCTCCAGAGCTGCTCGATGACTCCACAGCCTCGGTGGTGCCTTCGCTGCTCGAGCTCGATGCGCCCTCGGTGGTGCTCGACGCCGTCGTTGGACCTTCAGCCGATGCCGATGTTGTGGAGGAGCTCCCCGCACCGGTGGTGAACATCGTCGGGTCCGCGACATCGGTGGTGCACGCACCCACCAGTCCGGTCGCCAGTACGGTCGCGCCCATAAGGCATGCCAAGCCGCGAGAATCCATGGGTCGGTTATAGCGGATTTCCGACTCCGCGCCCCGCGGGGTCGGGAAACGCGCGTGCGGGAATTCACGGCCCGGGGGCGGGTTTGCGCGCTTGCGTGTAGGGGTAGCATGGCGCAATGCGAGCGGGGGACAGGCGGCGCCGGGGGCTCATCTGGGCTGCGGCTGGGGCGTTGGTCGTGCTCCACGTGTGGTCTCCAAGTCGCGGAGGAATCGTCGCGGGGGTGCTCCCCTGGGATCTCGCGTTTCATCTCGGCTGGATGCTTGCCGCAGGTTTGCTCGTGGAGACGCTCACCCGCATCGCATGGCGGGATGTCGACGGTGACCGCCGTGGGTGAGGGCGCAGTGATCGCCACTGTGGTGGTGCTCTATTTTGCGGTCGTCGGGGGCATCGCATACGCGGCCTCGCGACGCGGCACCGGCGACGCCGAGGACTATTTCCTCGGGGGGCGGAGTGCCAAGACGCTCGTCCTGTTCATGGCGTTGCTCGGAACCAACGTCACCCCGTTCGTGCTGATGGGGATCCCCGGTCTTGCGTACCATCACGGCGTCGGGGTGTTCGGGCTCAACGCGGCCATCGTCGCGTTGGGGATCCCGCTGACGTTTTGGGCGATCGGGTACCCCGCGTGGCGGGCCGCTCGAGCCCTCAAGGCGGTGACTCCAGCGGAGCTCTACGCGAGACGTCTGCGGAGCCCCGCACTGGGCGTCGTGTTGTTCGTCGCGTTCGTCGTCTACACGTTGCCGTACCTCGTGGCGTCGGTCACCGGAGTCGGCGTTGCGGTGTCGGTACTCACCGGCGATGCCGTGACGCTCGAGACCGCGGCGCTTGGACTGCTCGGCGTGACCCTCGTCTACACCGCGCTCGGAGGGATGCGCGCGACGATGTGGACGAACGTGTTTCAGGGCACCGTGTTCGTCGGCTTCGTACTGCTCGCGTTCGTCGGCGTGGCGCAGCACCTGGGCGGGTTCGAGGCGATTACAGCCCGCGTGGCGGCAGAGGCTCCGTCGCTGCTGAGCCGAGGAGACCGCCCGCTGTTCGAAACGGGCGCGTGGGCGTCGTGGGGGGTCGCGATCTCGTTGACGGTCATCGCCTTCCCGCACATGTTGGTCCGCATCTTCGCGGCCTCGGATGTGTCCGCGCTTCGCAATACATGCCGGCTGTACCCCGCAGCGCTCGTGTTGCTGTGGTTGCCGGTCGTGCTGCTGGGCGTCTGGGGAGCCGTGGCGATTCCCGGGCTGGCGGGGCGTGAGTCCGACGGCATCTTCGTGCTCTTGGTCCAAGACGCGTTTGGCCCGTGGTTGGAAGGGCTGTGCCTCGCGGGTGTCCTCGCGGCGGTGATGTCGACCGTCGACGCCCAGTTCCTGACGCTGTCCTCGATGCTCGCGCGCGACGTGCTGCTCCGGCTGCGACCCGACCTTTCCCCGGCGGCTCAGGTCCGCGCCGGCCGGGTGTTTGTGGTCGCGGTGGCGGTCCTCACCGCCGCGCTGGTCATCAGCCGGCCTGCCTCGATCTTCTCGATCGCCTCGCTGTCGTTCTCCGGGTACGTGATGTTGGTCCCGACCCTGTACTTGGGGCTGCGGGGCCGTTCCTTCACCGCCCAGGGGGCGATCACCTCGATTGTGCTCGGCAACGCTGTTCTGCTGCTCGCCTGGGTTCAACCGGCGCCATGGCTGGGCATCCTCCCGGTCGGCTGGGGCTTGGGTGCGGCGGTGCTCGGGGCATGGCTGGGGAGTTGTTGGGGCGAGCCATCACCGGATGGCCCGGTCGAGGTCTGAGACGGACGAGCGCTGCGGCCTGCTACGCTTGTGGGGTCCATGGCCAAGTCGCTCGAGTACAACGCCACCATCACGCAGCGCATCGACCTGGAGCCCACCCTCTCGGTGTTTCGCGTGCGACCCGATGAGCCATTTTCGAGCTCTGGCGAGCCGTGGTTCATCCCTGGGCAGTACCTCACGCTGGGCAAGAACCGACCCGCCGGCGTCGACGGGGACTCTCGACCGGCCTCGGTCCGTCGACCGATGTCGATCGCCTCCGCCCCCCACGACACGGACGACGCGGAGTTCTACATCCGGCGGGTGGGGACTCCGGAATCTGACCTTCCGCTCACCCACGAGCTGTGGACCCTGAATGAAGGCGAGCGCTTGTTCTGCCGGCCAACCCCGGCTGGGAAGTTCACCCTGGAGGACACCTGCGGCGCGGACGACCCCCGGCTGAAGCTCACCGTCGCTGCGGGCACGGGTCTGGCACCGTTCATCTCGATGGCGCGGGCAAAAGTTCGCGAAGATCCCAGCGCCGACCTCAGCGACTTCGCGATGGTGCACGGCGCGAGCTACCCGACCGGGCTCGGGTATCGAGGTGAGATCGACGAACTCGTTGCGAAGCACGGGCTTCGTTACATCCCAACGGTGTCTCGGCCGGGCGAGGCTCCCGATTGGACCGGAGCGACCGGTCGAGCCGAGGCACAGTTCGTGGGAGACAAGCTTGCGAAGACCGAGAGCGCCTTGGGCTTGGAGCCGGGGGAACTCACGCCCAAGCGCGCGGTGGTGCTGATCTGTGGCCTGCAGGGGACGATTGCTGTGACGCTAGAGGCCTTGATCGCACGCGGGTTCGTGCCCGACCATCGCAGGCTCCGCCGGGCTCTCGAAGTGCCCGACGACGTGCCGGCCTCCGTCTTCTGGGAGCAGTACGACTCCACTCCGGTCCTCGACACGAAAGACGAAGCCCTGATGCTGTCTCTTATACACATCTGACGCTGCCGACGAGCGATCTAGTGTAG